>JABCOY020000053.1 GCA_013333375.2 Candidatus Saccharimonadota bacterium | reverse complement strand
CATCTATAATAAACAGGCGTGAAATTATTTTACGCCTGAGATGATTCGATTTTAATGGACGTCTTGGTAATTCAAGCGGTTAAGCCAGATTACAGACTGAGGTGATTATACTATAAATGCTTGAAAATGTCAATGGTTATATCACAAGCATTAGCGTTTTAGACGTGTGAGTTTCAATAGTTAGAAAATAATCATAAGTGTTTTAGATTTTTTAAAGCAAATATGGAGAATTTTCATAGTAAACTACGGGGGGGTGCTGCGATTTTAGTTCACCAGTGAGTGTGAGTGGATTTGGTGAGAAGTGGCGATTTTTTGTAACAAACTAAGAGATTAAAATTTGCTATAATGGAAGAAAATGGAGGCAAAATGGGCGGCATAATCGGCAGCTACGGGCAAAGTGATCTGATGCGGGGGAATTCCGGCAAGCAACAAGAGGCAGGTGACCTATACCAGAGGTCGCGCGGACAAAATGGAATGGAAGGCAGCTTCGATGTTCGTGGTGGCAGTTCGGAACCTAGCCAGAATGATGGTTTTGGCCGGGTGAATGACCAAGAGACTAATCATGGTTATGGTTATGTGAAAAACTCAGAGGAATTGAAGCGTGGTTATGGCGTGGTGGGAGAGCAAGAAAAAGCTCGTGGTTATGGTGTACTAAGTAGTGGCGGCGAAAGGCGCGGATATGGCGTGACGCCGGGAGACGGATATAAGCGTGGGTATGGAAGGCTTGGCGGAACCGAATCTAGTGGTGGGGCATCTGGTGTGCGACGTACCCCGAGTGAAACCATGCAACGCGACAAGATGATGGGAATGGGCGGCGGAGTTTCGAGTGGTGCTAGTTTTTCTGGTAGTGCTGGTTTTTCTCGTGGTAGTAGGCCTTCTGGCGGAAATATTAGACCGGTGATTAAGCCGAATTTTTAATTAAACTAATACTTTTGATCAACTTTTTCCGTATCTTATACTACTAGTCAAAATGAATTGCACTAAAAACGGCCAGAAGTCTGGCCGTTTTTTATTATGGTTTAGCCTTGTAAGTAAAATAACCTGGGGCGCCTGGGCGGTCGATGCGCAGATATTCGTAATTAGTATGCGCAGATGAGAATCAAGTACCGTTACTACCGCAAAGACCAGTGCGATTAGTAAGCACTGAATCATTAATAAAACTACTGATTGCAGAGGTAGTAAAACCTTCGGAGACATAGATGGTTTTAAGTTTATTTTCAGTGGAAGTTGGATTTGAATAATCGTAACTATTGGCGAACATATTGTAAAAATCATCGACTTTTGATGTATTAAAACTACTTAAGTCCAATGATTCGATATTCCTAACTTCTTTAAACATCGATTGCATGCCAGTTACATTACTGGTATCAAAACTCGTTAAGTTTAATTTTTTTAAAGACTTTGCACCGGCAAACATAAGGTTCATCGAGATAACATTTTTGGTATTAAAGCTAGAGAGATCTAATTCTTCTAGACTTTCACAACTAGTAAACATCCATGACATATTAGTAACTTTTGAAGTGTTAAAGTGTGAAAAATCTAACTTTTTCAACTTCCTATCTCCGTTAAACATCTGATTAAAAGTTGTAACGTTGCTAGTATCAATAGGAGACAGGTCGATATCTTCCATATTCTCGTAACTATCAAATAGCATCATGGACCTTTCTGGAAGGTAAATTTTTGAGGCTTCTGAGTGATAATAAATCGTCTTAGTAGAGTCGTCCCACCAAGCTAAAACAGGAGCCTCGGATACATCGTCGTTATGAATTGTGGCGGTAGTGATATTTTTCGCTGGGGGTTGAGTACTATATTTTATATGTTTAATATTATAAACCCTATCTCCGATCAGCTCGCTAAAAGTAGACCTGAGAGTGTAACTATTTCCTAATTCCACATAATTTTCGATAGGATTTGTGGTAATAGAGACGAGAAGTTTGTTTTGATAATTGCCGGTGCGGAGGCTGGAGTTTAACTTCATACCGACATGAAAAGTATTGGTTTCCTCGGTGTCGTTTTTGGCGGTAGTGGTGGCGATAACCTTTGCATGACCACGTGGTTGGATTGGTGAATAGAGCGCCTCAGAATCTAGACGCATACCCCATTGATTAGCTGGAAGATCTGCTAGAGTGTAATTAGAACCAATGGAAGAAATTTTCGTGTCATTTAGAGGATTAGCGTCGGTAAGGGCGATTTCTTCAGAGGTGGAAGAAACTGTGACGGTATAACCACTGCGATTATTAGTCTTGACTGAAACATTTACTGGCGTGTCGGTAGTGCCAGATGCGCTCTCAATTACATCGGTGCCATTAACCTGGATATTTGCACTGTCGACAGAGGCGGAAAGGGTTGGCTTGACAAGAGCATGGGTGTTTTGTTGGAGAGAAAATGTGGCGCTCATACTAGCAGCTATGGCTAGCAGAAAGAACCAAGGTGTGGAGATGTGGTTTTTCATAATATGCCTTTTTATTTGGATGCTTTTGCTCATTTTAACACAAGCGGAAAGAAAAGTGAATCTCTGATTGAAAAAAGGAACTGGGTTTGTTATAATCTAGGAAGCGTACAGCGCATTTTGAAAATTTGGTGGGTGTAGCTCAGTCGGTTAGAGCGTCTGATTGTGGTCCAGAAGGTCGTCGGTTCAATTCCGATCACCCACCCCATTAGCGAGTGTAGTACAGCGGTTAGTATACAAGTTTTCCAAACTTGGGATGAGAGTTCGATTCTCTCCACTCGCACCAAATTAAAAAAGAAAGAACATTTATGTTCTTTATTTTTTTAATTGCCTGTACGAGAAATACCACGTAGTGGGATTACTCGCACCAGGTTATAAAAAAGAAGAGCATTTATGCTCTTATTTTTTATGACCGCCTGTACGAGAAAGTTTGCGAGGCAAAGTTACTCATATCAGGTTATAAAAAAGAGGCTCTTAGCCTCTTTTTTTATTGGAAGAAAGCAAAATAGACGATGGCGCCGACTAGTGCACCGAAGATACTCATAGCGATAAGCGCGAAAACTAGCGAAAGGTTGGTCTTGCGCATGGAAGGATCATCAATAATAACGGCCTGCTGCTTAGCCTTGGTATTTTCGGATTTATTTTTCGCATAAATAGTTTTACGAGAATTATTATCTTCCTCGAAAGTGTAATCCTTGATCTTGGAGCCTGGGCCGAGGAGTTCAGAAGAAAAATCTGAGGAAGTGAAATTATCTTGACCGGCAGCAAGCGGACGTTTTTGCACCTTATCGGTGTTAATAAATGGACTGCGACCGCCGAGGACATAGTTGGAATTATTATTAGCGATATCAGATTCGGCATAAAGTGAAGCAGTTTTTGGCTTCTCGTTATCTGTAAAAGAATATACTGAACGAGCCGGAGCGACCGTAGCTATAATTTCAGATGGTTCAGATTGATCAACTGGGGCAAAAGCGGAGTCAATAGAATCTGAGGTGAGCGCGCTTTCCTGGTTTTTTGGCAGAGTAGAAATAGTATTCGAGCGGCCGGCGGTCGGATAATACATGGTAGCGGATGGATTACCAGAGGTAGATGCCGAACTTTTACCGTGGAGTTGCTGATTATCAACGGAGTCAAAGAGCGCCTCGAGATCCTCGATTTCATCATAATTATCATAGTTTTGCAAGGCATCACGTACACTTGAAGAAACCAGGGTAGTTGGAACTGGAGCTTTAGCTGGGTAAGTCTGTTGAGATTCGGAATTTATTTCAGACTCAACTTTTTTAGCTGGACGAATGCGACCAAAAAGTGTGCGGCTTGGACTGGCGGTAATCTGAATACGAGAAACCGGCGAAGGCGCTTTAAATTTGGAGGCAGCAGAAGCAGCGGAGGCAGCAGAATTAACAGTATTAATGGCGGAACCGGCAAGAGAATTTGCAGCATTAGTAACTGAAATTGACCCAGCGGAAGCGGCGTTAGTAACTGAAATTGCGGTAGGAGCAGGTCTCATCTTCGGGGCTAAGCTAGCACTGCCTACTGGAATACGACCAGTAGCACGCGGCAATTCACCAACTTTACGCTTGGCTAATTCTTCTTTGGCACGTTGTTTTTCGTATTCATAGCGTCTTTGCTTGGCCTGATTTTCTCGTTCAATAGCCTGGCGTCGTAAAAGAGCTTCTTGTTCAGCCTGTTTTTTAGCAATAGCCTGCTGTTTTTCTTCGATTTCACGCTGCAATCTAAGTTCGCGATTTCGCAAAGATTCTTCGGCCTGAGAGCGAGCTAATTCCTGCTTAGCGGCCTCAATGCGGCGACGATTATAGTCCATGGTTTGATTTTGGAGTTCAATCTGGCGCTGAATTTCCTCACGACGTTCGCGCTCTTTTTTTGCCTGTTTTTTGCGTTCTAGTTCACGTTCGGAAAGCGAATAAGTGTAAGCCGAAGTAAGAGTGCGAGCACGAGTAGGGCTAGCGATGGCGGAATTCGTGGCGACAAAGGTAGAAGTACGATTGTTGATGCCAGAAGCATAAGTGCGACCACCCGCACTAGGAGTAGTAGAATTCGCGGCAGCAGAAAAAGTGCCAGCAGTTTTGCGGACAGGAGAAAAATCCATCATGCGACCTTTGGCAGTAGTATTTTGGGCGTTTTTTCCTTGCATATTCATGTTTAATTATACTCGATTTTTACTTATTCACGGACCTTTTTTGCGGTCTCAATAATACTAGCAAATGACTCGGAAACTAATCCGGCACTACCAATTAGTAAACCGTTCACACCTGGCACGGTAAGGTAGGCGCCAGCATTATTTGGATTGACACTGCCACCAAAAAGTACGGGAATTTCAGCGACGGTCTCCTCACCATAAACAGAAGTAAGTTGATCGCGAATAATTTTCACGGCGTCAGCAATTTCATCTGGGCTGGCGATATGAGCAGCCTTGGTACTAGAGATAGCCCAAACTGGTTCATAGGCGATGATACATTTTTTAATATCGTCGCTATCGATTTCGGAGAGACCACCAAAAATTTCGTCACGCAAAACATCGACGGTTTCACCAAAATTACGTTGACTTTCAGTCTCACCGACACAAAGAATCGGAGTGATACCATTACGAATCGCAGCGGCCACCTTTTGAGAAATTTCTCGGTTAGTTTCACCGAAGACGAAACGACGCTCGGAATGACCGATAATAGCGTAAGAGACTAGACCGCGGAGCTGAGCGATAGAGACCTCACCAGTATAGGCTCCAAAATCACGGTAGTAGAAATTCTGAGCAGCAAGCTTAATCTTAGATTTATTACGTTCAAGTTGAAGTGAAAGACTAGAGAGCGAAGTAAAACTTGGAGCAATCACAATTTCGAGGCCACGACTAGGTTTGATTTTTTTAAGTAATTTCTGCAAAAAGATAGAAGACTCACCGATGGTCAGATTCATCTTCCAGTTGCCCACAATATATGTTTTCATAATCTTATTATAGCATAATCAGTTTGAGAATTTTAAGGTTTTGGTGAGGTGTGGATTTTGATTTTAACCACAAAAAATGAGTGTTTTTGCTATAATAAGCAAAAGAAATACCGCAGAGAGGAATAGAGATGAAGAAAATATTATCCTTTGATATTGACCAAACTTTGAATATTGCTAAGACGCCAATTCCAGACGAAATGGCCTTTTTACTCAGCGAATGCTTGAACGAATTTGAAATTTGCCCAATTTCCGGTCAGAAATTTGAGCAATTTTTAATTCAAATCGTGAATCGCTTAGTCGAAGTCGCCGATGTTACTCCAGCGCAACTGGCACATCTTCATCTTTTTGTGGCACAAGGCACACAATACTATCGCTACCAGCCAACCGCCAACGGCAACGATGGGTCAACTTACAATGAGAAGAACTGGGAGCAAGTTTATAATTATCCATTAACCGAAGATGAGGTGGCAAAAATCACCGAAGCTCTGGAAAGTTCGGCCAAAGAAGTGGGGTATTGGGAAGAAGACAAGCTCCAGCCGGGTGACGAAATTATCGAAAATCGTTTGTCACAAGTAACTTTCTCGGCGCTTGGGCAAAAAGCGGGTACTGAGGCGAAATACGCCTGGGATCCAGATTGCAAGAAGCGTAACTTGATTGCCAAACTTGCCAAGGAAAAAGTATCAGACTTTTCTTTCGAAGTGGCAGGAACTACCAGCATCAATGCTTTCCGTGATGGACTGAATAAATCTTTCGGCATGAACCATTTGATGGAAGAGTTGAATGTTGAAAAAGACGATATTCTCTATTTTGGTGACATGACGCAAGAGGGTGGCAATGATTATCCAGTTGTACAGATGGGCATCGATACAATTACGGTGCGTAATCACGAAGATACCGAATATGCCCTGAAAGGAATTTTGGGAGTACTATGATTTTAGATGCTTCAAAATTAATCGGATTTCGCATCTTAAGCTTAAGATCCGGTGGGGTGATCAGCACGATTGAATCAATCATTGTCGATCCGAATGATTTGAAGATTTTGGGATTTTTCCTTAATAAAAATACTGTGAGCTTTGACTCGGGAGCGATTTTGGATGTCCGTAGTGTACGAGAATTTTCTCACCTCGGAATGATTATTGATTCAGACGAAGAGCTACTAAACGTGGGGGATGTAGTAAAAATCGATGAAATGGTGAAACTGAATTTTCAGCCAATCAACTTCAAGGTAAAGACCCAAAGCAAGAATAGCGTAGGGACAGTAATAGATTACACGGTCGATGTAAACGATTTTTATATTCAGCAGCTAATCGTCAAGCGTCCAATCCTGAAATCATTTATCGACCCAGAGCTGATAATTAATCGCTCAGAAATTCTAGAGATCAATGATGAGGCAGTCATCGTAAAAGACGAACTAGCTAAGCAAAATGGGCGCGAAAAACTAGAGCAGGAAGAGTTCGTGCCGAATTTCGTTAACCCATTCCGCCAAAATGACTAGCCAAAAGGTTTGATTTTAATTTTGAAGATTTTCAGAATTGATTGTTGAGAGTTTGGATTTAATTAAATCATAGGAAAAACCTTGGCGAACAAGATAGGCCATCAGTTTTTCTTGAGTGATCGGACGACGTAATTTCTTCTCGATCATTTTATCTATTTCAGTGTCATCTTCACGTTGAGAAAAAAGCTCATCATTCTCAAGCACTTCACGCACCAGAGATTCAGAAATTCCCTTACTCTTTAATTCATAGAGTAATTTTTTGCGACTAATTCCCTTACTTTGGTTGCGATTATCGATATAGAAACGCGTAAAATTATAATCGGAAAGAAATTTTTCCTGCTTCAAACGTTCAACTACGAGATTAATCTGAGTTTCCGTAATCTCTGCGCCAGGCTTGGTGGGAAGATTAAGGGATTTACGACCGGTATATTCATAGGTATTATTTTCTGTGAAATCAATTTCGCGAATCTTTTCATTCTGGGCACGAACATTTTTTCGCATTTCTTGAATTTTAGTGCGATATTCTTCGTCCTCGGCTAGGCGTTTTTTAAAATTATCGTATTTGATTTGCGATTGACGACGACGCAGTTGCTTACGATGCAGGTAGTCGCGAATTTCTTTTTCAGAATGCGGACGCGACAAACAATACTCTAGGGTAGATTGATAGAGTTTATCTAGTGAAGAAAGCGCAACCAGCTCAGCAATACGTTCTTCCGTGAGAACGTCGCCGACCTTAAGATTTTGTTCCGAAAAAACCTTAAAACTAAGTGAGCACAAAAATTTATGATTAACAAAAATATTAATGCGATTCGGGTCTTTAACCCCTGGTTTTAGTTGCGAAATCTTCTGGAAGGTCTCCAGAGAAAGAGCGGACACTATTCGCTCGCTTCAGCTTTTTCGCGAACTTTTTGTTCAATTTCAGCGAAGAACTCTGGCTTTTCTTTAAGTACACGCTTCACAGCTTCGCGACCTTGGCCAATAGTTTCGCCATTGTATTTAATGAAGGCACCAGCCTTATCGAAGACACCATATTGTACAGCAAGATCAAGCACATCACCAACCTTGGAAACACCTTCGTTATACATGATATCGAATTCGGCAGAGCGGAATGGGGCGGCAATCTTATTTTTCACGACCTTAATCTTGGTGCGGTTACCGATGATATTTTCACCATCTTTAATCTGACCGATACGGCGAATATCAATACGGACGGAAGCGTAGAACTTCAGAGCGTTACCACCAGTAGTAGTTTCAGGGTTGCCAAACATCACGCCAATCTTCATACGAATCTGGTTAATGAAGATAACAGTGGCCTTGGATTTAGAGATAATGGCAGTGAGCTTACGCATAGCCTGAGACATCAAACGAGCCTGAAGACCCATCTGAGCATCACCCATATCGCCATCAATTTCAGCCTGTGGGACAAGGGCCGCGACCGAGTCAACCACAATTAAGTCCACGGCGTTTGAACGCACGAGAGTTTCACAAATTTCGAGAGCCTGCTCACCGTTATCTGGCTGAGAAATCAAAAGATTATCGACATCAACACCAATACGCTTAGCGTAAGATGGATCGAGAGCATGCTCTGCATCAATGAAGGCAGCCTGACCACCAGTTTTTTGAATCTCAGCAATGGCGTGCAGTGCCAAGGTGGTTTTACCTGAAGATTCTGGACCGTAGATTTCAATAATACGACCCTTAGGATATCCACCACCTAGAGCTAAATCAAGTGAAAGCGAACCTGACTTCAAGAGTTCGACATCGATATTGCGATTATCACCCAATTTCATAATAGAGCCATCACCAAATTGCTTGGTGATTTGAGCAATAGCAAGTTTTAAGGCTTCGGATTTTCCGTTTTCAGCATCAGTTTTTTTAGTTTCTTTTTCTTTGACCATAATTCCTCCGTTATTTATCGAATTTCTGTAAAATTACTCTGTAAAATCGTTCTTTGAACGAGAATTTAATGGGTACACATGTGATATTCTCCTTACATCTCGGAAAAATAAACCTTACCTCACTTTTTCTATTTTAAGAATACGCTAGTCGAGAAGTAAAATCAATGGAAAAAGCTGATTTGTCGATTATTTGACAATGGCGAATTTATTTTTGCCACGCTTTAAAATAGCGAAGGAAGAAATTTGATAGGATGGATCCTGGATTTTCTGATTATTTACAGAGATAGCATTACCCAAAATCAAAGTTTTAGCTTCGGAACGAGAGTTCGCCAAACCAAGCTCAACGAGAGCGTCGATTAAATTAATTTCACCGCCATCAAGATTCAAATGTGGCAAGAGGATAGTGATGCTTTCGATTTCCGATTCAGAAAGAGTCTCTACCTTACGACCACCGAAGAGTAATTCAGTAAGAGTAATCACCGCGGCAGCAGAAGATTTACCATGGACCACCTCAGTCGCACCACGAGCAAGGGCTTTTTGGGCAATGCGAAGCTCTGGATGAGCTTGATGTTCAGCAAGAATCTGATCGATTTCTTCCTTAGAGAGAACGGTGTAGATTTTAATCAAAGATTCGACTGCTTGGTCGGACTGATTAAGCCAGAATTGATAAAAATCAAAGATAGAAGTGTAATTACCGGAACCATTATCCTGACTAGCAAGCCAGATAGCATTTCCCTCAGATTTACCAAATTTACGACCAGTCACTGGGTCGATTACAAGAGGAGTAGACCAAACATCAGCGCGACCACCTTCGAGACGTTTAATCAGATGAATACCAGAGGAAGCATTACCGAATTGATCAGCCCCACAAAGTTGCAGGTCAATTCCGTAATGACGATAGAGGTGAAGAAAATCATAACCCTGAATCAAAGAGTAAGAAAATTCCGCATAAGAGATACCAGAGCCACCTTCGCCGATACGATTTTGGATAAATTTACGATCGAGAAGTTGTGTCATGGAGAAGTTTTTACCGACTTCACGCAAAAAATCTAAGAAATTAATGTTTTTAAACCAATCATAATTATCGACTAGGCGTAATTCATAGTGGTCATTATCTGGGTCGCCATCATTTCGCGTATCGGCAGCACCATCAAAACTAATTACATTAGCCATTTGACGACGAATGCATTCCTTATTATGCGCAACTTCTTCGAGAGGTTTCAATTCGCGTTCACCATTTTCCTTAGGGTCACCAATTTGACCAGTAGCACCACCAACTAGAAGGGTTGGCTCGTAACCATGACGTACAAAACAGGCACACATCATGAGAGCGGCAAGATTACCAATAGTTAAAGAGTCAGCTGAAGGGTCGGCACCAAAATAGAAGCGTTTATTTGCTTTTTCATCAAGTTCGGAAGGATTAGTAAAGCTATTTTCGGCGGCGAAACCACGCCAGATGAGTTCTTCGGATAATTTCATAAGTATATTTTAACATTTTTTCTTGTGTTATAATTAAATTCTGAACAAATAAGTGGAGGGCTGCGTGACAGACTCAAAATCCAATTTAAAAAGTGCGAACATAAAAAATAATGCCAAACAAACTGCGGCGAATAAAACTAATTCCATGCACGAGTTTTTGTCGAATAAAAATTCTTCTCGTTTTGTAACGAATAAACAACCAGTAAAATTAGTTTCTCCAGGCGAAAAACTACGTCAACCGATGAAGCGCGAGGCTACGCCGATGAAACAATATTTAACGACTCGTGAAGAAAAAATTTTTACTAATAATAGAGAGAAAAAGCTTCCAATAGGTGGGATATCCAACCTAAAAAACGAGACTAAATTACGCGAGGAGAATACCCCAAAACCAACAGAAAATGCTACAATAAAAGTACAAAGCAATAATGTTAATTTAGTTACAGAATCCAAGGAAATGAATAAAACTTCGGCAAAAAATAGCAAGGATAAACCAAGGGCACCAAAAAAATCACCTTTTATGAAGAGTGACCGTAAGATGAATGTCTACTCTAGCTTGGTTTACAAAAATAAAATGAAACAAGAGGCTAAGGCAAGGCGTGAAGCAGAAGAATTAGCTAAACTGCCAAAAGAACCAGTGAAGCGCTTCTTTGCCAAGCTCGCACCAAAACGTGTAATTCGCAATCTCTTCTCGAAGAAGGGCTTGTTTATGATTTTGAAATTTGGCGCCGCGATGTTTTTGCTTGCGATTATTGCTGTGGGCGGTTTATTCCTTTATTTTAAGAAAGATCTCGATGAAATCCGCCTAGATCAGATGAAAGTAACCGGTACGGTTAACACATATCTGGATCGTAACGGTCAAACTCTTTGGGAAGATAAGGGTGACGGCGACTATCGCTTAGTGGTGGATGGAGATAATATTTCTACCTATATGCGTCAGGCGACGGTAGCGATCGAGGACCGTGACTTCTATAATCACCCTGGTGTAAACTTCTCAGCCTTGATCCGTGCAGCACTTTCAACCGTAACTGGCCGCGGTGTGCAAGGTGGTTCGACTTTGACTCAGCAGCTAATTAAGCAGGTTTATTTTGCAGACGAAGCGGGCAACCGTACAGTATCTGGTTTGCCTCGTAAAATTAAGGAAATGATTTTGGCGCTCGAAGTCGAAAAGATGTACTCGAAAGAGCAAATTATTACCATGTACCTCAATGAATCACCTTATGGTGGTCGTCGTAACGGGGTAGAAAGTGCAGCGCAGGCTTATTTCAAAAAATCAGCTAAAGATTTAACCCTCGGTGAATCAGCATTGCTGGCTTCAATTCCAAATAACCCAACTTTGCTTAGTCCATATAATACTGCTTACAACAAATCTCTGATTGAACGCCAACACAAAACTTTGGATGTGATGGTAAAGATGGGATACATTACTGAAGAGCAAGCTAAGGCCGCCAAAGAAGAAAAAGTTCTCGAGTCAATCCAACCAGAATCCAGCCGTTATACTGATATTAAGGCTCCTCATTTCGTGCTCGAAGTGAAGCGTCAGCTAGAAGAAAAATATGGCGTAAAAACTATGCGTGCAGGTGGTTTCACGATTAAAACTAGTCTGGATTTGAAAGCTCAGGAATATGCGGAAAAGGCAGTGGCTAACGGTTCTGCATTGATGTACCAGAATGGTAGTGACAATATTTCCCTCTCTTCTGTCGATGTGGAAACCGGACAAGTGATTGCGATGGTAGGTTCTGCTGACTGGAACAAACCGGTCTATGGCGAAGTAAACGCTTCCACTTCACTACTCGAACCAGGCTCATCAATTAAGCCAATTTTGGACTACGCTCCACTCTTCAAACAGCGTGAAGGAGCAAACTACGGTGCGGGATCGATTTTGAAAGATGAAAATATTGATAATTTCTACTGTGCTGGCTTTACTGGTAACTGTAAATTACGTAACTACACCGGAGCTTTCTATGGAAACATTTCAATCCGCAGAGCCTTGGCTAACTCTTTAAATATTCCAGCCGTAAAAGCTCTCTACATCAATGGCATCGAAGATAGCATTAAAACCGCACATGATTTAGGCGATTTGTCTTACTGTACCGATACCTCTGGTGGTCTCTCGATTGCAATTGGTTCGGGCTGTACGGTTAAGCCAATTGAGCACGCAAATGCTTATGCTTCCCTAGCTCGCGGTGGCGTGTATAAACCACTTTCATACATCCTAGAAGTGAAAAATGGTTCAGGTGATGTACTAGAAAAATGGGAAGATACCTCTGGCAATCGTGTACTAGATTCTCAGGCTGCCTACATGGTTTCTGATATTCTCAGTGACACCTCTGCTCGTTCAATGGTCTTCGGAAGTCTAGGTGCGTCATTCGGTTTTGTGGTGCCTGGAGTTTGGACTGCTACCAAAACTGGTACAACTACGACTAATGTTTCGACCGTAACGAAAGACTCGCTCATT
>JABCOY020000052.1 GCA_013333375.2 Candidatus Saccharimonadota bacterium | reverse complement strand
CCGTAACCCTATCTGGCGCCATGGTGGTGTAGCTGGCGGCCGTACTGGCAACGAAAACTTCACCAAGAATCTCTCAAGAAACGCTAAGAAAGTTGCAGTTATGCAGGCTCTCTCTATCAAGAATACTGATAAGAGCATCATTGCTATCGATTCTCTCGGTATCAAAGATGGCAAAGTCAAAGAAGTCTTAGCTACTCTTAAGAAAAATGGTATTACTTCAGAAAATACTCTGATCGTAGTTCCAGAGAAAGACGCTCTCACCCTACGTGCAACCAACAACATCGACTTTGTCAAAGTTGTTCGTCCTACATTCCTCAATGTCTTCGACATCATGAATGCAGACAAAATCGTTCTCGTAAAGGATTCTGAAGCTCAACTCGAAAACTGGTTAATCGGAAAGGAGAACGCATAATGCTACTTATTCCTCGAAGAACCGAAAAGGCTTACGCCGAACAAAGTAAATCTACTTATATCTTTAATGTTCCTGCTGACGCTTCCAAGCTCGCTGTAGCTAAGGCTGTCGCTGAACAATACAATGTCACCGTCAAAGATATCCGTATTCTTACTCGTAAGGGTAAAGCGACCCGCTTTTCAAAGGGTAAACACGCCTATCCAGGCACAACATATCGTCGCGACCGCAAGTATGCTTATGTCACGCTTGCTGAGGGTAACAAAATCCGCGTCTTCGACGAAGAAACTGTTGAGGAAGGAGATAAAAAATAATGAGCATTAAAGCTTATCGTCCTACTACTCCTGCTCAGCGCCAGAAGACTACTCAGGATTTTGATCAAATTACGACCAGAAAACCGCTCAAGTCTCTCTTGAAGGCCAAAAAGCAGAATGCAGGTAAAAACAACCAAGGACGCATTACTGTTCGTCACCGTGGTGGTGGTGTGAAGAGACACTATCGTATTCTTACTCACAACCTTCCACAAGGTAAGACCTACGAAGTTATGGAGATCGAGTACGATCCAAACCGTAGCGCTCGTATTGCTCGTATCAAAGACGAAAACAACAACTTCCATTACGTACTTGCTGATTCCAAGATGTTTAAGGGTAAGAAATTCCAAACTGGTGCAGAAGCTCCAATTGAAGAATCTAACCGCTTAGCGCTTGATCTAATCCCAGTCGGTACTATGGTTTACGCTATCGAGCTAACTCCAGGTCGTGGTGCTCAAATGGCCCGCTCCGCTGGTGCATCTGCTCAACTTATGGCAAAAGAAAACGGCTATGCCACTCTTCGTATGCCATCAGGTGAAGTTCGCAAAGTACTCGCAACTTGTGAAGCTTCCATCGGTGTAGTTGGTAACCTCCAACACCAAAACATCAAGATTGGTGCTGCTGGTCGTACTCGCCGTAAAGGTATCCGCCCAAGTGTCCGTGGTGTTGTCATGAACGCTACAGATCACCCACACGGTGGTGGTGACGGTGGTCGTCACGGTACCGGTAAAGCTCCTCGTACTCCATGGGGTCAGCTCACTCTTGGTTTCCGTACTCGTCACAATAAGAAAACTAATAAAATGATCGTGCGTAGTCGTCACGAAGGAAAGAGGAAATAATCTATGTCTCGTAGCCTTAAAAAAGGTCCATTCGTGGATTTTAAACTCGAAAAGAAGATCAAAGCTCTCTCCGCTGAAGATCGCACCGTGATTAAAACCTGGGCTCGCCACTCAACCATCTTCCCAGAAATGGTTGGTCGCACTGTCGCTGTTCACAACGGCAAAGTCCACGTTCCAGTCTTCGTTTCCGAAAATATGGTCGGACACAAGCTTGGTGAATTTGCTCCAACTCGCAAGTTCAAACGCCATGGTGGTAAAAAAGCTGATGTAAAGGGAGGTAAATAATGTCCACTCATTTTGCACACGCTTACATTAAAGGTGTAGATTCTATGCCACGCAAGACCAATGTTGTCGCTAGCCTCGTTCGCGATCGCTACGTCGCCGACGCTCTTGTCATTCTAGAACACACCCCACGCCGCGCTGCACGTCCAGTCATGAAAGCGATTGATTCTGCCAAAGCTAATCTCATTAACTCTGGTGTTTCAATTGACCCTAAGACTATCCGCATCGCTCGTATCTCTGTTACTGCTGGTACCCGCATCCGCCGTTTTGTTCCTGCATCACGCGGTCGCGCTCTTCCATTTGAGAAGATTAGCAGCAACATCTTCGTTGAAGTAGCTGGCGAAGAAAAAGCTAAAAAAGAATCAGCTAAGGAGGACAAGTAATGGGTCAAAAAGTAAACCCGGTTTCTTATCGCCTTCAAATCAGTAAAGATTGGGCCTCCAAATGGTTCACCAAGAACACTGATTTCAAAAAATGGTTAATCGAAGACGTCAAGATCCGCGAGACTATTGAAAACCGCTTCAAAGCTCGCCCAACCATTGCCCGCATCGAAATCGAACGTACTGACAACCTTACCACGGTTACTATTCGTACCGCTAAGGCTGGTGCAGTTATCGGCAAACAAGGTGCTGGTATTAATGAATTAAAGAAAGAATTGGAAAAATTCGTTTCTCAACCAATCCGCCTCAACGTGGAAGAAGTTAAGAAACCTGAATTATCCGCCAAGCTCGTTGCTGAAAATATCGGTTTCCAACTTGGTAAGCGTATGAACTTCCGCCGTGCCGTCAAGATGGCTACTCAGTCCACCATGACCGCAGGTGCTAAAGGTGTTCGTGTCGAAGTTTCTGGCCGTCTTAATGGCGCCGAAATGTCTCGCCGTGAGAAATTCATCGAGGGTTCAGTTCCTCTACATACTCTCCGCGCTGACATCGATTTTCACTGTCATCACGCTCCAACCATCGCCGGTATCGTAGGTGTTAAAGTTTGGATTTATAAGGGAGAAAAATAAATATGGCTATTTTACTTCCAAGTCGCGTTGCGCACCGTAAGGTTAGAAAAGGCAAAAATGATGGCGTAGCTACTCGCTGTAACACTGTCGCTTTTGGTGAATTCGGTCTCATGTCTCTCGACAATGAACGCATCAATTCCCGCCAAATCGAGGCTGCCCGTCAAGCTATTACCCGCTATATTAAGCGTGGTGGTAAAATTTGGATCCGCATCTTCCCACACACCCCTGTCACCAAGAAACCTCTTGATGTGAAAATGGGTTCTGGTAAAGGTGAACCACAATTTTACGTAGCTAAAGTTAAAACTGGTACTGTGATGTTCGAAATGGCTGAAGTCACTGAAGAACAGGCAAAAGAAGCACTTCGTCTTGCCTCTCACAAGCTTCCAGTACGTTGTAAATTTGTAAGGAAAGGTGAAATTTAATCATGGCAGACAAGAAAACTGAAACCGCCAAGGTTAAAACCGTCGCTGAGTTAAAGCAAGAGCTTCTCGAAGCTAAGCGTGGACTCTACGAAGGCACCTTGCAAAATCCACATCGTATCAAAGCTTTGCGTAAAGAAATCGCAAAAGCACTAACTTTAATTAATCAAGGAAAGGGAGCCTAAGTATGGCAAAAACACTTCAAGGAGTAGTTACCTCTGATAAGCGCGATAAGACCATCACCGTCTCCATTACCAGCCGTGAAACTCATCCACTTTATCACAAGCAGTACTCACACACCCGTAAGTACACCGCTCATGATGAAGCAAATGAGGCTAAGCTTGGTGATAAGGTTGAGATCATCGCCTGCCGTCCTTACTCAAAGACTTGTACCTATAAACTCGTCAAAATTCTTGAAAAGTCTCACGATTCAGTCGAACTTAAAGCTGAAGTTAGTGGTGACCTAGAAGAAGGAGAGGAAAAATAAGATGATTCAACAGGAAACTAGATTAGCTGTCGCAGATAACAGCGGAGCCAAGGAACTTGGCGTAATCCGTGTCCTCGGTGGAACTCGCGCTCGTTACGCTCGTGTTGGTGACATTGTCACCGCCAGCGTAAAGGACGCATCTCCTACAGGAAACATTAAGAAAAAAGCAGTAGTTCGTGCCGTTATCGTCCGTACTCGTGGCCAAATTCGCCGTGCCGATGGTTCTACCATCCGCTTCGACGACAACGCTGCCGTAATCGTGAACGACGACAAAACTCCAAAGGGTACCCGTGTCTTCGGACCAGTCCCACGTGAGCTTCGTGAACTCGGCTTCAACAAGATTATCAGTTTAGCACCGGAGGTTCTATAATATGGCACAGAATTTGAAATCTGGCGATATGGTAAAAATCATTGCCGGCGACCACAAGGGTCAGACTGGTAAAATCGTCAAAATGGATCGTGCCGCTCACAAAGCAATGATCGAAGGTATCGGCATTCGCGAGCGCCACATCAAAGCCACTCAATTTAATCCAAAGGGTGGTAAGAAAGATATTCACGTCGGTATCGATCTTTCCAATCTCAAGAAAGAAGGGAAATAATCATGGCTGAATATACCCCACGTTTGAAAGTCTTATACCAAGACAAAATCGTAAAAGACCTAGAAAAAGAGCTTAACATCAAGAACATCAACCAAGTACCAAAGCTTGAAAAAGTTATCGTATCTTGTGGTGTTGGTAAAAAGCGTGAAGATAAGCACTACACCGAAACTGTAGCTCTTACTCTTGCTAAAATTACCGGCCAAGCTTCCACCTCTAGATTAGCAAAGAAATCTATTGCTACCTTCAAGATTCGTAAAGGTATGGGCGCCCCAGTTGGTTACCTCACTACTTTGCGTAATGATAAGATGTATGAATTCGTTGATCGCTTCATCAATATCGCTTTGCCACACGTTCGTGACTTCCACGGTGTTCCAAGCAAATCTTTCGATGAACAAGGCAACTATTCAGTTGGTCTTAAAGAACAAACCGTTTTCCCAGAAATTACCTTCGAAGACGCATCTGTTCTTCACGGCCTTGAGATCACTTTCATCATCAAGAACGGTTCTAAAGAAGCTAGCCGTAAATTATTAGAGGCATTTGGTATGCCATTCGAGAAAAAGGAGAACAAATAACATGGCCAAAAAGGCTGCAGTACTCCGTGACCTCAAGCGTCAAAAAATGTACGATAAGTACAAAGCAAAGCGTGCTGAACTTAAAGCCGCTGGCGACCTCGAAGGTCTTCAGAAGCTACCAAAAAATTCCAGCCCAACTAGGTTAAAAAATCGTGATATGCTCGACGGTCGTCCACGCGGTTACATGCGCCGCTTCGGTCTCAGCCGTATTAGCTTCCGCGAAAAAGCAAGCAAGGGTGAAATCCCTGGTGTAACAAAGAGTAGCTGGTAGAAAGGATAAGATATGTCATTACAATCAACAGATCAAATTGCCGACCTTATCACTCGTATCCGCAATGCTATTCTCGTCAACAAAAACGAGATTGTTGTACCAACTTCTAAACTAAAGCTTGCTGTACTAGAAGGTCTCAAGAAAACCAAGTTTATCGCTGACTTCTCTATCGAAGAAGCAAAACCACGCAACTTCATCCATGTTTTGATTAATCAAGCTGATGAAATCGCTCGTATTAACGAAATCACTAAGGTCAGTAAACCAGGTCGCCGTGTTTACACTTCCGCCGATGATCTTCCAAAGGTCAAATCCGGTCGTGGTGTCATCCTCGTCTCGACTTCAAAAGGTATCATGACTGGTGAGGAAGCTCGCAAAGCTCGCCTCGGTGGTGAAATCTTAGTCAAGGTTTGGTAATAAACTAGAAAAAATAAGGTCAGAACTCCTGGCCTTATTTTTATGTTAAAATTAATCTGTATCTCGTCCGACGAATATGTACTTTAAGTTAGGACACTACATCTTTCAGAAAGAGAGGTGAATACCATGTTGCTCAGTAAAAATCAAATCTACGAGGACATCATGGCAGGCAAAATTAGAATAATCAATGCATGGTCTATTAGACATAGTTTCCATCCGGATAATAAGACCCTTAACTTACCGATTTACTCCATTATTAACGACCTGATAACTAAACGAATCGACGAAGCAGAAATTCCTGCTGGCTTCCATTTTCAAGGACTTAAGATTGCTACCCAATTGGAGATTCTTCAAGATCTAGACGTGCTAAAAATCGAAAATCGTCGATACACTAGACAGGTTGACGCTCCAGCCCATATTCGTCGTATCAATTTTACGACGCTGGAAAAACGCCAAATCATCAAAAATCATGTGAGAAGAAGATCCTCTAAGTTTGTCGTCGATGCATGTTTTGGTGATCCCTTCCTAATCACTTTTGGCGGAGAAGAAATTCCGGTTTTAATCTTTAACACAATGGTTAACTACGCATTCAGAACCCAGATATCCGTAGTTTATCCAGAGCTTTTCAGTAATTTACCTCCAATACCACCGCCTGAACCAGTCAAACCCTACACCTTGAGACGTGAAAAAAGAAAGCTTACTTGGTTTCGGGATATTTTATCGGACCTACGTCTCTGGTCTTAATCTAAACCAATCCTAACCACCCCTTCCATCCGGAGGGGGTATTTTTTGACAAAAAATAATTTAAGCATAAGCTAGATTGACAAATAAGTATAAAAATGACACAATATAACAATCAAGGATTTAACTCTTTGATTGTAACTTATAAATTTGGTAAAACTAACCTATTACTTTGTCGAAACATATTTTTCTATTTTTAAAAGGGGGAAATTATTATGAAAAATAATTTTAATGAAAAATTAGATGTTTTTATGATGGCCATTTCAAGTTTATTTGCTGTAGCATTGATTATTTACTTATTCTATAGTATTTTTTCTCAACCATCTACAATAACTGAATATGGCACACTCGCATCCTTCGTAATACTAAGTCTATTTTTAGTACCTATCGTATTTGAAGCAATAAAATGTAACTAGATTTCACCAAGCCCTCTCCATCCGGAGGGGGTAATTTTTTGACACAAAAATTTAAAGTTGTATAATAATATTCAGTTAAACAATCAGTTTAATGCAACTTACTTCATAACGAAGTTTACTTCTGTGTTTATCAAGGAGGGGAAGATGGCTATTAATAGAAAAAATCAAGAAAAACGCGACGAATATCGGACTCGATTAATCAACGACAATGAAATGGTAACCATCGGCAAAAATTATTATTGTCAAAAAGTCAAAATTAATGGTAAATGGGAAATCGTTAAGCTTGCGCATAGGATGATGAAGTCCGATCGCCCGGATTATCGCCGTTAAATCCTTGAACTTAAGCTTCACCGACCCTCACCGAAAGGTGGGGGTATTTTTTATAAAAATCTAAAGCACAATTTTAAAATCTTCATATTTATCGGCAAATGCTTCTTCGATTGTCTTGTGTGTTTTCTCTAAATATTTCTTCACCAAATAATACCCCAATGAGTATCCAGACCAGCGTGGTAATTTATCGTTACCAGTGAAGAAAATCGTTTGGTAGTCATAATTTTTATCTTCAAGATTACCGCGAAGCTCATTTAGAATGCGTTCATTTTCTTCGTCACTGCGTTCCAGCATAGCTTTAGTGAAAAATTGCTTATCACTATTATTTTTTGCAAATTCTGTACCGAAATACGTCGCGATACCTTCCGAAATCATCCCGTCAAACAATATATTCATCCATTCATCGTTCTTTCCCCAACGCGCAGCATGACCAAGTTCATGAACCAACATCTCTTTAAAACGCGGGATCGACATATTCTTCAAATCTAAAGCTAAAACAATAAAATCACTTGCATAAGTATATCCGCCCACGCCATCTTCGGGAATAATTAATGAATATGCGTTCGCACTAACCACCACATCAATATCCCAATCGATTTTCAATTTTGAAAAAGCATAAGATTCTACTTCTTTTACTGCCGCCAAAATAGTTTCCTTACTCTCATCCAAATTACCATTTGCATTGGCCAGTAAGACATTTATTTTACTCATATCTTTATTATATACCAGGCCATCTAGTTTTTTATTTTTTCATCTTGAATTAAGCCTTAAATTATGTTAAAATTAAACGAACATTAATTGAAAGGAAGATATGAGTCGTATCGGAAAACAACCTGTACAGATTCCTGCAGGAGTGACAATCACGGTCGGCGAACAGTTCATTACTGTTGCT
>JABCOY020000051.1 GCA_013333375.2 Candidatus Saccharimonadota bacterium | reverse complement strand
GGTAATGATATGACATTTGTCGATCGTTCTGGCTTAGAAAGCCTTAAAGAACAGGGAGCTTCAAGTGAAGCTCTGGGTGCTGAGGGTATGAAAGAAATTTTGAATACCATGGAAAACCCTAATATGGCAAGTTATCTTGGTGCTTCTTTTGGTGCATTCGAGATGGCTGACTCTCCTACTGCGGTGAACGATATTACCTATATGATCCAGCACGGTGATGCGGAGGCGCAGGTTGCGATTAAAGAAAAAGCTAATAATACAATTGCTAACTTCCTCGAGGGTTCAACTTTGAAGCTTGGTTCGATTATGAATGAGACTTACCAGTCTGGTTATGCCTCGAACAATGGTGGTGAAGGTAATCTTCAAGTAGACATGGCTCTTGATAAGGATGGTGTATTCCATAAAGATCAAGCAGTAGAATTCGTTTATGCTGAGAATAAAGATGGCGAAAATATCATGGATATGAATGTCCGTGATGGATTTAAGGAAAATTCGCTTAGGGCTCTGGGTGTGATTGAGAAGAATGCTTCAGATGGTGAAGTGATGAATATTATGTCTAGTGTAAAAATCTTGGGTATTAATGTGAAATGTGGTCAGGTAATTTTCCAATACTTAAAGACTGAGAAGAAGGAAGCAACTAAGACTGTAGATAAAACAGAAGTTACGACTTCAGTAGTCACTCCGGAAAATGTTGAAGTAGTAGAAAATAAAGAGCCGGAACCTTCTAAGCCAAAGAACGAAACTCCAGCCCCAACTCCAAAGGAGAATCCAAAGACTCCTGAAAATAATGTGAGCGAAGGCAAGACTAATACGGCATCGGCGAATGAAGATGATATTAAATTGTCAAAAACCGTAAAAGAAGCTGGATTTACAAATCGTGAGGGCAATGACGAACACAATGTTCAGACTAGCACTCCGGGTAGCGAGGTAACAGATGCGGCACACTTTGATCAAATGGTTAGAGAAGCAGCTAAGCAAGATTTGACGCCAAACTCATTCATTACAACTGAGGATAATAGTCAGGGTATTGTCCACCAAGAGGGTGTAGCTACGGAAAAGCAGACTGATGCGAAAAATAAATCAGTACTTCCTGAAGAATCTCGTCCAGAACAGTCTAACCCAGAGGGTTCAGTCTCAAAGGAAGACAAAGTGGTGACAGCTCAAGATAAAGCAGATTTAATGTCAGCCGCAAAAGCAGATAATGCTAAGGCTCACGAATCTGGTCAAACTCGTACAGTAGATATTGACACAAATTCTGAACAATAATTGTACTCAATAGAGAAGAAAAAATATTGAACAAATATATTGTACAAAAACCAAAAATAGTCTAAAATGAGTTTAGGATCTTAATCGAAAGGAGATCGATGAACATAAACATAAAAACAAAAACATGGGAAGATATGCGTAGTTCTGCACGCCGTATCTTTCCAGTGATTGGGGCAGTGGTCGCAGGTGCGTTCAGTCTCGGTCAAATTCAGGGTCCAGTACACGCCGAAGAGGCTACTTGGGGACCTACCAGGCCAACTTATACCTGGAAGAATCCAGCAGATCATGTCACATTTAACTCGATGACGGATAATCCGGAGATTGGTGATGAAGCAAACTTCGTACGCGTACGTAAGGCAGGTACCCGTGATCCATTTGTAGATAACGTTACAGTGGAAGCAGGTGCTGAATATGAAGTGTCTGTGTATTATCACAACAACGCTTCCGCTAAATTAAACGAAGGTGATCGTCGTGGTATTGCGGAGAACGTCCGTCTATATATGAATAAGATTACCGATCGCCTCAATCCTGGTGAAGCGGCTTTAATTAAGGGGACTATTACTTCCTCAAACGCTACACCTAAGGCGGTTTGGGATACTGCATACCTTAATTCGAAAGAAACTGTGTCTTTGCGCTATGTGCCAAATTCAGCGAAGCTTACTAATAGTGGTTCGCTTAATGGTACGGTTTTGAACGATGATGCACTATTTGGCAAAGATGGCGGAACTTTCTTAGGCTATAGCAAGGGCTACTGGGGAATGATTCCTGGCTGTAACGAATTTGCTGGCCATGTTAATTTCCGTATCAAAGTCGATAAGGCTGGTTTTACTGGCGAAAAGATGGCTTCTAAGGAAAATATGAATGATTACCGTACAGAAATTACGGTGGCGCCAGGTGAAACTATCGATTTTAAATTGCGCTATAAAAACACTGGTACGACCATCCAACGTGGTGTTTCTGCTTACGATTTGCTCGGTACTGGTATGACTGCAATTCCTGGTACAACTTTCTTGAAGACTCCTCGTTCGGCAGGTTTTGAAAAAGAAAATCTCTTCAAAAATGGTTTCAATATCGGTGATTACAATGCTGGTGAAGAAGCTTTCATTACTTACAAAGTAAAATTCTCTGAAGATGAAAAAATCTTCCCATGTGGTGACACGGTAACTTACAATAATTCAGCTATCGCGGTGCTCGACACTACGATTCATAGTAAGGTAAAGGTTACGGTTCATCGTGATTGTGCAGATAAGCCAAAAACTCCTAATACACCGAAGGAACTCCCTCACACTGGTGCTTCTGAAACTGTATTAGCCGTAGTGGTGACCGCCATGATTGGTATTGGTACTGCTTATTACATTGCTTCCACTAAGCAACTTAAGGCCTTAGAAAAGCAACACGAAGATCAAGAATAAAAGCCCTTTCGATTTAATGTAATCGTGTAGACGATTAAGTACGAAAAAGAACCCTATGAGAGCGGGGTTCTTTTTTTGGCTTAGTTATTGAAAAAAGCGAACAAATATGCTAGAATAGTCAAAGTTAATAATACATTAAGGAATATTATGAAAAAGGCAGTTGTACTCATCGGCGGTAAGCAATATATCGCAGCTGAGGGTGAGACCCTACGGGTGGACCTCCTCCCGGAAGGAACTAAAGAGCTCGAAACTGGTGCTTTACTTGTAATTGATGGCGATAAAACTCTCGTTGGTACGCCAGAAGTCAAAGGTGTCAAGGTTTCAGCTAAAGTAGTAGAAGAGAAAATCGCTGGTGATAAAATCCGCGTAATCCGCTACCACTCAAAGAAGCGTGTCCACAAGGAAACTGGTCACCGCCAAAAATACAGTGTGATTGAAATTACTTCAATCAAATAAGAAAAAGGCCCTACGGGGTCTTTTTTGGGGCTTTTTGTCGTGATAATGATTATTCTTATGAATATTATGGTAATATATAAATAGATATGGCGAAGGTAATTTGTATCACAAATCAAAAAGGCGGGGTCGGGAAGACGACGACCACGATTAATTTGGCGTACTATTTGATGAAAGAAAAACAAAAAGTCTTAGTAATTGATTTTGACCCGCAGGGAAATGCAACATCGGGCCTGGGTATTGATAAGGCGCAGTTCGAGCGTAATTATATGAACAATGAACTTTCGAATACAATGTCGGAGGTGATTCTGGGTGAGAGGCGATTACCAGAAATAATTTTGAACACTAAATTTAAGGGTTTGGACTTGGCACCAACTACACCCCAGCTAGCTAATGCCGAAGTCGAGATGACGAAGCTGAGTAAAAAATTTGTTCAGCTGAAAAATGCAATTAATGAAGTACGTGATAATTATGATTTTGTAATTATCGACCTGCCACCGAGTCTTTCATTATTAACAGTGAACGGGATGATTGCGGCGGATTACCTTTTGATGCCAGTACAGACCGAGTTTTATGCGCTAGAAGGAGTGGCGCAGCTGATGGATTCCGTGAAATTGGTACGTAAGGCAATGAATCCAAATTTGAAATTATTAGGGGTACTGGCGACGATGTATGATAAACGTACCTCTTTATCGGTGCAGGTATTGGCAGAAATTAAAAAATACTTCCGAGATAAGGTTTTTGAGACGACAATTCCACGTAACGTGAGATTAGCAGAAGCACCAAGCCACGGAGTGCCGGTGGGGGATTACGATCGATTCAGTAAGGGTGCGAAGGCTTACAAAGAATTAGCAAAAGAAGTATTAAAAAGAGTGTAAAAAGAAAAAGAGAGTGTGAAAATGGCAAAAGGTTTGGGTCGCGGGTTTGAAAGTTTAATTCCTACGGATATTGTAGAGGATGATTTTGATATTACTTTGTCGGAGGATAGCTCGAAGAGTCAGTTGACGGAGCTTGACCTTACAAAAATTATGCCAGAAAGCGATCAGCCGCGTAAGGATTTTTCGGAAGAAGCCCTGGCAGCTTTAGCGGATTCGATTCGTGAGCACGGGGTTTTGCAACCGATTGTAGTGGTGGTGGAGGGTAATAAATATAAGATTGTGGCGGGTGAGAGGCGTTATCGTGCCTCGAAAATGGCGGGATTAGAAAAAATTCCGGCGATTATTCGTACTCTCGATGCACAGAACCAATTAGAACTTTCGATTATTGAAAATGCTCAGCGCGAGGATTTGAATGCGATTGAAATGGCGACGGCTTATGCGAAATTGAAAAATCAATTTAATCTTCAGCCAGAGGAAATTGCTAAGCGAGTGGGGAAAAGTACCTCATCGGTGATTAATACGATGCGACTTTTGAATTTGCCGGATGAGGTGAAGCATGCGATGGTGGAACATAAGTTAACAGAGGGGGTGATGCGACCTTTGATTTCGGCGGATCCGGAAATGGTGAAGAAGATTTTGCCGATGATTATTGAGGAAGGTTGGACGGCCCGTAAAGTCGAGCGTTATATCGCGGAACATAAGAAGAAAAGTTCGGCGAATTTGCTAAAAACTAATGTTTATCTGCACCAAGAGAATGAATTGAGCGAAAAATACGCAGCAAAGGTGCGTGTGAGGGGTCGTAGCGTGACATTTGCTTGTAAAAATGAAGATGAATTACAGAGATTATTAGCGAGATTACAATGAGTAAAAAATGTGTTCAACCGAAAATAACAGAGAGAGAACAGGCCGCGATTGATTTTGCGACCCAGGCGCACGAGGGGCAGAAGCGAAAGTCGGGTGAACCATATATTATCCATCCACTGGCAGTAATGAATATTTTACGTGAGTGGGGAATGGATGAAGATACGGTGATCGCCGGGGTGCTTCACGACACGGTGGAAGATACCGGAGTGACACTGGATGAAATTAAGGAAAAATTCGGTGAAACCGTGGCCTTTTTGGTGGATGGCGTAACTAAACTAGGTAAGGCTAGACAGGGGATGCGCGATATTGATACTTATTTACCGGCGACGAAAGATAATCTCTTGAGACTTTTGATTGCGACGGGAGCGGACATTCGGGTTTTGATAATCAAACTAGCCGATCGTTTGCATAATTTGAGGACTTTATCGGCTTTGCCACCGGAGAAGCAGAAGAAGATTGGCAAGGAATCGCTGGAAATTTTTTCACCACTAGCGGACCGTTTGAATATGGGGAGACTGCGCGTGGAGATTTCCGATATTGCGTTCTCTTATGTCGATCCAAAGCGTTTTGAATTTTTGAAAAAACTGATCGAAGAGCGCAATAAATCCGCGGAGAAAAGTCTAGCGAAAATTAAGCAGGAAGTGTCGGAAAAACTAGCGGCGGAGAAGATTAAATTTGAGATTGATGGACGGGTGAAGTCGGTTTACTCTTTACATAAGAAGCTGGCGAAATATAATCAGAATATCGATGAGGTTTATGATCTGACGGCACTTCGAATTATTGTGGAAGACGTGACGGATTGTTATTTGACGCTGGGGATTATTCACGCGCTTTATACGCCGATGACGGGCAGAATTAAAGATTATGTGGCGATGCCAAAACAGAACGGTTATCAGTCGCTACATACGACGGTGATCACGAAAGATAAGCGTATCGTGGAGTTTCAAATTCGCACGAAAGATATGCATGAATATGCGGAGCGAGGTCTCGCGGCGAGCTTTTTCTATAACGAGCAGAAGTTGACGGAAAATTATAAGATGGGGAAGATTCAGCATTTGCCAACGAACTTACTCTGGATTTCGGAGCTACAGATGGCGGCAGCGCAACTGAAAGAAGGTAAACAGGTGGATATGAAGAAATTGAAGATCAACTTGTTTGCGGATAAGCTTTTCGTCTATACACCGAAGGGGGATATTATTGATTTGCCGGTGGGGTCGATGCCACTTGATTTTGCTTATCGATTGCATTCGGAGGTGGGTGGACATGTGATTGGAGCGAAGATTAACGGTAAGCTTTCGAACTTGAACACTAAATTAAAAAATGGTGATGTGGTGGAGATTTTGACTTCAAAAAATCAAATGGTGAAGCCAAGTTGGTTGGATAAAATTATTACGCCACACGCGCGAAATAAAATTAAGCAGCAATTGAATCGCACGATTCAGATAGTAATGGGTGGCGAGACCAAGAAGGTGGAAACCGGCAAGAAGATGGATGACGCGAAAAAGTCGGAGGGGGTGAAGAAATCTGAAGTCGCCAAAAACCGAGATAAATAAGAAGTCGGATGTGAATAAAAAATAAGCCCCTTATGCTATAATTAAGCATATGAGAAAACAGAGGTTGAAATCACGAACGAGTTTGATTCAGGGTCTCTGTTTTTTGGTGTTTGGCTTGATTGTGATTCAACTGTTTCGCTTACAGGTAGTGAACCATAAAATTTATGCTGCAAAAGCGAATCAGCAACAGATTATGAAGTCGACAATTTTTGCCAAGCGTGGGGAAATTTATTTTCTGGATGGTGACACCCCAGTGCCAATTGTGATGAATAGGAAAACTTATACGATTTCGATTGATCCAAGTTTGGTGGTGAAAAAACGGGAGGAAATTACTAAAAAAATTGATGAAATAGTAGGAAATTATCGCACTAAGACGGGCTGGGATGAAGTTTTTGCGGATCCGGAACGAAAATATTTTGTGGTGGCGAAAAATGTGCCATATCGTGAAACAAATAATTTGAAAAATGCGGATTTGACCGGAGTTTATGAGCAGGAAACTACGACGCGGGTTTACCCAGAAGGGGAAATGGCAGCGCAGGTGCTGGGATTTGTGAATCAGGAAGGCGAAGGTCAATACGGGGTGGAAGGTAGCTTAAATAAGGAATTAACAGGGGAAAATGGGTTGCTGAAAACCGTGAAAGATTCGAATAATGTGCCACTGACGATTGGTAACGAAAATGTGAAAATTCCGGCAAAGGACGGGAAGAACTTAGTGCTGACGATTGACCGTAATATTCAGAAAAAAGCGGAAGAAGCGGTGGATGAAGTGACGAAAAAATTCAACATTACTTACGGATCGGCGATCGTGATGAACCCAGCGACCGGACAAATTTTGGCGATGGCGGGCAAACCAGGCTATAATCCGGCGGAATATGCTAAAGTGACCGATGCGAAGGTGTTTCAAACCGACGCAACGATGAACGCTTTTAACCCGGCTTCAGTGTGTAAGACTTTTGCGATTGCGGCGGCGATTGATTCTGGAGTGATGACGCCAGAGACGACTTATTACAATACAGATAGATTAGTAATTGATGGTTGGCCAATTGAAAATGCGATTAAGGGGCACACTGGGGAAATTTCCATGCAAACAGTTTTGACTTACTCATTAAACACGGGTTCGATTCAGGCTTTGAAGCTGCTAGGTGGTTCGGCTTCGGAAATTACTTACCAAGGTAAGGAAAAGCTTTATGATTATTACCATAATCGCTTTAATTTAGGAAAATATACGGGGATTGAATTGCCAGAGACAAAGGGGTCGATTGTGCCACCAAACGATATTGATGCGACGGATGCTAGGTACGCGAATATGACGTTCGGGCAGAGCTTAGACCTTTCGATTATCCAAGTGGCCTCAGCTTTTTCAGCGGTGGTGAATGGCGGGGAATATTATCGTCCGACTTTAATTGCCGGGGAAATGAAAGATGGAAAATTTGTGCGAACAGAGCTCACAAAGGCGGATCACGATGCATTAAATAAGAATGATACGAGTAGAACGATGCGCCAAATGTTACATACGGGCCGTCTAGTTTTTCCGAATGTGAAGGGGTATGACGAGGATTATTATGTGGGTGGAAAAACCGGTACGGCGCAGACTGTGAAAAATGGCAAATATAGTTTCGATGAAACGATTGGTACTTATGTGGGTTTTGGGGCGAAGTCTCTAGAGGAGACGCCAGATTATGTGATTATGACGAAAGTTTGGAGTGATAACCGAAAACTCGATGGCGGAATGAATGCGAAGCCGATTTTTGATGAGATATCGAAGTATATGATAAACTATAATAAAGTCAGGAGGTAAGGCGTGGGGAATTTAGATAATAATGCATTATATGGTTTACTGTTGTCGCTGGGTACCTTTTTGCTTTCGATGTTTTTGACGCCTTTTTACACTCACGTAGCTTATAAATATCATTTTTGGAAGAAGCAAAAAAAGACCACGGTTTCAGGTGATGGTCTGCCGATCATGACGAAGTTGCATGCGCATAAATTCAAGCGGGTTTTTCCAACGATGGCGGGAATTATTGGGGTGATTGCGGTGACGGTGGTGACCTTGTTGTGCAATTTTGATCGTGCCCAGACGTGGCTGCCGATTTTTGGCTTCTTGGGCGGGGCGATTGTGGGGCTGATCGATGATGGAATCAATGTCTTTGGCTCGGGAGAAGGAGCGGCAGGACTGCGGGCGCCAATTAAATTTGCGATGATTATCGTGGTGAGTTTGGTTCTGGGTTGGTTTTTTGCTTATAAATTAGGTTGGACAAGTATTCATATTCCGTTTGCGGGTGATGTAGAAATTGGTGGCGTGGCGATGGTGGGACTATTCGCTTTTGCGGTGGTGGCGACTTCGAATGCGGTGAATATTTCGGATGGACTAGACGGCTTAGCTGGTGGGCTTGCGATGATGGCCTACGGAGCTTTCGGGGCAATTGCGCTATTTCGTGGCCAAGTATATCTTTTTGCCTTCTGTATGACGGTAGTGGGATGGCTGTTTTCTTACGTCTGGTTCAATGTGCCGCCAGCACGTTTTATGATGGGCGATGTGGGGTCGTTTGCACTGGGTGCGGGGCTTGGTGTGGTGTCTATGATGACAAACTCATTGTTACTTTTGCCAGTGATTGGATTATTGTTCGTGGTGGAGGCGGGATCATCTTTGATTCAGATGATTTCGAAGAAATTTTTTAAGCGTAAGATTTTTATTTCCGCGCCGATTCATCACCATTTGGAAGCGAGTGGTTGGGGTGAAGCAAAAATTGTGATGCGTTTTTGGGTAATCGCCGGAGTTTGTGCAATCGTAGGGGTGTTTATTGCGATGGTGAGCGGAATTATTAAAAAATAAAAATTTTCGGAGTGGGATTAGATGCGACAACATAAAGCAAATTATAAAATTATCATTACGATGATAATTTTGATTGCCATCGGGTTGATGATGATAGCTCTGGTGGGTCCATCTTATGCGAAAGTGAAGGGGGAGGATACGGTTTATTGGGTGGATCAAGTGAAATATCTAGTGATTACGGCGGTACTGCTATTTTTCGAGACTAGAGTAAACTTGGTTGAGATAGAAAAAACCAAAAGGCCTAAAGGAATTTGGCACATTTTAGATGCAGTAGCGAAGCGTTTACCGATGATTTTATTATTTTTGGGTCTTAGTTTAAACTTGCTACTCGCGGTGGCAGCAGGACGTTCAACTTTGGCATATTGTCAGCTAGGTGCCTGTAGGTGGCTGAGACTCGGGCCGATTACGATTCAGGTGTCGGATTTTTTGAAGTTAGGAGTGATGCTTTATCTCGCAAAGATTACCGCGGATTTTCAGGCGAGGGGTGGATTTTTGGAAGAGGCTGGCAGGACGACGGCACTCGGAATGTTGATGCAGCTTTTGATGGATTCATACATGAGAATCAAAGGTAGAAAAGAGGGGAATGGGGTGAATCTGAATAATCAGGCGAGCATTTCGGGGCGTACGGCTTTTTCTGGTCAAGTGAATTTTAGTGGCAATAATTATGGTTTCAGTCAGGGGTTTAATGCGACGGGAAATTTGGCGCGGAAAAATGAACAGGGTAATAAGTTAATGAATGGCGTGGCAAAAATTTTAGCTCGTGGTCAGGCTTCTGGCTGGGCGAGTGCAGAAATTTTGAGAAAAAGCTATCAATTTTATGCGAAATTTTTTGGTGTTTTAGGGGTTTCACTATTTTTGATTGTGGTATCTCAGAAAGACTTGGGTTCAGCGGTACCGCTCGGGGTGATTGCGTTGACGATTTTGTTTGTGGCGGGGATTAAGATTTGGAAAATTATGATTTTGTTCGCGGTAATTTTGGCGCTGGGTGTGGGAATGATTTTGTCTTCACCGCACCGTCGTGAACGTTTGTTTACTTTTACGGGTAAGGGTGATGCGACGACGGATTATCATATTGAAAACGCGCTAATCACGGTGGGGTCGGGGGGACTGCTCGGAGTGGGAATCGGGAATAATGTGCAGACGGCGGGATATTTGCCAGAGTCAATTACCGACTCGATGTTCGCGGTGGTTTCCGAAATGTGGGGATTTGTCGGTGCGGTGACTGTAATTGGACTTTACGTACATTTATTCATGGAAATTTTGAAAGTGGCGAATACTTCGGAAAATCTTTATTTTAGATTGGTGACGATGGGGGTATTTGCTTGGCTGTTTTCGCAGGTGGCGGTGAACATTAGTGCGATGATTGCGTTGATTCCACTTACGGGTATTACTTTGCCGTTGCTTTCGAAAGGTGGAACGAGTCTTCTGATAACGTGTTTTGGATTGGGACTGGTAATCAATATTTCACGGTTTACTTCGAGGACGGAAATTTCAGATGATGAGCGAAATGAGGAAATTAAAAATAATTTAAGGATGAGCAGAAGTAGTAGACTGGGAGGAAGAAGATGAAAATTTTAGTAGTAGGTGGTGGATCGGGCGGACATATTACTCCAGCGATGTCGGTGGTGCAAGAAATTTTGAAGATGAAGCCGAAGAGCAAAATCGAATTCTGGACTGATGCGAAATATTATAAGAATGTAGTGAAGCTGGCGAATGAGGCAAAGCTGGCTTGGGGCGGCGAAGAAGAGACGGGAGTGAAATTATACTTACGTGTGCGTAAGGTTTTTGCCGGAAAATTTCATCGTTACCATGGTTTGAAATTGTCGGATTATTTTGATAATCATGCGAAAACTTTTTGCGATGTGGTGTTCGGCAATATCGCGGGAGCTTTTGGGTTTGCGATGGGTTTTCTGCAAACTTTGTGGCGTTTTAGTCGAAAAGAAAATCGTCCAGATGTGATTTTCTTGAAAGGTGGGTTCGTAGGATTGCCAGTTGGAATTGTAGCGGGATTTTTTAAGATTCCATATTTGATTCATGAGTCGGATGCGACAATGGGACTGGCGAACCGAATTTTGAGTAAAAAAGCAAAAATTATTGCCATGGGTACGCCGGTGGAAAAAGAGGACTCACGCTATGTGTTCGTGGGAATCCCAGTGGGAAAAGAATTTGAAAAAGTGGCGGAGAGCAAAAAGAGGCGTTTGAAAAGAGAATTAGGTTTTGATCCGGAGCGAAATTTAGTGATTGTGACGGGTGGCTCGCAAGGTTCGATGCATATTAATCAAGCGATTCGTGAAATTTTGCCAGAACTTTTGAAGTATACATCGGTGGGTCTAGTGTCTGGCCGTAAGCATTACGAGGATATGATCGATCTTAAGAAATATGAAACTTGGGAAAAGGGGAAATTAACTTCGGAGTTTCGGATGTGGAATTTTTCACCGGTGATGCATGAAATTTTGGGAGCAGGGGATATTGTAGTGTCACGCGCGGGTGCGACCACGATGGCAGAGCTAGCGAGTTTGGGGAAGCCAACAATTTTGGTGCCGTTTGAAAAATTGCCGGGCGGACACCAGGTGAAAAATGCGGAAAAATTAGCGCGTGATGAGGCGGTGGAAATGATTTTGGACCGCGACATGGAGATGGCCCCAGAAAAATTATTGAAAAAGATTTTGAATTTGCTAAAAAACAGTGAAAAGCAAGCTAAATTAGTGATGAATTTTAAGAAATATGCGAAATTAGATGCGAGCGAGTCACTCGCAAAATTGGTGCTGGGATTGAAGAAATAAGATTGAAAAATAGGATTTGAAAGAATTAGGGTTAAAATAGGTTTTGAAAATAAAAAGGCGATAAAAAGTGAGAATTAATAAGACAATTGCCTCGAAGCGAGAAGAAGTGATTCTGGAGTCGACGAGGATCAAGGAAGAAAAAAGGCGAAAACGTAAGAAAGTAATGCGTTTTGTAGGACTGAGTACGGCGCTGGCGCTTGGTACGGCAGGTTTGACGCTTGGCGCGGTAAGTCTGATCAATCGGGGTGGCGCAAAAAAGACGGAAGTGAAACCGACGGTAGTGAATTTAACTTCGAGCGTGGAAATCGTGGACGAATCGGGGAATAAAAACCTGATTACGGATAAGATTAAGCAATATGTGGCGGTATTGGAACAGGATTTGAAGGATTTGAGGGTAAAAATGACTAAGGTGGTGCTGCCGACGGATAAGACGAGACAGCTAGATGTTTATCTCGAGGGGCGCTCGGAATACTATAAGTGCCTGATTGACCGTTCGCCAGCAGAATCGGCAGAAGATATCGAGCGAATGCAACGTTATTTGATAGCGAATAATCTCACGCCAATCTATGTGGATGTGAGGATTGAGAGCCGCGCGTATTATAAGTAGTCATACGGTGATTGAATACAAAATTTATAAAAAAGAGGATCGAGGCTAGGTGGTCTTCTTTTTTTGTGATGACTAGTGGATTTTAGAAGTGAAGCGAAAAAGTGATTAGGCTGGTTTTTCGGAATGAAGAAAGGGAAACATGCTGCAGAATTTGTTCGGTTTTTTGTGATGGACTAGAAAAAACGGGTGGGGGAGTTTGTTCGGTTTTTTGGCGTGTTGGGTTTTTTGGAGATATTTTTAAGTAATATATTTTGAAATAAAAAGATAATGTTCGCAAATGTGAGTGTTCGGTTATTATGTAATAAATATTAAAAAAGACAAAATGTGGAAAAGTTGAGATGAGGCTGATAAATAACAGGGAAACACTAAAAAGTTTTGCACAGGTGTGGAAAACCCGACAAATAATTTGCACAAAAATTAACAGGGGTGAAGCGTACTCTATATATACGGTGGGGTTTGTGCAAAAAATAAAGATGGTGGTTTAATTGTGGAAAAGTCTGCGAAAAAATGTAAAAAATTATGTGAAAAAGTACTTGCAATAAGCATAAATATAATTTAGAATTAGGTCAGTGGATAAATAAAACAAAAACCACAAAAATAAAAGTACATTAAAAAATGTTTGAGGTCGGTCAACTAGGAGTCTTGGCGCGCGTTTAGGTCACGCGTAATCAAAGCCATTCGTACTTCTTAAAACACCTCCCAATTAACTCAATATGCAACCTACACAATAAGTCTCTCAACAATCATAGTTATGAGCCGCGCGAGTGGTAAAACTGTGATACTTTATTGCTAGGTAAAACGTTTCGTTTAAATAACAAAAACTATACAAACACAAACACGCTAAAATTTCTAGTTGAGCGATCTCAAACAAGAAGCAAATAACTACAAAAACCTATCAGAGAAACCTCGGATAAGTTATAATGTAGTTATGAATGAACTTCACAAACCTGTAATGCTATCAGAAGTTCTCGAGGCTCTAAACCCGAAACTGGGCGAATCTTATTTGGATTTGACAGCGGGATATGCGGGTCATGCGGGAAAGGTTTTGGCGGTTACGCAGAATTATAAAGATTCCATCTTGGTAGATCGAGATGAGAATGCTGTGAAATATCTTCGAGAGAAGTATCCTTTGGATGAATCAAAGCTAGATATTTTACAAATGGATTTTTATAATGCGGCGCAACACTTAATCGAGTGTGGAAAAACTTTTGATATGATATTGGCAGATTTTGGAGTTTCATCTCCGCAATTAGATAATTCGGATCGAGGTTTTTCATTCAAAAATGATGGACCTTTAGATATGCGCATGGATAGAACGCAGGAATTATCAGCTGAAACGGTGATTAATCATTTTCCAGAGAAAAAACTGGTAGAAATTTTCCAAGAATACGGTGAAGAATCTATTGGTCTAGCGAAAAAACACGCGAGGGAAATTGTTATGAATCGGCCTTTTTCTTCAACTAAGGAATTGGCAAATCGAATCGCTGGAAATGGGTGGCATAAAAAACATCCGGCCACACAGGTTTTTCAAGCTGTAAGAATTTTTGTAAACGATGAGCTTTCGATTATCGAAAAAACTTTACCATTATTACCTAAGCTTTTGAAACCAAATGGTAGGGTAGCGATTATTACTTTTCATAGCTTGGAAGATCGACTGGTGAAGCAGTATTTTAAGCAGGAAAGTGCGCTAGGTTATGAATCGAAATTAACGATTTTGACGAAAAACCCAGTAATTGCGGGGGAATCTGAACTCGTTATCAATCCGCGAGCGAGAAGTGCAAAATTAAGAGTAGCAAAAAGAAATTAAAGCTAGCTTAGATTTTTAGCACGACTTCAGCTCCATTGATAAAAATAAAAACAAAAAAGGAGGCAATATGCCAAAGCAAATCATTGTAAAAAACAGCTCACGCGCACAAAAAATCAAAGTTAACTTTCGTTAATTAGATAAACTTTGGGAGCTTTTTGCTCCCACATGACGGGAAATTCTCCCTAAAGGTGAAGGCCCCGATGCGGTTGTGAGTAAATCGTAGAGTGTGTTTTATATAAAAAATATGACCTTCCCGAAGACCATATTAGCGATGCGGTAGTGCGGTTAATATGGGACTTCGGTCTATGAATATTTTTTGTGTAAAAAGATAGACTCACAGCAATTAGAAAAATAAAAATAAAAATAATTAGAAATACTAATTAAAATCTTTTTTGCGACAAGATTTTAGCGAGTATTTTTTGCGAGGAAAAATGCGAATCACAGTTAATGGACCAAAGCAAAACAGTTATTCAGTCCGTACCAGAATGACAAGCACGCGTACAGCAGCGAGTTTGCCCCGAACGAATTTTTACGCCAGTGCGGTTTCTTCCGGCTATTCAAGAAACCAAAATAGTGTAAAATATAAGAGTAATGTGTTTGGTCGTTTTTCATCGGCTTTGATGATTACGATCATGGTAGCTATTTTGGGACTTTTTTATGTCTCAGAGCAGTCGCAAACTACCGCTTTTGACTACAAAATTAACGAAGTGAATACTCAGCTATCCGATCTCGAGGCAGAACGAGACGATTTACGAGTGGAGCAGGCAAGGCTTCAGTCGATTGCGAATAGCAAAAATTCCACCGTGGCGTCGAATATGGAAACCGCGACCGCCGCAGGATTTACAAGATAAAATATTGTTTGTTTTTGGTTTCTCTTTTCGGTAATGGACGTTTGCGAGGCGGAAGTTACCGCTTTTTTCTCTCTCTAAAATATGGTAAAATAATTTAGATAAATGTGTCCTCTTGGGGGCGGTAAGGAGTAAGTATGGCAGAAAATCAAGACAAGGTGATTCAGATTGCGGGTTCAATTACCGTAGATGAGCTAGCGAATGCGCTCGGTCTTTCCGTGACTTTTTTGATTGGCGAACTTTTTAAGCAGGGAATCGTGGCGACAATTAATCAGCGCCTAGATTTTGATACCGCGAGTATTATTATTGAAGAATTGGGCCTAAAAAATGTACGCTTGGAACGCAAGAATACTTCGACGAAGACTTCGGAGCTGAGAAGAGAATTGTCAGATAAGGCGGTAGTGCGTCCACCAGTGGTGGCGGTGATGGGTCACGTGGACCACGGTAAAACTACCTTACTTGATACGCTTTTGCATAAGAAAACCGTGGAGGGGGAAGCCGGTGGCATTACGCAGCATATTTCAGCTTACCAATTGAAACATAATGAACGCCTAATTACTTTTCTAGATACGCCAGGACACGAAGCTTTTGCCGCAATTCGCCAGCATGGTGCAATGTTGACCGATATTGTGGTGATCGTAGTGGCGGCAGATGATGGCGTAAAGCCTCAGACAGTGGAAGCGATTAAGTTTGCTCAAAGTGCGAACGCAAAAATTATCGTAGCAATTAATAAGATTGACCGTGAAGGGGCAGATATTCCACGCACGATGGCGGATTTGGCGCAGCATGGTTTGAATCCAGAAGAATGGGGTGGCGATATTACCATGGTGCCAATTTCGGCAAAACGTGGAGATAATCTCGAGAAACTACTTGATTTGATTCTTTTGACGGCTGATATTGAGGAATTGAAAGCTGATGTACAGATTCCTTCCGAAGGTCTAGTAATCGAATCGCACATGGAAGTCGGTAAGGGCTCGGTGGTGAATCTTTTGGTGACTGGTGGGGAATTAAAGACCGGAAAATTTATCGTGGCGGGTAGTGCTTATGGTAAGATTCGCACGATGCTAGATTTTCGTGGTAAGCCAAAGGGTAAGGCGACGCCTTCGACCCCTGTCACAGTGACTGGCTTTAAGGAATTGCCAAATTTCGGTGATAAATTTATTGAAGTAAAAGATGAAAAATCGGCACGCAAGATGGCGCTACTGAACGCGCAGAATTTGGTGGAAGAAAGCGCTTCGGCGAATGTGACGAGCTCGGATTTGTTACGCATGATGAATAATGCGGATAACGCAAAGGTCTTTAATGTAATTATTAAGGGTGACGTGCTAGGTTCAGTGACCTCGGTGGTCGATTCTTTGAAGATGATCGACACCAAGGGTGAAGTGATGTTAAATATCGTGTCTTCCGGCGTGGGTGATATTACGGAAAATGATATTTATATGGCAGAAGGCGACAATACGGTGGTTTACGGCTTTAACGTCAATGTACCAACTAATATCGTGAAGTTGGCGGCGCGTGACGGCGTAGAAATTCGCAATTATAAAATTATTTATGAACTACTCGATGATGCGAAGACTTCGATGGAAAATCTTTTGGATGCGGAAATCGTGGAAACCGAAATGGGTGAAATGAAGATTAAGGGCGTCTTCCGTACTGAACGCACAGCGATTATTGCTGGTGGCGAAGTTTTGACGGGCCTAGTGAAAAAAGGCTTGATGGGTCGCGTGTATCACGAAAAAGAATTGATCGGTGAAGTGGAAGTCGATTCAGTACAAAAAGAAAAAATGGATGTAAATGAATTGGTGGCTGGTGAAACTGGTGGTATCGCCTTTAAGTTAGAGAAAAAATTAGTGATCGAAGTAAATGATCGCGTGAAATTCCTTACTAGGGAATTGGTGAAGAAAAAGCTTTAATAGAAGAATGTCGCATACCTTTTTTCGGACCGCTCAAGGGCGCTTGCCCAAGCCTATGTCCTCAAAAAGGTAAGACGATATTCTTTTTTGATATCAAAAATCTGTTCTTCTTATGGTAAAATAAATCTATATGCAAGGCCAAAAATCACAACCACAGAACCTCGCGGGGGGGGGTGGTTTAGACGGGAATTGAAGCTTCTCGGGCTATTTTTGGCTTTTATCTCTTTTTTGAATTTGGTTTTTAGCCATAATACTTTCGCTTTATATACTCCGACGCTTTCGGTTTCGGTGGATAATTCTGATGTGACGATATCTGGTAATGATGTGATTAATTCGTATAGCAAGATGAGTCTTAACTCGATGAATTTAACAGTAAAAACTAATAACCGAACTGGTTACACGGCAGCGATTAGTACGGAAACAGACGATACTTCGTTGAAAAATTTAGACTCTACATTAGGTGCGAAAATCCAGTCGATTACTGAGAATTTAGCGCTAAATAATTTTACTGCGAATACTTGGGGGTATAAAATGGGGTCGGAGAATAATTTTAAACCGATTCCGGCAGCTTCTAACCCGTCAAATATTATTCAGACAACGGTAGGCACTGGATATGATGAGACAAATAAAATAAATATTGGAATGAAATTAAGTGATACGTTGGAGAGCGGGAATTATACTAATAAAATTATCGTTTCTGTCATATCTAATCCGTACGAGAAAAAGGCGAGAATTAATAGGGGCTATGATTTTAATGTAAGCGTGGGAAATCTAGATAAGAACCAGACAATTGTAGATCGTAAGGGCAAGAGAGATAATATTTATCACATTAAGAGAAGCTTAATTACTAAAGATTTAATTCCGGCCGATGCAGTAAATATTGAAAACGGAAACACTTCGGATTATGAAGTGAAAATTTGGTTTGCTCCATCGGAGAATACTGCATATTATTGGACGGAGGCGGATAAAATTACTTTGAGTAAAGATAGTAGTTTTATGTTCGATCGAATGTCGAAGCTTCAGACGATTGATTTGTCTGGATTTGATACGAGTGAAGCCGAAAATATGGCACGGATGTTTTCGAATTCACCAGAACTTAAATCGCTAGATTTTTCTGGTTTCAATACTGGTAAGGTGAAAGATTTTACGTATACATTCTATGATGCAAAGAGTATAGAGTCTCTAGACTTATCGATGTTTGATACTAGTAGCGCTACTACGATGTATGGAATGTTTAATGGCATGACAGCGTTAAAGAATTTAAATATTTCATCCTTTAACACCCAGAACGTGACAGAAATGCAGGAAATGTTCCAATATAATTCATCACTAACGAGTTTAGATTTGTCACATTTTGATACTCGCAAGGTGAAAAATATGCGATCGATGTTTAATGGAATGTCAAATGTGACTTCCTTAGATTTGTCGAGTTTTGATACGGGTAAAGTTACGGATATGTACGGTATGTTTCTGTCGGCAACTAAATTAACTAATCTGAATGTGTCAAGTTTTAATACTTATAATGTGACAACCATGAGATATATGTTTTCTGGATTGCAGGAGCTGACTAGTCTGAATGTGACAAATTTTAATACAGAAAATGTGACGGATATGAGCTACATGTTTTACAAGATGAATAAAATTATTGATTTGGATTTATCTAGTTTTAATACTCAGAATGTTACCGATATGGGTGGAATGTTTGCTTATGTAACAAATCTAAAAAGTCTTAATTTGGCTAATTTTAACACCAGAAAAGTAACTAATATGTACAGCATGTTTTCGAGTATGACTAGTCTCACGGCATTGGATTTGTCTAATTTTGATACGAGTAATGTGATTAATATGGACGGAATGTTTTACCATGCAAATAGTTTAACTTCGCTTGATTTGTCTAATTTTGATACGAGTAATGTAGTGAATATGCAAAGTATGTTTGAGTTAGGGGATGAAGATACTGATAAGGATAAATTAACGGTAATTTATGTAAATAATGATTTTGACACTTCGAAAGTTACTATTTTTACAAATATGTTTAAGAATCGTAAGAGGCTCAGGGGAGGGAACGGATCGTATCTCTCTGACCCTGTGACCGCCGATAAGACTTGGCTCCGGGTGGACCGACCGGGCGTGCAGGGTTACTTTACTCGAAAGTCTTAAATTTGCGATAGGGAATTAATAGTGCTTTTGGTTTTTTGAAGGTTCTTATGGTAAAATAAATATGTATGCAAGGCCAAAAATCAAAATCTCTTAAATTATTTTTGTGGAAAAATATTTTTGTATTAGGCGCTGGTTTTTTGACTTGCTTTCTTGGTTTAAGTTTTAGTGCAAGTGATGTATCAGCTCTATTTGTACCAACCTTGTCTGCTTCGGTGAATCAAGCGAATCTGCAAGTGAACGGTAACCAAGTGATAAATTCTACAGATAAAACTACAGAAATTCCGTTTAACTTCACGGTGAATACGAATAACCGCACTGGGTATACTGCGACCTTAAGTTCCGAAACTGAAAATACTGCACTAATCAATGCAGGATCTGCAGTTGGAGCGAAAATTGATTCGATTAGTACAAACTTAACATTAAATAATTTACCAAATAATACTTGGGGCTACAAGCTTGGTGCATCCACGAGCTATGCGCCGATTCCAGCTTTGTCTGCACCAGCACAAATTATCCAAACCGCAGGGAAGACTAACGGAAGTGAATCAAACCAGCTGAACATTGGTATGAAATTAGCGGATAATCTAGAATCAGGGAATTACACAAACAAATTAATCTTATCTTTTGTTTCGAACCCATATCAAATGCGTGCAATGATGACGAATGGTCCGGATTTTAATACAAGAGTAGGGAATTTGGATCCGAATCCAACTTATTTTTCGGGTTCTGGATGGTCAATGCCGACTAAGGAACATATCAAGAGCTTCAAAAGGAGTACTGTAGCTCCAGCTAATTCTGTGACGATAATTAACATTGAAGATCCGGATTTATCAGACTACGAAATTAAAGCTTGGTATAATGCGGCGGATCAGTCAGTATATTATTATGCGCCGGTAGGTACGACTTATTTAAATCCTAACTCTAAAGGTATGTTTCAATGGTTCACGAAAATGGAAACAATCGATTTGGCCGGCTTTGATACGAGTGAAGTGACTTCGATGAATACAATGTTTTATACGATGAATAGTCTTAAAAGTATTGATGTTTCAGGTTTTAATACCTCTAATGTCACTGATATGTATGCAATGTTTGACCAGACTGGTGTGATTGAGCAATTAAATGTTTCGAATTTTGATACCTCGAATGTTACTGATATGAAATGGATGTTCTTTGGATTGAATAAATTGAAAAAATTGAATCTTACAAATTTCAATACAAGTAAAGTCACTAATATGTATGGTATGTTTGATGCAATGACGGATGTTGATGAGATAAAATTTGGTACGAATTTCAATACTAGGAATGTGACAAATATGGGGAGGATGTTTTCCAGAACGAGCTCAATTCAGCAGTTGGATTTATCACATTTTAATACTGGAAACGTGACAGCAATGAATGATATGTTTAGTTTGATGACATCTCTGACACAGATTAATTTTGGATCAAATTTTGACACTAGTAATGTGACGGATATGACGGGTATGTTTTACCAGTCTACAAGTTTAGTGAATTTGGATTTGGCACATTTTAATACGAGAAAAGTAAAAACTATGAATAGCATGTTCTCGCAAATGTCTGGTTTAACGATTTTGGATATTTCAAACTTTGAAACGCCGAGTCTGGAAGATGCTGGTAGTATGTTTGCGATTGACCCAGGTTTTTCGGATAACCTTGAGAAGATTTATGTAAATCAGGATTTTGATACCTCAAAATTAACTACTTCAACAAATGCTTTTATTAGACGAAACAGGCTCAGGGGAGGGAATGGCTCATATCTTTCCGACCCTGCGACTGCCGATAAAAATTGGCTCCGGGTGGATCGTCCGGGAGTGCAAGGTTACTTCACGAGGAAGAGTTAATTAAAAACTAAACCTAAAAGGCCATGACTCATGTCGGGTCATGACTCTCATGTCGGAGTCTAAAAATGAGCTTGAACTGAGAAATCCACCTAAAATAGCTTAGTTCGGTTTTTGTTCGGTTTTGGGGTAGAAGTAGAGAAGAGCTCGATTTTTTATTAATATTACAAAATTAGACATCAGGGGAGAGGGGGCCGGGAATTAGTCGGGAACAGAGAAGAAAAAGCTAGAGAGAGGGAAACGCAAAATTTAAATTTTTCCGTGAAATTTGGCGTAAAATACATATTTCACAAGAAGATTTATTTATAGTCAAGGCGCCTAACAGGGGTGGCGAGGTTGGAACGATTCTGGAGCTCTTCTCCGAAGCTCCAGAATTATCGGAATTAACCTGTGTATTTTGATATAAGATAGATGAATTTACCCCTGTTAAAAGATAATTTAAGTGGATTTTCGAACGCGTGCGGAGTAATTCCCGGGCTTTTAGAAGAGCTTTTGAAGCTGATTTTAGGAGTATTTGATTATATGTGGGGCGACGGTTGTGGCTTGGGAGAAAATCTCCGATGATTCTCTGCCTGTGGGTAGAAAACTAGTGGGTTTATACGATTATTTATATATGGGTGGATTCGCCTCTTTATTGTCGCAAAATAGTTATTGTGCGACAT
>JABCOY020000050.1 GCA_013333375.2 Candidatus Saccharimonadota bacterium | reverse complement strand
TCTTTCACTTCTTCAATGCGAGCGGCAGGCTTGTCGATTTTATTAATAATCACAACCGGCTTTAATTTAAGATCAAGGGCTTTCTTCAAAACGAATTTGGTCTGTGGCATTGGGCCTTCTTGGGCGTCCACCACCAAAAGTACACCGTCGGCCATATTGAGAGTACGTTCAACCTCACCAGAGAAGTCGGCGTGGCCCGGAGTATCGATGATATTAATTTTATGATCGTGGTAATAGACCGAGGTCTGCTTAGCAGTAATGGTGATACCACGTTCGTGCTCCTGGTCACCAGAGTCCATAATGAGGGTTTGGCTCATTTCGGCTTGGTTATCACGAAAAGTATTAGATTGTTTCAAAAGTGCATCCACTAGCGTCGTTTTACCGTGGTCAACGTGCGCGATGATTGCAACATTACGGATATTTTCTTTATTATTCATATTGCCCTTATTTTTTACTCTGAATATTATACCATATTTTGCTTGATTTTTTGAGAGGGTAGGCATATAATAAGAGAGTACTCTGGGTCGGTAGCTCAGCAGGTTAGAGCACGGGCCTTTTAAGCCCGGTGTCGAGGGTTCGAGTCCCTCCCGACTCACCACAGAGATTTTTAAAAAGAGCCTTTCGGGGCTCTTTTTTTGTTTTCGCCTATCTTCTAGATAGTTTTTAAGCAAAAAAATACCCGCCTTAGATAAGACGGGACCCATAAGAAATGGGATTTGAGCTCGCCTTATACAAGACGGGACCCACAGCAGGTGGGATTTGTTGGAGGGGTATCCGCAGCCTTCTGATGTCAAGAAGATTAGTCAAGCTGAGGCTGCAACTATGAAAATAAGTTGGGGGCCGAAAAGGATTAGTACAGAAAGTTCCGAGGTAGTACATTGTAAAAGAAAGGATAGTGACTTCGGCCCCAACATGCCGCCAAGGTGGTGAACCTTATTTCTAGCTAAAAGAAATGGCAATAACTTTTAGAATAGAAAGTCTCACGACGCGACACGCAGCGAGGTAGTAATGGTTGGTAAAACTGCATGTTTTGTTGCTTGTTCTTTTTAGAAAATTAAGAGGGGTTTTTCAAATCCTCGCTAAGGAAGTAGCAAAAAACCTTGCAGCACAAAATATAATGCGTCTTTTCGTATACCCGATACGTTTAATATACTCAATCCACAAGATATCTGTGTTGCACGTTTATATTAACAAAATTCCTTAGATTTTGCAAGCATAAGCACAATAACAGGGGTTTATTTCTTTTTAGGGTCGACAATTTCCGCTTCTTCGATGTTATCTGGATTGGTTTCGGATTTTTTCGAACCGGAAAATTTAGAGACTAGATTATAACGATCGGTGAAATCATGAACGTGTTTCTTCAGAACAATAATATTGATTAAATCCGAGAGGCCATAACCAATCATAATAAAGCCGATTAGCGACAAGGCAATGGCGGAAGCATCAAATGGATAGACAATGATAGCGACACCGGCGGTCAAGGACAAAAGATTGGTAATAATAGAGGTGATATAAGCAGATTTGGAGACGTTTTTCAGTTCCATAGTGTAACCAATGCGAGAAATCGCCGAAATCACAATGACGAGACCGATAGTCATCGGAATGAGACTGAGAATACCTGGATAGAAGAGGAAGACAAGGCCAATGACAATAAGAAAGGCGCCGAGAAAATTACTAGAAAATAGACGGACAAAGCGCGAATAGACTCGGCTCATAATCATACTAAAACCGGCGAGCAGAAACCCGGCGGCAAGCAGGAGACGTAAGAGATTGAGGGCGAATTCCGGAAGCAGGGCGAAAAAGAGGCCGAACAGCACCATTACTACGGTAGTGGAGATTGCGGTATTGAGATAAGCGTTAATTTTATCTTGAATTTTCATATTAACTCCAGTGCGATTTAATTACTTCTATTGTAGCATATTTAGGACATAAGGATTTTAACGTAAAAAAAGAACCCCGAAAGAATCGGGGTCTTTTGCACCAAAGATGCTAGGTAAAGAACAAAACTAGTTTGCAGTCTGTCACGATTATGCGAGAGCCTTTTTCGGTTCCCTTGCGGCTTTAATTGCCCTGCTGACGCTATAATACACTGAATTTAGCACTTCGGCAGGTAAAAGCTTATCCGTGACAATATATTCTGGTACCATCATGGTATTCACCGATTCCATAAACTGATTACGGAAGCCGTCAAAAGTCAGATGATCACTCTGTAAGATGGACTTTTCGAACTTAGTACAGTCCACCCCAGCATTAATCGCGGTCTTAGCCCGAGAGACCAAGATCATGTCACTATCAGCATGCAAATAAAAGGATGCCGTAGGTCTAGGCAGCATGGCCTGATATTCTTTTAGCACCGGCTTGGGAACATAAGTAGAACGCGCATACTTCTTAGCTAATTCATAATACGGCTTGAATGAATCTAAAATTACATTTCCAAAATTACCATGCGCTAAGACGTAAAGCTCTTCCTGTGTTAAACTCTGACCATCCATGATCTTCCAACCTGCCCCCAAACGAGACTTTAATCCTTTTGCCAAAGTGCTTTTTCCTACATACGGTAGGCCCTCAAGATAAACGAGCATAACTTCCCCCTCCTGTTTCATTTTTTAAGTAATAAAAACTAGTTACAACATATATTATAACACAAAATGTCAAGAAACACAAAAAACAGGCCTTAGCCTGAATTACTGGTGGACGATAGAGGATTTGAACCTCTGACCTCGTCTACGTCAAAGACGCGCTCTAGCCAACTGAGCTAATCGTCCAGCAAATTTATTATATGATATTTGAGCGAAGATTTCAACCATAATTTAATTGAAAGAAAAAAGACCCCCGTGAGGAGGTCTTTTAGAATCAATCTTAGCGGCGATAGCCGGATTTCTTACCTTTCTTGAGGAAGACGACGGCGAGGAGAGAGAGGAAGGCGAAGACGGCAATGCCGGAAGCGAGAAAGTCTGAGGATGAAAGATTCATACCTGCGAAGACAGATCCACCAGTGTTAGGTACGGCTGGGGTTTTCTTACCACCATTCTTACCTGGAGTAGCTGGCTTATCTTCTGGCTTAACTGGTTCATCCTTACCGGTAAACTTGAAGCTAGCAACTTCTGGTTTTTCGAGATCATCACCCGCACCGTTTAGAGCTACGACTTCGAGAGTGTAATCACCCTTGTCCAATTTATTATTAATATCTTCTGAATTGAGTTCGATGGTGCCACCGTTAGTCATTGCAACTGGATCAGTAATCTCAATCACCTTGTCACCAATCTTTTGGCCGTTTTTATTCTTCAAGGTAACCTTAACTTTAGCGACGCCACCAGCGTGAGCAATACGAAAGCCGGTGTAGCCACGTGGGTTAGTCTGGGTTTTCTCAACTGCTACTGGAACATAGTTAAATTCTACGGTGTCAGCAGTCTCAGCTTTGCCGTCGACAGTAACCTTAATGGAGACCTTACCGAAGACACCATTAGTGAGCTGTTGCATGTCGAGAGGGATTTTCTTCGAACCGCTATTAGCTGCACCAGCATTACTTACGTCAACAGTTTCGTTAGCGATAGTGGTGGTAGTACCGTCTTTGTCGGTGAGTTTGATTTCGTATTCAATAGTTTTTGACTTGGTGAAATCAATATTGAGTGGTACTTGATTTTCAAGAACCTTGCTATCTGAAGTAGGAGACTTAATAGCAACTGATTGACCGTTTGGAAGAACGGTGACCTGGACGGTTACTTCGGAAGAAGTAGCTTCCTGGGCGTAAGTTTGATTAGTGAGCGCCAGGCCGCCGAGTAGGGTCAAGCCTGCTATTCCTAATGCGCCGATGATTGATTTTTTATTCATTTTTCGCCTTTATTATTTTTATTTTTATCTGTGCCAGGGTCTAAATAATTAACTTAGACTTTTGAGCACGACGCTTTCTAAGTACGATGATAAACCATACCACAGCCGTTGTCAATAGCATAAACAGAATAATTAGAACAAAGATAGGTACAATCAAGACAATTTTGGTGGATTTTTCTTCTTTGCCACCAGCGGAGATGGTAGAAGTAATACGGTAGATGCCAAAGGCTGGACTATCTTTCCATTCGAGATCAACATCACGGGTGGTATCTGGTAAGACATCGAAGCCCTTAGTGTCTTCAAAAATTGAACCGCCGAAAAGCTTTTCTACTTTCATGCTGACAGTGGCACGAAAGTCGGTATTACCGGTATTTTCGACCGTAGCAGAGGTGCGAATATTGCCAGAAACACGGAAACCGTCGAGATGGTATTTGGTGATTTTGGCTTCTTCCCTGGTTTCACCCTCAGTTTTACCATAGAGAGTCAAGCCAACGCGAGAAACCGTTTTAATACCAGTAGAATTTAAGTCGTCCTTTGGGATGGCTTCAGCGAAGATGACGGCGTATTGACCGCCAGCTGGGACATCTTGAGGTACGGTGACACGATATTTCACAACCTTGGTCTCGTTTGGCTGCACAGAATAAGTAACATCAGAGACATATTTACCGGAAGCATCTTCAAAAGTAGTCCAGCGAGTAATCTGAGTGCGTGAGCTTTCCTTCGAGAAGTTTAGTTCATATTTTTCGTTTGAGACGGAATATGGAGTAGCATAAACCTTGAAATCGAAAGAATCGGTACCGATATTAGAAACATTGAAGGTGAAGTCGGAAACATCGCCACCTTTGAGATAGACGGTGTTCTTCACTGGAGAGATTTGGATTTGAACTTTTGGTTTTTCAGCTGGTTTTTCGTCGGCATAAGTAGCAGAGGTTTTTGCTAAACCGAAGAAGCCGGAGAGGCCTAGCCCGAAGAGGGCTAGAGTCAAGACACGTTTAAAATTATTTTTCATCAAATACTCCTTTAGAAATCAGATTCGACGCGAGGTGCGGACTTAGTATTAGATTTTTTATTCTCATATTTCTTTGAAACAAGCCAGAAGATAACTGAGAGGATAAAGAGAACGAGTAAGACGATGAGCCAGATTGGACAAAGAATCACGAGCTTACGAGAAGTATTATGGGCGCTACCAAAGGTAATGTCTTGCTCGACCCAGAAGATACCGATACCTGGAGATTTTTCCCAAGTTTCCTTGCTGAGACGCTTAGTATTAGGGAGAGTGGTGCGGTAGGTAGGATTTTCTTCGTTAGTATAGACCTCTTCTTTGGAGAAGAATGGGAAGACACGAAGAACGTATTTGACATCCTCGTCGGTGTTACCACAGTTTTCGACACGAGAGGTACCGGAAATTGGTGGGTTGAAGAGAATAAATGGAAGATTATTTTCCAAAATCTTAGTACAGTGGTTAATCTTGCCATCGATATGAGAATAGATTAGCATACCGATACGGGTGACTTCGCGAATGGTATTAGATGAATTTTCACTGGAGGCATTCTCCACCATAATAGAAGCATATTGGCCACCACCTGGAGCATTTTGTGGAACCTTGACAGTGTATTCGATGGTAGTTTCCGAATTTGGATCGAGATGGCCAGTGGTAGTATTAAAAGTAAACCAGTTAGAGATCTTGGTGTAGTCGGATGATGCATCGAAAGTTGGGTCGTAGTTTTCGTTACTGACTGAATATGGCGCAGCATAGATTTTAAAATCAAAGGCGTTAGTGCCGATATTCTGGACACGGAACGTACCCTGTTTAGTTTCACCTGGCTTCAAAGTACCAAGCTGCTGAGAAGCAGGAGAAACCTGCATGTGATTGGCAAGACGTTCGGTACCGTTATCTGCGGGGACTGGGCGGACGATGCCGAAGAAGAGCGGCAAAGCAACTGCCATACCGAAAATTAGACCTTTAAGTTTTTTCATTTACCTCCTAGTTATATGCTATTTATTATACACGAGCAAAAGCGTAATTCAATGAAAAATTAGCTTATGTGCCCGGATTTTCTGAAACGGTTAGGACCACTACATCTTGATAATTCCCTGGAATTTCAGACCCAGTAGCAGCAACGTGATAATTTATATTAGTAGTTTCGTCGATGACCTGCTTGGCAGTATTCAGGTTCTTAAAAATCGAGGCATCAGTGGCCGTAACAGCCTTATGCGTAATAGTGCCGACCGAGTAATTCCAACCAGCCTGAGAACCGTCGAGCGCTCCGTTTTTAGCTGGAATAGTGCTTGTAGTGGTCGTATCGTGAACAAGGTTGGTATTAGAATCCTTATCACGAATATTAATATTGTAGCCAGTGACACTGTTTGTCTTCACGCGAATAGTATTAGTAAGATTCTTAACCTGACCCGGATTAATCGTATCTACTACTGTACTAGCGCCAGACGTGATATTAAGAAAAGATGCGATGGTAACATTCACATCCAAGCTGTTCTTCTTTTCAATAGCAAAAGTGCTAAGTGGTAAGGCCATCAGCCCACAGGCAGAAGCGACCCCAAGAACGCCGGCTACCTTCCCAATATGTTTCATATTTTGTCCTCTACTTATTTGTATCTAGTATAGTTTAGCATTACCAGAATGTCAAACAAAAATCAGCTCCTATTTAGGAGCTGATTCATCAGTCAATACAGGGAAATTAGTTCTTGGTAACTGTGTAAACGATAACGTCTTCGTAGGTACCTTGACGTTGTGCTGCACCTGGTTCGATACGGTAGGTCATAGCAACAG
>JABCOY020000049.1 GCA_013333375.2 Candidatus Saccharimonadota bacterium | reverse complement strand
TGATAATATTTTCTTCACCGAAAAAATTCATTTCGCAAAAAAGGCTGACGCTGATAAAAAATATCGCTTCAATCCTAATGCCGATCCCGCCCTTGACCAGCTACTCGACAGTGCGATGTTTCTTGCCTTCATCTTGATTGGTACCAGCTATTATAAAACCCATCCGACTCCTACCGTCAAACTCGACGTACCCATCGATGCCTTTCAAGCGCAATTCTTTAGCACGGTTTATCAGGAAGGTCTCAGTCAATACGCTTTCGAAAATCGCCTCACGCGTGCTCATTTAGCTCACTTTCAACCCACCCCGAATTATCAAGCTAAACCAGCCGTAAAATATAGCGGTCAAGGTAATCTCGCCCTCCAATCTGGTGGTAAAGACAGTCTGCTGGTTGCGAAATTGCTTAAAGAAAAAAACATCCCATTTGAACCCTGGTATGTCACTAGCGACCCCAGCCTTTCGCATCCTCACGTCATCGATACACTTGGCGATTCTTTTACCCACATGAACGCCAGTATCGTTTATCGCGAGATTGACATCGCACATCTTCAAAAATCCCACGGCCTTAACGGTCACGTTCCAGTTACTTTTATCGTCGAAGCTCTCGCCCTAATTCAGGCTATCCTGAATAACCAAAATGTAGTTCTCACCAGCATTGGCCACGAAGGTGCCGAACCTCATGCTATGATTGGCGATTTACCAGTCAATCATCAATGGTCCAAAACCTGGGATGCTGAACGTTTTTTCACCGAATACGTGCACCGCTATCTTTCACCAGAACTTCATGTCGGCTCAATCATCCGTCAATATACCGAATTAAAAATTGCTGAACTTTTTGTGCAAAAATGCTGGAAAGAGTATGGCTATAGCTTCAGCTCCTGTAATGAAGCCAACTATAAACAAAAGAATCAAAATTCTACCCTCAAATGGTGTGGCAAATGTGCCAAATGTGCCAATTCCTACCTACTTTTCTGCCCCTTTGTCCCACCTCAGTATCTCCAATCTCTTTTTAACGACGAAGATCTCTTCAAAAAACCTGAGCTTTTCAATACCTTCAAAGGTTTACTTGGCGTCGATAATACTATGAAACCTTTCGAATGTGTTGGCGAAGTCGGGGAACTACGCACCGCTTATCATCATCGCATGGCTTCTCCGCCAATTCTTATTGAAGACCTTAAACAATTTAATCAAGAAAATAACGGCGGCCTCATCTCCGGCCTCTCCGAAGCCACCAAGCGTCTCGGCCTTGGCAATTTCTTGAAAAACCCACTTTCTTCCCGTACTTCTAAAGCACTTTCAAATAATTCCAGCTATTGGCAGCCACTCTACGCTAACCTCCCATTCCCGGTGCCTGAAAGTAATTTCGACTATAATCAAACTTACGAAAACCAACCTTTCTTCAAAGATTTTTTAAATAATTACGGAGCCGCAAATTAGCATGAAAATTTATACTCTAAGGCACGGCGAAACCGATGCAAATAAACAAGGTGTGAATGCTGGTTTGCTCGACACCAATCTTAACACCACTGGCGTCAAACAAGCCCTCAAAATCAAACGTCAACTAAATAATGTGCAGTTTGATCGCTGCTACGCCTCACCTCTAATGCGCACCAGCAAAACCGCCCAAATCGTCACCGGCCACCTCGATCCTAAAACCAGCCACATTGATCATCAACATCTCTGCCACATTCAGTACGACCGACGCCTTATCGAACGGGCTTTTGGTGTTTTCGAAGGGAAGGATAGTCAAAAATTACACAGCATTAGCTGGAAAGACCGCTTCAATAGTGAAAGATTTAACATGGAGAGCATTCATTCCATGTATCTCCGCGCAGAAGATTTTGTCAAAAATGAATTATTCAAGAATAATGACACAGATGCCACAATTTTAATCGTTTCACACGGTGATTTTCTTCGCCTGATTGACTTTGTTTTGCGTGGCGGCACCGCCGAACAACTTTTTTACTCATTCCTTTACGACAATATTATCGACGAACCTTACCCAAACTGCGCCTTGCATTATTACGAAGTCTAATTTCGAAATTACTCATAATTTCGAAATTACATCCTACTTTCTAGAATCCAGGTCATGACCAAAGCATCCCATTAGCACCAATTTTATTGTGAAAAATCATTTTTCGTGCTAAAATATAACAGATTGGATCGTCGCCAAGCGGTAAGGCACTGGGTTTTGGTCCCAGCATTCGCAGGTTCGAATCCTGCCGATCCAGCCACAGAAAAATTATGCTCCCTAAATCGCAAGATTTAGGGATTTTTTATGCTTATTAAATATCTTCAAAATTAGCCCATAAAGTTTAATAACATTCTCTATTATGTATATCATAAGTCATGATAAAATAGCCGAAAAGGAGAGAACTTAATGTCGACAAAATTTGAAGTCAATAATGTCTCGATCAGCACCCTACTTGGGTACGTCAAAGACGGAACTATCGCTATACCAGAAATCCAACGCCCCTTTGTTTGGGATTCCACCAAAGTACGCAACCTAATCGATTCTCTCTATAAGGGCTACCCAGTTGGGTATATTATTACTTGGAAAAATCCCGAAGTTAGATTAAAAGACGGCTCTAAATCTGAAGGCAAGCAAATTCTCATCGATGGGCAACAACGCATCACTGCCCTCACGGCTGCATTATTAGGTCAACAAGTTCTCAACAATAATTACAAAAAAGTCCGCATTAAAATCGCGTTTAATATTAAGACGGAAGAGTTCCAAACCCTTAATCCAGCTATCGAAGCTCAAGAAAGTTGGATTCCAGATATTTCGGCTTTTATGGAAGATGGGAGTATTAATACCTGGGAATTTATCACGAATTATTCCAAAAAATTCGATATTGAGCCAAACAAAGTAAACGAGAGAATTAATAAACTCATCCAAATAAAAAATATTTCTATTGGACGTATTGAACTTGGATCCAGCTTAGACATAGATACCGTTACAGAAATTTTCATCAGAATCAACTCAGCCGGTGTCGTTTTATCTCAAGCTGATTTTGCTATGTCTAAAATTAGCGTTAATAAAGAGTATAACGGCAATGAAATTCGTAAAACCATTGACTATTTTTGCCATCTTGCCAAAAATCCAATCGACTACGACAATATCAAGAATAATGATCCAGAGTTTACCAAAATTGATGCATCAAATAAAATTTCTTGGATAAAAGATAAGTCTGAAGATATCTATCGGCCTAGTTATGTCGATATTCTCCGTGTGGCATTTACCTACAAATTCAAACGTGGCAAACTTCAAGACCTAGTTAGCTTATTATCCGGTCGCGACTTTGAAACTCGTGAATATCGTGAAGACGTAATAGAAGATAGTTACGCCACGCTAAGTAGCGGCATCAATGATTTTGTTAATCAGTCCAATTTTGAGCGTTATATTATGATTTTGAAATCAGCAGGCGCCATTCGTGACGACCTAATTCGCTCTCAAAACGTAGTGAACTTTGGGTATATTTTATACCTCACACTAAAGAAAAGAAATATTCGTCCTGATTTAATCGAAAAGCAAGTGCGAAGATGGATTGTAATGTCGATTTTAACCCAACGTTATGCCTCGGCTCCAGAATCAGCATTTGACTACGATATTCGCAGACTTAGTAATAGTGAAGACATTTTAACTGTTATTGACGACGAGATTGATCGTCAATTAAATGAAACTTTTTGGTCTGATATTCTTGTAGAATATTTCAATACCTCTGTAGTTTCGTCTCCATATTGGAAAACCTTCCTAATGGCACAAATCAAACTTAGTGATCGTGGTTTTCTATCTAAAGACATCACCGTTAGGACTCTAATCGAAAATCGTGGCGACATTCATCATATTTTCCCGAAGAATTATCTACAAAAGAATGGTCACGATAATCGCGGTGAATATAATCAAATCGCCAACTTCGCTATGTTACAAACAGAGATTAATATTCAAATTAGCGACCGAGCTCCAGTGGACTACATGAAGTCCATCGAAAAACAATGCGCTGGTGAAGAAAATAAATTTGGCGCCATAAATAATCTTGAAGATTTAAAGAAAAATATGGCAGAAAATTGTATTCCTCTAGGCTTTGAAAACATGACTGAATCGGATTATAAAGATTTTCTATTAGCACGCCGCAAACTCATGGCGAAAAAAATTCATACCTATTTTGATAGTTTATAAAATCAAAATTTAATCCGTCATCTATGTCATAAAAATCCCCGTAAACTATAAAGTCTAGGGGGTAATAATTTCAACTTGGCTGGAGATGAGGGATTCGAACCCCCGAATGGTGGGACCAGAACCCACTGCCTTACCACTTGGCGAATCTCCAATGTGTTTTTTATTATACCACATTTCCTCATCTCCTGTCACTTTATCAGTTATAATATCTATATGAATAACCTCGAAAAACGCCTCACTCTCTTGCAAGAGGGAATTGATGATACTTGGGCCAAGCTAAATCTTGATGAAAAATTCGCTAGACTCGCCCATCTTCAAGAAGAATCCGCTAAGCCTGAACTCTGGAATGATCTTGCTCGTGCTAAATCCGTCAATACCGAACTTAAAAAACTCGAAAGCGAACTTAGTACCTGGCAAATTCTCAAATCTCAGGCGAACGATCTGCACGAATTAATCGAACTTTCCGCCGAAGATCTCGCTGAGGAAATCGAGGCTCAACTTACCGCTCACGAGGGAACTTACGCTGAACTCAAAAAATCTCTGCGTTTTACCGACCCACTCGATCAGAAGGACGCCATTATTCGTATTACCGCTGGCGCTGGTGGTACCGAAGCCATGGACTGGGCGGGAATTTTAGAGCGCATGTATCTAAGATTTTTCGAAAAACATGGTTACGAGGTCGAGCTCATCGAACGTAGTACGGGGGAAGAAGCTGGTATTAAGACCGCAGTTTACGAAGTTTATGGCCCCGAAATGTACGGCCATCTCAAATCCGAACATGGCGTACACCGCCTAGTGCGTCTTTCACCTTTTAACGCCGATAATCTTCGCCAAACCTCTTTTTCACTTGTCGAAGTTTTACCAATTCTTGACAGTGAAGATGACCTTAAGATTGACGAAAAGGATCTTCGTATTGACACTTATCACGCTGGTGGCCATGGTGGACAGTCTGTCAATACCACCAACTCCGCCATTCGTATTACCCATTTACCGACTAATACCGTGGTGGCTATTCAAAACGAGCGTTCCCAACTCCAAAATCGCGAAAAAGCCATGGAGATTCTTCGCGGTAAACTACTTAAAATGCAGCAAGATCAGCAAGCCGAATCTATTAATCAATTACGTGCCGGAGAATCCGCCAGTTGGGGTCAGCAAATTCGTAACTACGTCATGCAACCCTATAAACTCGTCAAAGATACCCGCACCAAATACGAAGAAACTGATGTGGATTCCGTACTTGACGGCAAAATCGATAATTTTATCGACGCATATCTCGAGTCTCTAGTTGGCAGTAATAACTAAACGCTTCTCTCCGCCTTTTCCATTTTCTTACCGTTTATGGTAATATAAGAGTATGATATTATTCGATCATGTCACCAAGCGCTATGGTAAGGGCACCCGCGCTGTTCTCGATGATATTTCCTTGCATATTAGTGCTAATGAATTTGTTTTTTTGGTTGGTAAATCTGGTGCTGGTAAGTCTACTCTCTTGAAGATGATTACCAAGGAAGCCACTCCCGATTCCGGTAAAATTATTATCGGTGGCATCGATCTTGATTATGTAAAACGTCGTCATATTCCAGACTACCGTCGTCGAATTGGCGTAGTTTTTCAAGATTACAAACTACTTCCATCGCGTACAGTTTTTGAAAACGTCGCCTTCGCGCTTGAAATTGCTGGCATGTCGAACCATGAAATTGAAAATACCGTACCAAAAGTACTTGATCTTGTCGGCCTCTCCGATAAAGCTAATCGTTTTCCAGCTGACCTCTCTGGTGGGGAAAGACAGCGTGTCTCGATTGCTCGCTCTGTCGCTCGCCAACCAAAAATCCTCATTGCCGATGAGCCGACTGGCAACCTCGACGTCTTAACCTCTAAAGAAATTATTGATTTATTGCAAAAGATTAACAATTACGGCACCACTATTCTAGTCACCACCCACGACGCCAATATCGTTAACCTATTGAAAAAACGCGTCATCACTATGCGCGATGGTAAGATTATTTCCGATCAAAAAGAGCACGGTATTTATCGCCTTGATACCGATAATGATGGTATTTCTGATCTACCACAGCCAGGCCACATGCGCCCGACTTCCTATCTCTATAAAACCGCCGAAGCCGAACTCCGCCGCGAAACCGCTCCGCCTTACGAAACTAATCGCCGCGAGGCCACCCCTCGACGAGAAACCGAACCTCGTCGCGAAGCCGAATTCCGTCATGAGACTGAACCTCGTTGCGAGACCACTCCTCGACGCGAAACCGAACTTTACCGCGATAGTCAACGTTCACAGCTCAGAGTTCCTCACGAAAATTCCAATTCTATCACTAACTCCAGGCCGCCCGAATCCAACCAAACCAAACGCTCGCGCAATCACCGTTTAATTCAATAAGGAAGCCTATGAAACAAAAAAATGAAACCTTAAGAAAACTTAAGACCATGCAGAAAAACAGTCGCGGACATCTCCTTCGCACTAATTTTCGCATCATGAAATACGGCATCATAGGTTACGGTCGTAATATCTGGCTTTCTATCACTTCGACTTTCGTGATGACGCTCACCCTCACTCTACTTTTTGCTACCGCCACTGCTAGCTTAGTGTTATCTTCTACCGCCGATAAAATGCGCGAAAAAGTCGATATTACCATTTATTTTAAGCCCAATACTGAAATTATTACACTTGAAAAAATCAAGAAAAAATTCTCCTCCGACTCCAACATTCGTCAAATTTCCTACACTACTACCGAAGAAGAATTCAATAAATTCGTCGAGGAAACCAAGAAAAACAATGAGAACAATCTCCTTTCTACCCTCGATGATCCTGACATGAAAGAACTCATGCTTTCCTCTATGCCTTCCGCACTTCGCATAAAAGTCTACGACACCAATAAACTTAATACTATTAAGGAAATCGTTAATACCGATTCGGAAGTCCACGAAAATCTCGATCCAAAAAAGGAACCGACCTACGACACTAATGATACCGCCATCGAAACCATCACTTCTTGGTCCAACATTGCTAAAACTGGTGGTCTCGCCATCTCTCTCATTCTCTTAGTCATCTCTGTTCTGGTCATTTTCAATACCATCCGCATGGCGATTTACTCTCGTAGTGAAGAAATCTACATGGAAAAATTAGTTGGCGCCGATAATCATTTCATCCGTGGGCCATTCCTCATTGAAGCTATCATGTCTGGCTTCTTTGCCGGTATTTTATCAACCATTATCGGTTTCTTCCTCTTCCTCCTCATCGCCCCAAAACTCAGTGGCTATGACATTGACGTCACTCTAGTTTCTAGTTTCGTAAATTCGCCAAGCATCTTTCTGATCGGTCTAGCCCTCACCCTACTTGGTATTTTTATCGCCTTCCTCTCGTCTTCCATTGCCGTCCGCAAATACCTCAAGCGACTCTAAGTATTCTGTTAAGCTTAAAATCTTACTCACACCATCCAGCTCCGCTTACCCCCACTCACATCATTCCGCTCTGCTTAAATTATCAAACAGTACTATTCCGCTCTGCTTAAAATAAGCAGAGCTTTTTCTTCCACCAAGCCAAAATAAGCATTGCCTTTTCCTATTCTTTTGTGCTAAAATATAGCAAAAGTATCGTAAGATACCGAAATAACAAATTAAATTATAGTGGAGTATAGTTTAATGAGCAAAATAAAAAACAATTTTAAGATTCGAAAAAACGCAAAAAATTATCGTAAAGTTAAAACCATGAAAAAAGGTCGTACTCTTATTTTTACCCTAATCTTTGCGCTCATTTTAGGCTCTATTCCATTCATTCAAAAGAACGACTCTAATGTTTCAGCAGTGGAGAATGAGGCTTACTGTACTAGCGCCGCTTGTCGTACCGCCAAAAAAGCTGAAGTCGAAGCCGCCGAAAAAGCCAACCAAGCCGCCAAAGCCGCTGTCACTCTCGAAGGCGAAGTCGAACGTATGCAACAGGAAATCATCGTTTACGAAGCACGTATAAAGGCGAACGAAGCTGAGGCAAGTGACCTCAAAATCAAGATTGAAGATACTACTAAAAAACTCAAACTTCAACGTGCAGCTCTTGCAAATATGCTAGTTAATATTCACCTTGAAGGTGAAACCGACGCTATCATGGTGTTAGCTAGCAGTAACTCACTTTCAGATTTTGCCGAAAAGAAATCTCGCATTGACACCGCTAAAGACCAGGTGAATTCCTCAGCTCAAAATGTAAAGACCATGAAAGACGATCTCGAAAAGCAAAAGACTGAAATTGACCGCATTATTTTAGACCAACAAATCCAGCGCAAGGCTATCGAAGATAAAAAAGCTGAGCAACAGGAATTAATTTTAAAGTATAAAGATAATGCCGCTTCCTTCGCTGCAGAAGCTGCCGCTTCCAGGGAAGAAAAGATTAAGTTAATTAATAAAGAGTATCAGGAATATCTCTCCCGCGCTTCCACTAGTGCTGGATTCGGTACCAAAGCTGACGGTTTTAACAGTTACGGGGCATTTGTCGGCAATTACGGATATTCTTGCCCTCGTGACAATATCGCTGGTGTTCTAGATTCTTATTACATTTGTCAATGTACCAGTTATGCTGCTTATAAAGCTGTTGAATACTACGGTCGAAATATCCGCATCACCGGTTGGGGTAATGCCTATAGCTGGGCCGCCGCCGCTCGCGCCCGTGGCTACCGCGTCGATCGCGTACCTGCTGCACACACTATCGCTCAAACCACTAGCGGTCAATTCGGCCACGTTGCTTGGGTTGAATCAGTCAATGCCGACGGCACTATTACTGTATCTGAATACAATAACCCATATTCATCCAGATCTGGTCAATGGGGCGACTTCGGCGTACGTACTCGCGTCAGCCCAAATCAATTCACCAGCTATATCCATTTCGACTAAACTCTTTCTAATCAACCAGGAACTACTAAAATACCACCCTCCATTCGGTGGTATTTTTTCTAAGAATTAAAAGAATACCCTTTTCCCGATTATGCTATAATTAAGTAATGAAAACAGAGTGGAAACCACGAAAAATCAATCTTAGCACTTCAATTATCACCTCATTTATTTTCCTCGTCGTAGGATTTTTTGTTGGCTCTAATTGGCAATTTATAATTACTAATTTTTCTCCCTATATTGGCTTTCGTAAAAGCGAACAGGCCAATTGGGATTCTCTTAACGAAATCTACACCGAGTTAAAATCCTTCTACGATGGTGAAGTTACCGAAGAAAATGCCCTCACTGGAGCTAAGCGTGGTATTGCCGCTGCGCTTGATGACCCCTACACTACTTATCTTACCGCCAAGGAAGGGAACGAATTCTTATCTGATCTCAACGGCGAAATTAATGAAGCCGGCGTTGGTATGGAACTCACTTTTCGTAATAATCACACTGTGGTGGTGCGCACACTTCCAGACAATCCTGCTCGTAAGGCCGGAATTAAGCCAGGTGATCGTATTATGAAAATTGGTGATGAAAACGTAGATGGTAAAACCACCGAAGATGTCGCCAAAAAACTTCGCGGCAAAGCCGGAGAAAAGGTCAAAGTTGAAGTACTCCGTGGCACTCAGTCCTCTACCTTCGAAATGACTCGCGAAAAAATTAACAACGTCTCCGCCGATATTTCCTATAGTGATAAAACCGCCATTATCTCTGTTTACCGCTTCGCCGAAGACACCGGCTCTCTTGTGCGTAAGCTCGCTGAGCAAGCTAAAGCCAAGCAAGTTGATAAAGTTATCCTTGACCTTCGCAATAACGGTGGTGGCTATGTCTCAGCGGCGGGTGAAATGCTCTCTCTTTGGCTTAACGGCGGTGATAAATATATGATTGAAAAATCCATCCACAACGACGACAAAACCGACTACGTCCCTCGTGGCAAAAATCCTATCTTTAAGGACACCAAAACCATCGTTTTAATTAATCGCTCTACTGCTTCCGCTTCTGAAATCGTTGCTGGCGCACTGAAAGATTATCAAAAAGCCACTATTGTCGGTATGACCTCCTTTGGTAAAGGCGTGATGCAAACCATGCTAAATCTCAGCGATGGCGGCAAGCTCAAAGTGACTACTGCCCACTGGTATACACCGAATGGCTCCTCAATCAATAAGACCGGAATCAAGCCAGACGTCGAAATTGATCGCACCGTCCAGGATATCACCGAAGACAAAGATCCTCAACTTGATAAAGCTAAATCGCTCTAGTTTAATCCTTGTGATTTTTCCTAAAATGTTTTAGAATAATATAATAATTAACAACGAAAGGATGTTATGATTAAAGTCATTACGAGTCCTACTTGCGGCTATTGCCACGCTCTTATTGATTGGTTAGAGCAAAAAAATCTTGAATACGTTGAACTTGATGCTAGTAATTTTCCAGGCATTTCCGCGGTTCCAATTACCATCATTACTGATGAATCCGACAAAAACCCGATTCAAGTTCTTGGTTTTGATCGTGAAGGGATTTTGAACGCGCTCGAAAAAATTAAAGCTGTTTAATTAATGAAAAAATCCGACCAAAAACCACCCATTCTACTCGTCCATGGTTTTCGTGGCAATCATTTAGGTTTGGCTGAATTTCAAAAACTGCTCGAAGCTGAGGGGTACCAGGTTTTTAGTCCCGATATTCCACCAGCTTTTAACACCCAGAATGAGACTTTACCAAATTTTACCGATTTTACTAAAGACGGCTATGCGGACTTTATCGCGAATTATATCCTCGACAAACATCTAGACCACCCAATTCTGATTGGCCATTCCATGGGGTCTATTCTCGCTGCCGCCACTGCCGAAAAATACAGCCACCTCATTCATAACAAAATTTTCTTCCTTAGCCCTATCGCCACTCATCCCCCAAAATTTATTTTGCCCCTAATTCCACTAATTACCTTAGTACCTAATAAATTTGTTAGCTATGTCTGCACAGAATTTCTCATTGCGGGTGCCCATCGTTCTAAAAAACGTCAAATTCTCGATCTCACCTACGCGTGTGCTCGTAAATTTACTTCTATTCGAGATGAAATGCGAGCCGCTGTTTTCTCTATGTCTTACTCGATTTCTGATTTTAATTTCGAAAAACAAGCCTACTTCATAGCTGGTAAAAAAGATCGCATGAATCCGTCCCGTAAAGTAAGAGAAATTGCCAAAAAATTTCATGCCGAAGTAGATTTTATACCCCAGGCTGGCCATCTCATTAATTACGAGGTTCCAGAAAAAATCGCCGAATTAGTCTTGCCAAAACTCAAAAATTAGTTTTAAATAAAATATTTTTATCCCAGAGCTGTAGTGGTTCTTTTTTTTGATTATTTTTCATTCCTCATAACTTGCTTATGCTTAACTAATTTTTTCTTAAAATAACAGAGAAGAAAGTTCGTTTTTCCATCATTTTTACTCATTTTCACTTGTTTTATTTTTCATTTCAGCCAATAATCAAATTAGAACTTTTACCGAAAATACAAAATAGAAAGGAAATTATGTCCTCATCCAGACAGTCTCATTTTGTTGTTTGTAAAAAACCCAAAATTAAGCCTAAGATACCCCAAAAAACTCCGCGCTTTCTCTATTTTTCCAGTGCTTTGGCCATATGTATTACTAGCCTGACACCACTAGCCTCTGTCAATTCGAAAGCCGTTGAGTGCAAAGACATTCAAGCCGTCTTCGCTCGAGGTTCAGGAGAGAAAGCTAAGACTAATATTAATTATCAAAAATTTAAAGATAATCTCGTCGGGGTTTTACAGTCAGCAAATAAATCCTACGATTTTTATGACCTCGGAGAATCAAACCGTTACGGTTATCAATATCCTGCGGTAAGTGTTGAAAATTTAAAAGCCATCACTGATACCTATTTTAATGCTGGCAAAAACGATTATTTCAATAATAGTGTTACCGCTGGCGTTAAAGAGATGCATACACTATATCACGATATCACCCATCGTTGTCCGAATACTAAATTTATTCTCGGTGGCTATTCTCAAGGTGCCATCGTGATGAGTCGCGCCATTCGCACACTTGATCCCGAAAAAATTATCTACCTCTCAACATTCGGCGATCCTAAATTACATCTCCCAGAAGGAGAAGGCAAGGACAAACCATGTTATCATGGCATACATTCCGATTATCGCATTAATGTCCCCGATTGTGATGTAGAGCATGGCATCCTAGGAGCGCAAAAACCTTATCTGCCAAACACTAAGTTTTCCGGGAAAATTGGTACTTGGTGCAATTCCGGTGATTTTATGTGCGGCAGCTTCTTTGACCCACTAGGTCTTTCCGAAATCAATCTCGGAAAATTCCAGTTTATCCATCAAAACCTTATTTCAGGGCATCTTGCCTATGCAGACCGCGATGCTTACGCCGAATCTGCACATATAGTTGGTCAAATTCTACATGGCGCCAAAAAACTCGCAAAACCTGGCACTCTAAATGTTGGTTATTCGCCATATTTTATTAAGCAGCTCCAGGATCGTTTGGCTCATCCAAAAATCAATAGTATCGATCATGAATATATTGTCGCCATTAATTTTAATAAAGCCAATCCAGCCGCCTTGTCTTTGCAATACAAAAAACTAATTAGCAATATCAAAGCCAGAAAACATAGGCATGCACTTTTTCATATCTATAAAGTAGATTTCGCTACCGACCATCATGGTTTTGCCAAATATCAAAAAATTACAGATTTTAATACCAACACCGACAATCTACTTCAACTAGAACAGCAGCTAAAACAACATTACGATGAGTCTAATACTTCCGTAAAAAACGCATCAATCATTGACCTCTATCAAGCAATCTATCAAATTTCATCCGAACAAAAGCTTCAACATGATACCACTAAAGGATTTATCCTTTCTACTCCAGCCGAAATTTATTTCGATTACGCTAGTGGAGAATATATACAAAAACTTAAATATCTTTTAGAGGCTAAACATCTTACACCGTTTATTATCAATGGCGATGGCGGCAGACCAGAATACACCAGTTCAGTTTATAATTTCGCCCTCGATATGCATGGCCATTATTTTAGTAATGCTGCCAGTGAAAAATTTATCGATGAAAAATTAGAACTAGTAGAGAATAAACCAAAAACTCGTGCTCAAAATGGCGACATTCCAACCTATACTGTGACCTTCGACGGAAATAATTTCAGTATCACCAACACCTACACCGATCGACCACTTCGCCTGCAACAAGATCCTGAGCATTATGCAACTAAATTTGTCGAATTCGAAGATTTAAGGCCAAAAATCGTCGAGCTTGAATTTAAAGGCCGTAAATGGCGTGCTGAAATCACCCCACTTCCGACTAAAATTTCTGACCCAAATTATCACCATGAAACCAAACAGAAGCTACTGGTTATTGACGGTGTGGCTCAAGGGTTCACTTCCAGCGACAACCTAAATTTTGACAAACTCAATCCAACCAAAGCTCATCATATTTTAATCCATCATATCGGCGATGACGCTAGGATTTATAAAACCGAAGAGCAAAACATCCCAATCAAGGATAGCGAACCAGATAAAGCCGACGATTCGGAAGGTTCAGATAATCCAAGCAATTCAGGCGACTCCAATAAAACAAACGATTCGAGCAATCCAAGTAATCCGAATAACTCCACCAATCCCGACCCTTCAGAGCCACCGAAACCACCAGAGGAGCCTGAAGACAATCATTTTGGCGACCTACTTCGAGAATTAGATGTTCTAAAACATAATGCCTTTTCAGAACAAACTGAAAATCTTACAGACCGACTCCGTGGCATTTTTAATAAAAAGTCCGAAGATAAAAAGGATCCAGAGAGCGGAAAGCCCGATAAGCAAAAAACCGATAATAAATCTAAACCAGATAAGCATTCTAATTCCGAGAAAAATAATGAAAACCATAACAATAACTCCGATGCCCCTAACACAAAAAATCACCAAGAAGATCATTCATCTCATTCGAGCATAGAATCAAAAGAAAAATCTAATCACCAGAAACAGCCAGATTCAATAACTACCCAAGATAAGGATACTAAAAAACTTATTCCAGCCGTACCTGACTCTGGCATGCCTAGATATCTTAAGAGAAGACTGTATTCTAAGTAGATGTGTTAAAATACAGCACCTTAAATTTCTGTCAAGAATTACCGAGAAGACAAGTGATAGTGGTCGCCATATTCACAACGATACACTGAAAGGGCCGGCGCGTGGTAATCATGCGCCGCCACCATAGCGGCCACCTCGGCTTCTTCACGAGTCCTGTAACAGATTTTCTGCGAATCACCCACCCAGCACTTTTCCGGCATAATAACTTTATTATTATTCAACTTTTTTCTCATCTCTGAATATTATACATCTATAACATAAAATGTCTAAATAATACAATGAATTTTATGTTGACACGCTACATATAGCGTTATAGAATAAGCATAGACACTATATATAGCGTAATTGCCAAAACATATATAGCGTAAAAAGCAAACAAAAATAACTAAAGGAGAAGATTGTTAGAATAAGGAGATTTATTTTTTATGCTCAAAAAAGTTGTCAAGCGAGATGGAAAAGTTGTCCCATTTGATATCGAAAAAATCACCAATGCCATCAAAAAAGCTGGTGCTGCCACTGAAGAATTCAAAGAAGAACGCGCCAAGCGCCTAGCTGAAAAAGTTGTTTCAGAATTTGAAAAACTTGGCCAAAAGAAAACCCCATCCGTCGAACAAATTCAAGATATTGTTGAAAAAGTTCTCATGGAATCAAGTTATAAGAAAACCGCCAAAGCTTATATTTCTTACCGCAATGAGCGCACGGTTCGCCGCATGGCTCAAACCAGCCTCATGGATGCCTATCGCACCATTGCCGTACTTGATGCCAAACAAAATTCAGACATTAAGCGTAGTAATGCGAACGTCGACGGTAACTCCGCTATGGGTAAAATGCTTCAATTTGGTGCCGAAGGTGCTAAGTTTTTCGCCAAATCCGTTCTCATGGAACCACGTTTTGGTGCCGCTCATGACCGTGGCGATATCCATATTCATGACTTAGATTTCTATGCCACCGGTACATTAACTTGTTGCCAAACTGATCCATTAAAGCTCTTCGCTAATGGCGGTTTTAATACTGGTCATGGCCATCTTCGCACGCCTAACTCCATTGGCTCCTATGCTGCACTCGCTGCCATCATCCTTCAGGCTAATCAGAATGAGCAACACGGCGGCCAGGCTATTCCAAATTTCGATTACGCTATGGCTCCCGGTGTCGACAAAACTTTTAAGAAAACCCTCCGCGCTAATCTTAAAAAATATAACGAGTTCTCCGGTAAAAAAGTTGATATAACCATTCCAGAAGATATTAAATACGATGACGAAGAAACTCTAAAATCTCTCAAGATTCCAGCCATTGTCATTGATGAAGCGAAAAAGGATACTGAAAACCAGACCTTCCAAGCCATGGAGGGCTTCATTCACAATCTAAACACCATGCACTCCCGTGCTGGCGCCCAAGTTCCATTCACCTCTATTAATTTTGGCACCGATACCACCGAATCAGGTCGTCTCGTTTCTAAGATGCTTCTCGAAGCTACTGAACGAGGTCTTGGTCGCGGCGAGACACCAATCTTCCCAATCTCAGTTTTTAAGGTAAAAGAGGGCGTCAATTACAATCCAGAAGATCCAAACTACGACCTCTTCAAGCGCAGTATGGAAGTCTCCTCCAAGCGTCTCTTCCCGAATTTCACCTTCATCGATGCTCCATTCAATATCAAGTACTACAAGAAAGGCGACTATAATACTGAGATTGCTACCATGGGTTGTCGTACTCGCGTTTTCTCTTCTATCTTCCCAGAATCCGATGGAATCGCAACCAGTCGTGGTAATCTATCTTTTACCACTATTAACCTAGTCCGCCTTGGCATTAAACATGGCATCGCACTCAAAGAACGTAAAACAGCAGACTGGAAAGGCTTCTATAAAGAACTCGACGAATTAATGGATTTAGTTGCCGATCAACTACTCGAGCGCTTTGAATTTCAAGCTAATCAACACGTTCGCAACTTCCCATTCCTCATGGGAGAGGGGAACTGGTTTGGTAGCGAAAAGCTCGGCCCAGATGATACTCTACGTGATGTAATCAAGCACGGCTCACTTTCTATTGGCTTTATCGGCGTTGCCGAAACTCTCAAGGCTATGCTCGGCAAGCATCATGGTGAAGACGAAGAAGCTAGAAAGAAAGGTCTCGAAATTATCGAGCACATGACCAAGCGATGTGATGATTATAGCCAAAAATATCACCTCAATTTCACACTCTTTGGTACCCCAGCCGAAGGTCTCGCCGGACGCTTTACTAAAATGGACCGCAAGGAATTTGGCCTCATTGAGGGCGTAAATGATCGCGATTATTACACCAATTCCTTCCATGTTCCAGTTTATTTCCCAATCTCAGCCTTCGAAAAAATCGAAATCGAAGCACCATATCACGCACTCTGTCCAGCCGGACATATTTCCTATGTCGAACTTGACGGCGACCCATCACAAAACATCGAAGCCTTCGAAGCTGTTATTCGCAAGATGCACGATTCCGGTATTGGCTACGGCTCAGTTAACCATCCAGTCGATCGCGACCCAGTCTGTGGTTTTTCTGGAATTATTCCAGGCGAACGCTGCCCATCTTGTGGTCGTCTTGAAGGAGAGATTCCTTTTGAACGTCTCCGTCGCATTACTGGCTACCTTGTAGGCTCGCTTGATCGTTGGAATGATGCGAAACGCGCTGAAGAACATGACCGTGTCAAACACAATGTTTCTGGCACCTACACCAAAGCCGAAAAGGCCGCCCGCGAACACGCCAAGCATACCGCTAAGTCATCTCTAGGAAAGGCCTAAATGTCGTCCCGCGTCCCTGGTTCTGATAAAACCCATATCCGTCTTTCCGGCCCGATTGAACATGATAGTATCGTTAATGGCTATGGGTTACGTGCCGTGATTTGGACTCAAGGTTGCTTTATCCACTGTGAGGGTTGCCAAAATCAAGAAACCTGGGACGAAGAGGGTGGGGTTCTTGTCGATATTGAAGATATCAAACAAGAACTCCGCTCCCTCAAGGGGCAAACCGGTCTTACTTTCTGTGGTGGGGAACCGTCACTTCAAGCCGAAGCCTGTATTGAAATCGCCAAATTCGTCAAGGAAGAGCTCGGCTGGAATGTCTGGTCATTTTCTGGCTACACTTATGAAGAAATTAAGGCAAAGCAAAACGATCAATGGGAGTTTTTCAAAACCCTCGATGCCCTGATTGATGGACCATTCGTCCTTGCCCAGCGTGACCTCACCCTAAAATTTCGAGGCTCTAAAAACCAGCGCCTACTTCATCTCAAAAACGGTGAAATTACCAGCATCGAATAACGCCAAATTCATAAATCATGAATCTTACCACTAAGCCACTTTTTTATTTCTACATTTTCTATAGTTGGACATTTTATTTCTAAGCCAGATTCACATAAAATCTCGGGGCATTTTTCGTCAAATACACCAAATTTCTTGCATGTTTCACAATAAAATTTTTGTGATATTTTTCACGTCGCCAACGATATAATTCCACCACTAAATCCGCCAGAAAATGGTCATAGATTGCCTCCATCAATTCTGGCTCGTAACGATTCCAAAAGCGGTAAATTAACATCTTAAATTCCACTCGAAACAGCGCCAAATTCATCATTTTATGAAAATCCATCTGCATCAACTCCAAACGATTTTCTTTATATAAAAAAATGAACAATTTTTCATAAAATTGTTCCATACTCATTTCTAATTGAAAACTTGTTTTTACCTCATCCTCCAAATGCTTCAAGAAAATGGCGCGATTCTTATTCATTAAATCTGCCAAATTACGATAATGGTCATAAAATGTCGACTCGGCAATCCTAGCCACCCTAACAAGTTCGCATATTTGAATTTCAGCTAAGCTTTTATCTCTTGATATACTTGCCAAAGCATTAAAAATTTTTCGTTCGGTTCTTTGATATACCCGATTTTTGATATGCTTTCTGCCCATCTTTTTCTCTCCGGATTTTATTTTTATTTTAGCATAAGCTTTTTTAAAAAATGAGAACAAAATAAAACGATTTTATCAAAATTCAAAAAAATAGCACCCCATTTCTGGAGCGCCAGGAGATTTTGCGTTTTATGGCCTAGTAGCCTTAACTAAAATCCTATTATGAATATAGTGGAGCATCACGGCAACAATTATTATGTAAGTCAGTTTAAGTGATACGCCGAAAACTGAACCAAAAATTATAAACATTGGCACCAATGCCAAGTTAATAAATCTTCCATTTGCAAGTTCAACGGCGACATTGATTCCTCTACCATACAAATCCACGTATTTCATATTATGATCTAAATTTGTCCAAGCTACTGTTAAAATTGCAAGTAACGATAGAACCAACAATAGCCAAAAATTCAGCCAATAAGCAAAATATCCCCAAATAAAAGCGCTTAATAGCATTTCAGAAAAAATAGTTATCATTTTCTGTGGCTTATCGACATGTAGACAAACTAAGCAATTACGCTCAAAAATAATCGAGCCACCCACACTAAAATTTACAAACCACATCAATGACACTAGAATTATCGACACAGGCATAGGTATTACACCAAGCAATAATCCAAAAATCACAAAACAAGAAAGTATTCTTGCAATGATTAGTACACGAATTTCACCATTAGCAACATAAACTTCATTTTCGCAATCTTTTTCCATACGGAAACCTCCTCTTAAAGAACTACTGTCAAAAAGTCACACTAATTAATCTTAATCAGTTCTTATATTATACAACCTTTTTCTAATCTTGTCAATTTTTTAACATTGACATATTTATATTTTTATGGTAGAATTAAACCGTCTAATCTAACTAGGATTTAGGTTAGTGTACGTGAAAATTGCTTTTTTGTGAAAGGGGGTATTTCACATGAGTGTTACTATTACCAACGATGTTTATGGCACAAGATACGATTCTTGGAGACCTGGAGATGTGCGCAGATTTGTTCAAGATTACAAGAACAATCCAGATTATTTCCAGAAAGCCCGGGATTCGGAAATTGAGGTCATGCTAGAATCTGCTAGAGACCAAGGCTTCTACAACGATTAATCATAGATTAATCATACATAGCACCTGTAACTCGATTATTAAAATTCCAAAAAAAATTTGCTGATATCGAATACTAGCTCCCTGAAAAACTACTACTCGCTAGTATTCTTCTCCAAAATATCAGTAAACGTCACTATCAACTCGCAATTTTCACGCTTTTCGGGAGGCTTCCGCCTCCCATTTTTATGCCTCGCATCTCCCCATTTTTATACCTCGCACCCCCCTATTTTTATACCTAAATTTTAAGCAAAATTTCATCTACACAAATTTTTATCTTTTGCATCCAAACAAACTTTTTGTGCTAAAATTAAAGTATCTTGCTATACTTCGGTCACTGGCAATGAGAAAATGTTTTAGCTTTAAGTATCGTCATTTATACTTTTAGCCAGGAGCCAATAAATCAGGCTCACATAAATGACTCTTATATTTAAATTTAGGAGTTACTTATGCAAAACCAAACTAATCTTAACAATCTAGAACGTGTCGAAGTGATGGCCCTTTTCGGCTATCAAATGACTCCATGCCAGCCGCTGACGTTCAAGCGACGTGGCTACGAAGAGTCTGAGGTGACGGAATTACTCCGCACTCACATCCGTTTCGTCGGCAATACCGCGATTCACGTCTTCGATGTCTTAGTCGGAAAGGAGCAATGTCGTCTGATGTTTAATGCTACAGATTTGACTTGGCACATTGCGGCTAACTAATCTAGAGAGAGGGAATTACACCCTCTTTTTTTGTTATAATTTTGCACAAAATTCATCTAATACCGCCCGAATTTCCGTCGTATTTTTGCAATCCATCAATTTTATGCGCAAGTCCGAAGCTCCATCAAAAGAGTTCACGTAGACTTTAAACATACGCTTCAGTGGCTCAAATGGATACCTCGAGCCACGTTCTTCTAACTCTCGACATCTTGCATCAAAAACATCTAGATGAAAACGGAATAATTCCATAACCTCCGGAATTTCAACTTCACCACCCAGCCCCACTGGCTTACGGTCAGTAAAACAATATGGATTAAAAAATACGCCACGACCAATCATAAAACCATCCACCTCTGGATAAGCCTCGCTGAGTTTTTTCACATCCGCCATGTCCGCAATATCACCATTAATTGTAATCAAAGTTCGTGGTGCGACTTCATCACGAATAGCTAAAATCTCTGGGATTAACTCATAATGTGCTGGTACTTTTGACATTTCCTTGCGTGTGCGTAAATGAATCGTCAAATTCGCCACATCCTCTGCTAAAATTTTTGGTAACCATTCACGAAATTCATCGACATAAGTAAAGCCAAGACGCGTCTTCACCGAAACCGGTAGATTAGTATTTGCTTTCGCCGAACGAATACATTCAAGGGCCAATTCTGGCGTACGAATCATCGCCGCTCCGCCACCCGCCTTATTGACATGGCGATCTGGACAGCCCATATTAATATCTAATCCATCAAAACCTAGCCCCTCCAATTTACTTGCCAGCAAACCAAATTGCTCCGGATTTTTTCCCCAAATTTGCGCAATAATCGGCGAATCCGTTTCCACTACATCGAGACGTTCCAGTGCATTATCGCGACCTTTCTCTGAAGCAAAAGAAGAAACATTAGTAAATTCCGTAAAAAACGCATCTGGTCTACCTGCCTGGTTAATCACTTGACGAAAAACCACATCCGTCACCCCCTCCATCGGGGCTAAAATCGTAAAATGTTTAGGTAAATCCTGCCAAGACCATTTTTTCTGCATTATTTTCTCCAATCTCATTATTCCGCTTCTGCACGTTTTAAGCGAATCGCTTCCTCATAAATTTCTTCGAAACGCTTCAAGGTATGTCTCAAATCATGTTTCTTGGAAATCTCCAAAGAATTCTTGCTATATTCCTCTCGCAACTTTTTATCTAAAAGAATCTTTTTCATAGCTTCTTTGAACGCTTCGATATTGCCAGCTTCCACAAGTTCACCATTAAAACCATTTACGCAAATTTCCCCCACCGCTCCAGCGTTCACGGCTACAAGAGGCAAACCGGTTGCCGCCGCCTCAATCAAAACATTTCCTTGAGTCTCAGTCTCAGAACCCGTAGCAAACATTGTACCCATGCGATAAACCTTTGCGAGTTCCGGCATCATAATTTTACCGAGGAATTTTACCTCCTCACTAATACCTAACTCTTCAGCCAATTCTTTCAATCTCGCCACATCGATACCATCACCCACAATCACGAGTTCAGTGTTCGAAATTCCATCCGCCAGAAGTAAGGCAAAAGCCTTCACCACTACATCAATACTTTTTTCCGGATCCACCCGACCGATATACATGATTTTATTTTTACCATCATCAAGGTGATATTTTTTCAAAATCTCCGAACTAGCTTTTGCCGGCTTAAACTGTGCTAAATCTACCCCATTCGAGAGCGCCTCTACCGGTACTTTAAAATATTTACGATTTTTTGGCACCAAATCACCAATTGCAATCTCGGTTGGCATCGTCGCATATTCAGATTTTTTCAAAAAACTCATCATGTGCGCCTTCAAGATCGCATTCGATAATTTTTTAAGCGGCTTTGGTTGTAAGAAAAATAGTTGATCAGTAATATTATCCGGATACGCGTGACCAGTTGAAACTAGTGGAATATCCCGCTTTTTTACATAGCTCATTACCGCAAGCGCAATAAATTCCGCCGTCTGGAGATGTATCACATCTGGCTGAAATTCATCCAACACCTTCTTCACTTCCACCCAAGGGTTAACCGTCCACCAAATACCATTTTTATAAGTTAATCGCGGCAAAGGCATACCTAAAAATTCCGGATTCTCTGGCACTGGATTGATTTGGTCAGGATAAAAAGGAAAACGAATTGAAGATAGATGCACGGTCTTCACACCCGTTTTTTCATCGATTTCTTCATGATATTCCCCCGTAAAACTTGGCGCGATCACCAAAACTTCATGACCCGCCTGCACTAACCCATTGGCTAAATTATGCGCAAATACCGCCACCCCATTCGTCATCGGATAATAAATATCAGAAGCAATTGCAATTTTCATAATCTCTATTATATAACACTTTTAGTATCTGTTATAATTAAGCTATGGGTAAAAAATCAAAACCAAAGCAAACCTCTTCTGTCGCCGTTAACCGACGTGCGAGTTTTGATTATCATCTCGGTGATAAAATTATCTGCGGTATGAGTCTGACCGGACCGGAGGTCCGCCTCATTCGTGATCACCACGTCCAACTTAAAGGCTCATTTGTCACCATTAAGGACGGCGAACTCTGGCTAAATAATCTCACACTTGGTGCCGAAACCGCTCGTAATATTCGCCTGCTTATTACTAAAAAACAACTTCATTCACTCGAAAAATCTAAGCAACTCGGCAATACTATCGTACCGACTAAATTGTTCGGTGGCGGTCGTTATATTAAAATTGAAGTCTCTCTCGCCACTGGTAAAAAACGCTATGATAAGCGTGTTTCGATTAAAAATCGCGACCTCGATCGCGAAGCAAGGAAGCGCCTACATGTCTAAAATCCGTCTTTTTTCCTGGAATGTGAATGGCCTGCGTGCCGTCTTAAAAAAACAGGCTATTCAAAATTTTCTTAGCATCGAAAATCCAGATTTTTGTTGTTTCCAAGAAGTTAAAGCTAAACCTGAACAAGTTGAAAAGGAAATTTTAAACACTCCGCTAGAAAATTATCAATTAAACTGGAACTCTGCGGAACGTGCGGGCTATTCCGGTACTATGACCATTGCTAAAACCGATCAAAAAATTCTTTCCATCGAGACCAACCTTTCTGAATATTTTAAAAGTCCCGACTTCGATCAAACAAAATCAGAACTTCTTATAAATGACAGTTTTGGTTCACCGTTTTCTGAAGGTCGTGTCCTCACGCTTGAGACCGAAAATTTCTATCTAGTTAATGTTTACACCCCAAATTCTAAAACTGATTTATCGCGTCTCAAACTACGTCATGAACTTTGGGATCCGCTCTTTTTGACTTATTTGAAACATCTCGAAAAAACCAAACCAGTGGTAGTCTGCGGTGATTTTAATGCCGCACATCAAGAAATTGACCTCGCACGTCCGAAACAAAATACCAAAAACGCCGGCTTCACCCAAGAAGAACGTCAAGGTATTTCCGAAATCCTAAAACAAGATTTTATTGATACTTTTCGCACACTAAACCCCGACACTGCTCGCTATACTTGGTGGTCACACTGGGGCAAAGCGCGCGAGAATAATATCGGTTGGCGTATTGATTATTTCTTCATTTCAAAGTCGCTAGAAAAAAATCTCGAAGCTGCTGAAATTTACGAAACCATTCTCGGATCTGACCACTGCCCAATTTCTATCACCCTAAATTTTTAATATTTTGAATCCCAATATTATGAATCCCAATAATTTCACCTACTGGCACAAACTTATCGGTAACGAAGACCACAATATTTTATGGAATATCCCTACTCAAAAATCCGGTCGGCTTTTGGTTTTTGGTGGCAATAGTGAAAACTTTTTAAGCGAAATTCGCACCACCGAATTCCTCGAAAAACTACCGATTAAAACCCTTAAATTATATCTACCAGACGCTCTTCAAAACAAACTTCCGGTGATTAATTACATCGATTTTCTCAAATCCACTCCTTCCGGATCATTCGACCGTCACGAAAAACTTACCGAAAGTTTTCTCTCTACCGATACGGTTTTTCTTTCCGGTAATTTTTCCAAAAATTCCACCACCTCCATCGCCGTTAACGAGGCCCTAAAATCACTGCACGAAAATCAAGTAGTAGTAGCTTGCCGTGACGCTATTGAAATCATTACAAACAGTGCCGAAGAAAATCTCCAACACGAAAATCTCGTTTTGCTCGCCACGATGCCGCAACTCCAAAAACTTTTTCAAGCCATTTATTTTCCTAAAATGCTTCTACTCTCCATGCCACTCACATCCGTGATTGAGACTTTACATAAATTTACCATTAGCTACCCACTGACTCTTATTACGCTACATAGTGACCAAATCATTATGGCCAAAGCTGGCGAAATCTATACCATCCGCCTCGATCATACCAGCTTCACACCACTTTCTCTCTGGACCGGCATGCTCCCCGCCAAAATTGCTGCCCTTGCCACCTGGAATCCGCAAAATCTTCTCGACGTCGCTACCGCGAGTGTTAACTGGGATGTTCGTCGAATTTAAAGTTCGCCATCACTAATATCTTCCTGAACACTCGTCAAATTTGAATCCCATCACCACTAATATTAACTGGAATACTCATCGAATCTAATTGCAAAATATGTTAAAATAAGCGTAAGCATTTCCATAATATTTTTAATTTCAGGGTGGAAAAACTATGTCGAACAAAGTGATGATTATTGGAACAGGGAACGTTGGCGCCAGTATTGGTTTTTCTTTAGTTTCTTCCCATAACGCCATCAATGAATTAGTTCTCATCGATCAAGATCAAGCTGATGCCGAGGGTGAAGCGATGGATCTACGCGACACTCTAGCCGTTTCACCGAATTTCATAAAAATTCACGCCGGAACCTATGAAAAAGATAGTAAAGACACCGATCTCGTAATTATTGCCGCTGGTGCCGCCCAGAAAAAAGGTGGTGAAACCCGTACCGAACTTCTCGCCCGTAACGCCAAAATCGTCAAAGAAATTGTTGAGAATCTCGTAAATAATGGCTTCCAGGGAATTTTTCTCATGGTCACCAATCCAGTCGATGTTTTATCCTATCTCGTCATGGAATATTCTGGTTTTCCAAGTCACAAAGTTATTGGTTCTGGCACCGTTCTCGATTCCGCCCGCCTAAAATATAACGTGGCTAATCGTCTCGGCATTTCACCAAAATCCGTCCATGCCTATCAAGTGGGCGAACATGGTGACAGCGAATTTGCTCTCTGGTCGAATGCCAATATTGGTGGCCAACCAATCACTGATTTAATCTCCGCTTCTGAACTCAAAAATATCGAAACCGATACTAAGAATCAAGCTTACGAAATCATCAACAAAAAAGGCGCAACTTATTATGGCATTGGTGCCTGCGTCACCCGTATCGTCAACTGTATTTTTAATGACGAAAATCGTGTTTTACCGGTTTCTACTTATGATAATTTTTCCGACTGCTTCTTTGGTTTTCCTGCCATCGTTGGCCGTAAGGGAATCGTGCGCCGTCTCGACACCGAACTTACCGAAATGGAAGCCATTCGCATGCAATCTTCCATTAACGTAATCAAACGTTCTCTACGTGAAGTTCTCTAGTAATCAAACGTCTCTGCACGAAGTTCTCTAGCTTTATGGTAAAATTAAACCATGAGGAAATTCTTTTTAAGGTTTATTTTATTACTATCAATTTTTACTCTCGTCTTAGTTCCTGCCGAACCGACTTTTGCGCGTAAAAAGCGCAGTAGCTCAAGCAACGAAAATTCCGCCGTTAATGATTTTACTTTCAAAAATTTTCATGCCGATTATGAGCTAACCAAAGACGCCGAAGGATACTCCAAGCTCGATGTGACTGAAACCTTAGTTGCCAATTTCACCCACGAAAATACCAATCATGGCATCATGCGCGTAATCCCGATTTTCAACCAAGCCGGCAGAAACCAAATTATTGACGATCCTTACGCTTTTAAAGCCACGGTTACTCGCAATGGTCAATCAGAAAAATTTGAATCCAGCGTTTCCGATTCCAACATTAAACTCAAAATCGGTGATGCT
>JABCOY020000048.1 GCA_013333375.2 Candidatus Saccharimonadota bacterium | reverse complement strand
TTCTGGGCCTATCGCCAATCCCTCAGTGGCGGCCAAGCCTACATGGTCTACTCTCGTGAAATCGCGCCAAGGTATTAGTTTTACGCTTGAGAAATTATTTTAGACACCAGTCGTATAAAGTTCAGTAGCTTGTAATTTTACGATGGACGTACTATATAATATATAACTTGTAAATAAATGGAGCATCGATATGTGGGAAATGACTGAAAGCGAATTAAGTGAGGTTATCTCAAAATATCAAATGCCAGAAGGTCGATATTTAGTAGAGCAAGAAGGCTCTTTTGGGGAGAGTGAATTCTTCTGGGTTATCCAAAATCAGTTGACTAACCAAAAGTATTTATTAATGAATACTTATTCACATCATGGTGTCGAGGCTGAAGTTAAATTTTATCGCGAGTGTGGTTTTGATAATCTGGAGGCTATCCCAAGAAAAATTGAAACTTTGGAAAACACAAGCGATGCTGATAATGAGATTTTCAAATATCTTTTTGGGCTATATTCTATTTTTGAAATAAAATCATAAAAAAGAGGAGTATAAAATACTCCTCAATAAGGCGGTTTTCAAGAATTATGGACATATACTTTGGTCCCAGATAGTAATGTCTTTAGTGCCTGGTTCTCTAAGAAATACAATATTCCCAGTTGAATTTTGAATAATCGCATGACCGTGTCCAGGTCCATCTGGCACACCGTTGGCTCCACCAAACAAGTAGTCGGTAAATTGGTTTGGCTTCTTTTTATTGGGATATTTCATAGCTGGATAACCCATAAAAGTAAGTTCGACTTCAGTTTTTTCTGGCGGTATAATCTTAATACTCGAACCGATACACCCTTCATATCCACCCAAATCAATGGCGACATGCCAATGTTCATATTTCGGGATAGTAAAATAATATGGGCTACGAGTGACATACCCACCTAGATATTTAAACGAATAGCCATTTTTATATCCTATAAAATTGGCAACATCTAGGATGCATACGTTTGCGGCTGCGTCAAGAAAAACGGCAACTATTGTGCCTTTCTCAAGAAAACCTAAATCATAATGTACGAAATCCAATTCATACACCCCCTTTCATAATCGCAATGAATAAACCTTTTGGTAAAGAACTTTTTGTTTTAGATAACAAAACAAAAATCATGAGTATTCTAAAATACTCTGATATTTTTATTATAACATAAAAAATAAAATATATCAAAAACGCTTTCAAAATCATCCAATTTATGGTAAAATAAACTAAATGAGTAAAACGAATCGTCTAGTTAATAGATATGGTCGCAAAATTCTTGAATCGGAAAATATGCAAATTGAACGCACTTTTTTCCAGCATGGATGCTTTACGACCTATGATCATTCCGTTCACGTCGCTATTATGAGCGTGAAAATCGCCCGTTTTTTCCCGATGAAATTTTCTTATAAATCTCTCGTCAAGGGTGCGCTTTTGCACGATTATTTCCTTTATGATTGGCACAATATCGGTGATATGCCGAAAGGCCACGCCTATATTCATCCGATTATTGCCGCCTCGAACGCCAAGCGCGACTTCGATATTAATGCTAAAGAAGAGAATATCATCGAGTCTCACATGTTCCCACTCGGCAAGGTTTTTCCAAAATCTCGTGAAGCTTGGGTAGTTACTGTCGCGGACAAAATCTGTGCCGTTACGGAATTTTTCTGCCTACGTCTTTCTAAGCGTTATCGCCGTATCAATAAAATGGCTGAACGCGAAACTGCTAAATCCTATCGTCATACCGCCTAACCGGATAATCTAGAATACCTAGACCAGTAATAAAATATAGCATCTCTTGGTGCTGTATTTTTTTATCTTCGCCCGTCATTTTTAGCATAAATACGATATAATTATTTATAGATGAAAAAAATTCAATTTCGCTCCGTTGTCGCTATGGCGAATAGTAAACTTAGTATCAAATATGCTGCTATTTTATTGAGTGTTTCCACTCTGATTTCCGCACTGCTCGGCATCTTCCGCGACCGCTTGCTTAATTCTTATTATCTTGACACTTATCCGACTGGTGTGGATGCCTATACTGCTGCCTTCACCATTCCAGATTTTATGTTTTTTATTCTCACTTCTGGCGCTCTAGCCGTCAGCTTTGTTCCAGTTTTTAATCAGCGTCTTTCTTCTGGTAATAAAAAATCTGCCTGGGAGCTTTCCACTTCCACTTTGAATCTTATGGCGCTAGTGACTTTTATTGCGAGTATTTTTATTATGATTTTCGCGGATCCTCTGATTCGCTACATCGTCGGTCCGGGTCTCGATGAATCCGGCACTATTCTCGCCATCAATATGACCCGCGTGATCGCGATTAACCCATTTCTGTTCAGTATTGCCACGGTACTAAATTCTGTTCAGCAAGCAGTTGGTCGTTTTGTTTTTTACTCACTCGCGCCAGCTCTCTATAACATTGGTATTCTCATCGGTATTACGGTTTTTACTAATGGCATCAATCTCTTCGGTATACAAATTTTCGAAGGTGGCATCATGGGTGTGGCACTCGGTGTGGTCTTCGGTGCCTTATTGCAAATCTTTATTAGTCTCATCGGTCTCTTCGGTCTCGGTTTTGATTATCAATTCAAAATCTATTGGAAAAATCACGGCTTCCGCTCGGTCTTAAAATTACTTCCAGCTCGCTCACTCGATCAGGGAATCGATTACGTTTATTCTATTCTTGCCACCAATCTTTCTTCTCGCATGGGCACCGGCACTCTGCGCGCCTTCCAGCAGGCCAATAGTCTACATCAAATGCCAGTCAATCTTATCGGCGTCGCGATTTCTACGGCCTTCTTCCCGAAATTAACCGAGCAAGTCAATGAAGATTCCTCCGAATTTAACGGCACCTTCCGCCATGCGCTCCGGATGATTATCTGGATTTCGTTACCAGTCTCCGTGATTGCCTTTTTTGCTCGTGGCTACATCGTTAGTTTCATTAAAAATAGTGGTAATCCAGTAATCGCTAGTGTGCTCGGTTCGCTCGTTGTCGCGATTTTTGCTCAGTCGATTTTTCATATCGCTTCGCGTGGTTTTTATGCCAGACAGGATACCAAAACTCCGTTCGTCGTTAGTATTTTTGCCGTTGGTTTTACTATGGCGCTTTCGGTTATTTTTGCCATAACTGGTCTTGGTCCAGACGGCCTGGGCTGGGCACAATCTATCGGCGCTTTAGCTGAAATCATTATTCTCCTCACCATTCTGAATACTCGGTCTAAATTTCAATTACTCGATAAGACTTTTTGGCTAGCAATTTTCCGCATGATGATCGCTAGTTTTTTCACTGCTATTGCTGCCTATTTTATGACTAAACTTTTCCCATTGCGCGCCACCGATAATTCTATTATCAGTACCATCCCGAAGTTCATTTTAATTTCTGTTTTTGCTGGCCTAGTTTACTTAATATCGAGTTTCCTATTTAATCTTTCGGAAGTGGTACCAATTTTCGAAAAACTCAGTAGTCTTATTTTTAAGAATGTTAAAATGTTGCCAAAACCTGAGAAACCAAGCGAGCTGGAAGGTGAATCGGAAAATTCAGCTCAAAATCAGAAACAAGATAAATAATAAATGGTAAAATAGGAACTATGAATAAGACATCAAACAAGACTGCAAAGACTGCAAAATCCACCAAGGATACTAATTCTATGAAAAAATCTGCTACCACCAAGGATGCTTCTGCAAACACCAAGAATACCAAGTCTGATCACAAGGTCATCTCTGATTATAATGGCTATAATTATAAGAAAGTTTTCTGGGAAGATTCTGGGCGTGAGTATGAGGATCTTGCCGACCGCACTGCGATTCGTCGTTTGCTACCGAAAAATATGGATAATTTTGTCGATATTTGTGGTGGATACGGTCGTTTAGCTAATGAATATTTGCCACGTGCCAAGCGTGCTACTTTGTTTGATTATTCCAAGCTCAACCTCGAGCAGGCCAGGGAAGAATTTGGTGACAAACTTCATACTGTTCAAGGTGATATCTACAAGACTCCATTTTCCGATGGTGAATTTTCCGCTCTACTCATGGTCCGTGCTACCCATCACTTCGAAAATCTCGAACAGGTCCTTCGTGAACTTAACCGCATTCTCGAACCAGGTGGTGTGGCAGTGATTGAAGTCGCTAATAAGCGTACTCTGCCAAAGATGTTCCGCTACTGGTTCAAGCGCTCCTCGGTTAATCCATTCGATAAACAGCCATCGAACTTGAAGGAAATTGATAAGGACGGTTTTTATAATTATCACCCAGCCTATGTCGAGGATCTTTTTAAGAAAACTGGTTTTGAAATCATGGATGTGCTCTCGGTTTCGAATTTCCGCAGTCGTACCATGAAGAAAATTTTTAGCACCAAGGCCCTCATTAAGCTCGAAAAAGCCGTTCAAGGTCCACTCGCTTCCGTGCGTTTTGCGCCAAGTATTTACTACCGCTTGATTAAAACTAAATAATTCTTTCGAGTGAAAATTTTTCAAGAAACTACCTACAAACTTTATCGCAAAACACCGCTTTTTTCTGGTCAATCCAAGTCTCTGAAAATCGCGGTGATTTCCGATATTCATTTTTCGCGCCTAGTGAAAAATCTTAAACTCCGCGCCATTATCAAACAATTTGAGCTTGCACGTCCGGATTATATTTTTATCACCGGTGACCTCATCGATACTTTGGAATGCGTGGATTCTCTCAGTGAGCGCGAACGTTTTCTTAGTTTTTTAAAAAATCTCACGGCTATTTCTTCCGTTCGCAAAATGATTGTCAGTCTTGGTAATCATGATTTTTATCGCATTCCTGAAAATAAAAAAGGCTGGCATATCGTGCGCGATGAGGAATTCCTTAAATCTCTTCGCGAGGTGCCAAATCTAGTTTTGCTCGATGATGAAATCTACCAAGATGATGATATTTTCTGTTTTGGTTACACCCAGAAAAAATCTTATTACACCGAAGATGGGGTGAATTTTGCTGAAAATGCCGAAGCCCAGCTCGAAGATCTTACGAAAACCCTAGTGAATCTTCCAGAGCCACCTGTCGATAAATTGAAATTCGCTCTCATTCATGCTCCGACTTATCTCCAGACCCCAGATATAGAATTTCTTTTGCAGCCTTTTGATTATATTTTATCTGGACATATGCATAATGGCATTGTCCCGCCCGTACTCGACGAATTTTGGCGTAATCAAAAGGGAATTATTTCTCCCACCAAGAAACTTTTCTCGGGCGCATGTCGTCATACCTTGAAAACTTATGACGATAAACTAATCGTAGTTGGGCCGGTCACTACTTTTCATGCTCACCTTGGTTTGCTTGAAAAGCTCAATGTTTTTTATCCCACTTATCTCACCTATCTCGAAATTTCCGATAAAAAAACGTACGCTCGCAAGCCGTACGTCAAACATACTTATAAAAATTGGTAGCGCCAATAGGGTTCGAACCTATGACCTTGAGCTTAGAAGTCTCCTGCTCTATCCAGCTGAGCTATGGCGCCAAGTTATTTTTATTCTATCACTAACTCGGTAAAAAGCAAAATCGGC
>JABCOY020000047.1 GCA_013333375.2 Candidatus Saccharimonadota bacterium | reverse complement strand
GCGGGGGTTCGATTTGAACGAACGACCTTTTGGTTATGAGCCAAACGAGCTACCAGGCTGCTCTACCCCGCGACGTATGTAGCTATTATAATCTACAACGGTTTTTCTGTCAAATATTAACTGATTAGTTCTAGCTCTATCTTAATATCCTGAAGTAAATTCTGGATTTGAGTCTCTTTTATTTGAGTCCAATAAGATTTATCTACGATGTAGCCACAATTATCAAACAATAATTCATCTGAAATTTCTACGTTGCCTGATATTTGTTTGTAAATTCTGTGCACAATTTCTGCGTGTAAAATTTTCGATTTAAACTCTTGGATATTTTTCTCTAGTGCGGTTTTCTGTAATGGTTTTTCGTAGAACACTTCTTTTTGCAGGCCATAAAAATCTTCGTTAGCTGAAAAATCGGAATAGGTATCATTACCGAGCAAAAATACGTTCGAATTATCCGTGTATAAAATTTGATCTAGAATCAAAGACAAGTAATATAGAAGACAGGTAGCCGTGGGAGCTAATTCCTTAGTAATATTATGAAAATACAAAATAACTTTCAAACTATCCGAGTTCTTTCGTCTTTTGACGGAAAAATAATTAACTTCATCCGAAATTTGACCCTTTCGAAAATCTGAGGTGTGCATATATGAATAAAGTTTTGTTTTTATACTGTCTGTTTTCTCATTGTTCATTTTAAATTTAAGAGAAATTCGTTTGATGGCTCGATTGATAGATTCGTCACTCACCAGCGAATCATTTAAGAAATTTCGCATATCAAAAACCAACTTTTCATGCTTAGGTTTAAATTTGAATACAGAGATATTTTCATAAATATCTGCATGATATTCAAAATCTACGCCTTCGAATAATCCAAGCTCCGCGGTTTTTTTATAAATCAAATCACTAGCGTAGTGAATATACGCATTAGCAGTAATTTTATCTTCTGCTTGTTTGATTATCTTCTGTTCATTCATATCCAAGATGATTATTCTGGATTGGCGTAATCGTCGTTTTCGAGATAGTCAGGACAGGTGTCCTTGTCGCCATCTTCCATGTACCAACAGTTTTTCGTGGTATAGAAAGTTTTGCGGGTGACATTGTTTTTATCATCGTTTAGTTGTACGGCAAATTCTGGATATGGGAAGTAATTATCGATCAATTCGACGCGAGCCTCGATACGGCGATAAAGAGTATTAGCGCGACCAGTCGAGTCAACCTTAGCTTGCACGCCGGTGAAATCAATCGGATTGCGCTTGGCGTCGTAAAGTGAAATGGCAAAATCGGTATCAGGTGCGCCATAAGGCAGTGATAAAACTAAGAAAGTAGCACCGGTATTACGATCATTAGAATTGTGGAAAGTGTTTGGCACTTCAAAAGTCAGTGAACAGAAGAAATTACCTTCCTGACACTTAACATAGAAAAGTTCATTCTTGTGTTTGTCAAAAGTACGAGAAACTTCACTGGCTCTAATTTCATTAGTACCATTCTTGCTTGGTCTTAAATACATCGTTCCTTGATCAGTGGAATTGTCACCGCTGGCAGTAATCAGGTCACTCATCTTAAAGTTTTTATCGGCTTGATAAAATGAGGCATTGATTAGTGGTGGCACTAAGGAATACTGACCGGATGGAAGAGAGGCATTTTCACTCCAAGATAGCTGATGGCCGTTACTTAGGAGCTTAGCGTAATTAGTGTCAGAGAACCACTTAATATTGACGTATTTTAATTCTTTAATTTTGTCACTACGGATTGGTACAATGCGGAGACGATTTTCACTACTGAGTGAAGAGCGATAATCACTAAGGTCTTCCTGAAGTGTTACACAAGTATAGGCCTGCATCATATCAGCACCACGACCCTGGTCAAGATTCTTGTTCTTTACTTCTTGAATGGTTACGCCTTTTTGCTCATCAGTGGTGCGACTGAGGACATTAGCGACAGTGTTGCAGTCTTGATTTTTGATACCATTTTGCATGGCTTCGATAATTTCCTTACAATTAGTATCGGAGCCACCCTCTTGGTAGCGGTTCAAACATTCATGATATTTAAGAAGTGCAACCTTGGCATCTTCTACGCCAGCAAGTGCGGAATCGTAGGCGGATTTGGAGAGGTCAGAATTACTAGTTTGGCCAGCTTCTGAAAGAGTGAGGCGCACAAAACCAACCACAATAATACTAAATAAAAGCATGGCAAAAATCGTCACAATAATGGAAGTAGAGCCGCGTTTAGTGATTAATAGTTTTTTCATTATTCCTCTCCTTTTCTATTTTGACCTGATGTCCTAGCGGAAAAATTAAATTTATTGATGGCGCAATAATTAAAGCTAGAAGATAAGCCCATTTCTGGTGGTGTCTTGCAAAATTCGCCGGTGCCAGTGATATCCACATTGCCACGCAAGGTAGCTAAAATGAAAGTACCACTATAAAAATTCTGCATGGTGAGGGCATGTTCGGTCGGCGCGAAGATGGTGAAATCATACAGCGCAATATCTTCGTTATTCTTTTTCATGACCTCTTTATATTCAGCGCCAGTGAGCCTATAAGTTGGGGCGATGTCGGCCACTTGATAAACACGATTATTATTAGTGGCGGCTTCCATATGAGAACGACAAATTGCACGATCAGAATCTTCAATTTTAATTAGACGATAATCATCAATTTCCGTGTCGCCATTACTAAAAGTAGCACGACTACCGCTCATAATTTCGTAATCCGTGGAATTTAACACATATCCTGTATTCCAGAGATAGGTGTAACGACCGGAACAGAAGACACCAGAAAGCGGTACACTCTCGAGTAGTTTGCCAGTTTGCTTAGCCTTGATAGTGCCATAATTTTGTTGATAAACATATTTTCTCGCTTGATCCTGCAGACACTTGTTCATTTCATTAGTATTTGACGCATATTCGACACGACAAATATCAGAGAGGGAGCGGGCGGGAGCCGTAGCGATACCACGTTGAAAATCATCCACCAGTAGGCGTGAAGTGGAATTAATTGCGTTCATCGTGTTTCCCTTTTGGTAAATAGTAGAAAGATGTACTGCGACAAAAATTACCGAAAGTAAAAGAATTGAAATAAACATCAAGGAGAGAGTCACTTCGATAATAGTAAAGCCAGAAAGGGGTCGATTGTTGGTTTTTGGTTGTATAATTTTTTGACGCATAAATTAATCTAACCTCTCTTCATGTAATCCGGATTATATAAACGAATGATGGTACCAATAGTGGTCGGGACAGTTTCTCCTGGACCATACCAACAGGTGCGAATATGAAAATCATAAAATTCTGGAGGGTAATTTTTATCCATATCTTCACGATATTTGGCATCAAAGTGTGCACTGGATGGAACGTTAGTAAAGTCACGAACGGCGACAATCCAAATACCTTCGGCACGATAAAGGTTATTAAAAACTGGAGTGGTTTTATAATTGGTGCCGTCATTAATTTCATTAAGGTTGGTGGTTTCAGTATCTTCCCCGTTCGAAGTACCGGCGGTAGAAGTTGAGGAAAAAACTAGGCGAGGAGAAAGTGGAGATTCTTGAAAAATTTCTGGATGATCCTTGGCAGAAAGAATAGTATTTTCTGGATCGGAAGCTTTGAGTTTACGAGTATTTAAAATAAAGGCTTTATCGGTAAAGATATTATGATTATCGCCGACGATATTATTTTTATCATAATATTCGGAGCATTTGTTGGCTTCAAATTTAGAAATATCAGTCGGACTATTCGACATGCCATTATTGAAGCTGGTCAAGCGATCCCAAATCGCACGATATTCTTGCCATTTTCCAGAGTCGTCCTGGCCGCTAGTTTTGACCAAAGCACGCTCAGAAATATAAGATTCATGAATAAAACGCAGCGCCTCGGCTTGGGCATCAATTTCATTGCGTACCGTGGTGATTTGCAAAGAATTCTGAATCTTAGCGTAACTGCGGTTCATCATAGAAACCGAAATGGCGGAAACCAAAATAAAAACCACAAAACAGAAAGTGACTTCGATAATCGTATCACCACGACGACTAATAAAAGGCTTTAACTTCGACATGGATTTTCCTCACTGTCAATATCAATTAGCTCAATAGCGGTGGAATTGCTGCCGTCGGCATGAATGCGAATAGAGCGACGACCAATACTATTCAAGGAATGATTTTCTGAGCCAACGCAAATATCGAGATCTTTTTTATTCTGAAGTTTGGTGTTTTCGAGATAAATTCCCTTGGACTCGGAGTGATTTAGGGTGCCAAAGGCAGGATAAAGACCAGCATCAGCTACCACACTCGTGACGGAGCCAATACCACCATATTCACAGCTACCATTACCGACATATTCATTATTCACTTTTTGGATGAGTTGGTTGATATTAAAAGTTTTGCCTTTTTCGTCATAAATATAGGTGTGGACAGTGCCAGAAATTGGTGAGCGGGTAACCAAAAAAGCCCCAACGAACGGATCATGATTTTCGGTATTCTCAATACGAGCTTGCCAGAGTGGCTCATAAACATCGTGATTCCCCGCGGTAGTCATACGACAAGTATTGGCTTCACTTTTCATGGTGACTACATTGGCACCGATACTCCTCAAGGAAACCAGAGCATTATCACCAGAGGCATTTTCAATATCGAGATTTTGGGTGTAAATATGACCAATTACGTCATAAATATGGACATTATGATCAGGCTGATTAGTCTCAGGATTGGCCTCGCCAAAAGTCACTAATTTACCATAGACCGCACAGCGCGTACGACCTGGAAAATTGTCCGAAGTAGAATTAGAAACTAACCCACCATTTTCATTCCACATAGTATTAAGCGTGCAATAAATACTACTACCCTCATCAGCTTCACGGGGATTTTTCACATTAATTACCGAAGAATAGACCGACTTAAGCGTAGCCGAAAGTTCATTGTAAGAATCAATGTAACGGCGATTATTAATATTGCCGGAAAGAAAACCCATGACGGAAACCACGAGCAGACCAGTAATCGCCAATACAAGCGTTACCTCAATAATCGTAAAGCCTGACCTCCACCAAGTTTTCTTTTTCATAACTAAATTATAGCATAAGAGGTTATAATATATAAAAGAAAAATACTAAATTAACCTGGAGCTTTATGGCGGAATTTCCAAACTTTAATCGGTTTGAAAATAGTAATTACGAAGAAAATACTTTTGAAAAATTAACCAATCTTGAAAATCAATTTAATCCAGAATTGGCACGCGAAAAATTTGAGCAGGCGAACCCGGAAAACAAAATTGAGACGACAAGAGAAGTTAATTTTGATAATTTTGAAAATACAGCAGAAAAATTAAAAGAAGATGAAATTTCGGAATTAATTGCCAGTGCAGATCTGACGGTTTATGAACGCCTAAACCCGACCAATGCCAAAGAAGCGAAGGAAGAATTTTTAAATAATCCAGATTTGGTTCATCCGAACTATGAATACGGAAATTTAGATAAACAAGAAATTGAAAATAATTTGAGTAGCCTAGAAAAAGCAAAAGCGGAACTTGAAAGCGCAGAATTATCCAGCGGAAAACGTAGATTGTTGGAATATTTGGCCGATGACTGCTTTAAGAAAAATGACTTTTTAGTGGCTAATTTAGCTTACAATACAGTCACGCAACCAGAGACAAAAAAGCTCGCGGCGGAGCATCATAAGGAGGCCAATGAGGCACTTTATGGCAAGCCAGACGAGGGGACTTTTTACGCCTTACTAAATGAAAAGATTGACCAGATTAAGGCGCAGGATTTGACTGAAGAACAAAAACAAAATTTTGCTGAACTGCTCGATAAGATTGGACCAATGCCAGAAACTAGAAGCGAAAGATTTAAACCAAAACCAGAAACCATTGAACGTTTCGCGGAAATGACAAACGAATTTTTTGGTAGTTTCCTGCAGCATATTCCAGAAAACCAAGAAAAATTTAGCTCACAAGAAATGGTAAATATTGTTAATGAAATTATTGAAGAAGAGCTAAATGAGGATGGCAGCAATCCGTACCGTGCAGAAATCAAAGCTGGGGCAACCAATGCTTCGGCGGATCATGAGGAGCGCCGGATTTACTTTCCAGAAGACAAGATCTACAGTGCCAAGCGGGCTCGCGGTCTAATCGTGCATGAACTGGGCACCCACGTACTGCGTGCGGTTCCCTACGTGGATCATGAAGTGGAGGCATTTTCGACCGGTTTCCCAAATAACGAAGAGTTTGATGAGGGCGTAGCGAAAGCGGTAGAGCAAGCCATTAACGGCAAATATGAAGATTCGGGAATTGACCATTATATTAATATTGGTTTAGCTAATTTTAAGGGCAAGAATTTTCGTGAAGTTTATGAAATTCAATGTAAATTGCGTGAATTAACCGGCGGTAAAATTGAGCCAGTTTTCAATGCGGTGCAGCGCTGTTTTCGTGGAACGGGTGAGCTACCAAATAACAAAGATTTAGCCTATTACAACGGGGCGAATCGAGTTTGGAAACATATCGAAGATCACATCGATGACATTGAATTGTTTGACCAACTTTTCTTGTCGGGAAAAATTGATTATCAAAATGAGCAGCAAGAACAAATTTCCTACGAAGCTAGAACCAAAGGAATTTAAGCAGAAAAAAATACCCCAGATTCGGGGTATTTTAAGTTAGGAAAAATTACCAAAGATTAAGAGAGTCATACAAACAGGTATCAACGCGGCAATTAAAACACTGAACGTAAAATTCAGGACGCGCATTGCGGTGGACCATTTTCTTAAGAGCTGATTTGATGCGTGAAAAACCATATGAAAATAACCCAAAGCAAAGACAATAGCACTGAAGAAGATAATCGTCATCACAAATCTTGAAGTAGTCCAAACCTCAAATCCAGCTACAGCAACTAAAGTTACCATAGTGGTAAGATTTGCATAGTAATAATTACCATCAACCTCTGGGTCATGAGCCCATTCAAAGTCTTTTTCTGGCAATCGATCAAGCAATAATACCGAAATGGCAGCCATTAGAATTGAACCCATAGTTAAAACCATGAAACCAAAACCATCTCGATAAAGAAGATTGATCGCCATAAGGATCAATGTGCCAACAATTCGGAGCAAGTTGGATGCGTCGAAAAGATCGAGCTGCTCTTTTAACTTTTCGGCCTGAGTTTTTTCTTCCTCGTATTGTATCTTCCTTAAATTCTTAAATTCGTCAATTTCTATCATACTTCCCTCCCTTATGTAAAAATTAAAAATGAATTAGAAACAAGATGCACCTATTACTTTATAATATTTTTCCTCCTTTCAAGGTGCAATTTTATATAAATTAATAAGTAAATTTATATAATAATATCTACATATTATACATTAAAATGCTTATTTTGTCAATGAAGATGCTCGGCTTATTTAATCTGATTTAAGAGTTTATATTGATGTTTTTATCATATATAAAATATGTTATAATATTAAATGGAGGTTGCACTTTAACAGGAGGTGATAATAATGAAGGATATTAATATTCTAATCATTCCAGCAGAGGGCGACTCTGTGGAAACTGAATCATGGTATGCTAAAGATGTTTCTTGTCATTACGACACAAGTCAGGTGCAAATTTTCCAGTATAACGGTAATAGGTCTGTTATTGACGGTATACGGGAAAGTGTAGCTGATTTCTTTGACGAACATGAAGGAAAATTTGAAATTCATGCTCAAGGTGGTTTTGGCGCAGCTGTCGCATATGAGATGGCTTTGTATCGGCCAAGTCAAATTGCGAGAATATTTTTTATAGGCGGAGCACCCTGCACTGCTATGCGGTTTATTCAACGAGTGTTCCATAGGTATTTATCTCATTTATGGTATATTAGCAAAATTCCGTTTTTTGCTGATGACCCAAATCCGAACAATAATGAAGTGATAGCTGCAATTAAGAAGTCTTCCACGGCTTGCATGAGAGCAGATCCGCTACTGTACTGTAAACAGCTCAACCTAATTGGTGAATGGAAACCCAAAAAATGTCTAGATGATATTGAGGCATATTTTATTCCAAATGGTAATTCCCCTCGACCGGACTGGTGGGACAATAGTTATGATAATAAAAAGGCGGCTCAAATATGGGAGAGCTATGGCGTTAAATCCCTACCAAAACCAGGTGGAGGTTTTAGCTTTTACAGCCTAATGCCATCCGAAGAATTATTCAAGGTACTAGATAGTGTTAGAGATTAATTATTACAAATAACCTCCCAAAAGGCTGTGTCAAGCAGTCTTTTTTTATGATTCTCGCCATATAAAGTTATTTGATATAATCTGTAATACCCTACTATTATCCGTAGTTTTACATAAAAAATACCCGGACTAAACGCCCGGGTACATCGGTATAAAGGAAGTTTTTCTCAATTAGCAATCAGAGTGAAAGTTCCTTTACGATTTTTGGCATCATAATATGCCGAAAACCGACTATACCTATAACGATAAGTATTATCTCCTCGAAGAAGATGATCCTTATCCACATCACAGTAACCTTTTAGAATAAAACTTTCTCCAGAACCGTCTTCGTGTTCGATTCCGGTTATCTTAATATTGGTCACCGGTAAGAGTAAATGCAGTTTAGTAGCATCATCACCGTGGTTTGAACATCCTTGTGAGATACCAAAATTTACAGCAATTTTCGCGTCCTTACTATAGACGTACATACATGCATCAAATAAAGCGCTCTTACTCGGACCACTAAAGATCTCATAATGGTTAGTTACGTTCTTGCTTGTTGAGTTGTTCATACGAACCTCCTTTAAATGTGCTACCCAGATACATTCGTAAAATGGGTTGGACTATCTAATCCACTATTGAATTAGTTCTTGTATTCTATCATGTTTATGTTATTTTGTCAATGTGTGTTACAGCTAAGCATCACTTTGTCAAAAAGCACTCGTGGAGTATTGATAATATTCTTTTATGGTTAATAGCAGGGGTGGTGTTACAATAGGATTATGCAGCGACTTTTTACGATTGATCTAAAAGATTATGATTCGAATTTAGAAAAATTTTATCGCCCGTCGGTACGCGGGATTATTTTGGATCCAAACGGTAAGGTGGCAATGATTTATAGTGAGAAATATCATTTTTATAAATTTCCGGGTGGCGGGATTGAAGGCGATGAGACCCATCTTGAAACTTTAAAACGAGAAATCAAGGAAGAGACCGGAATGATTTTGAAGCCGGAATCAGTGCGAGAATTTGGCGAAGTTTTGCGAACACAAAAAATGCAAAAAGATGGCAAGGATGTGGTTTTGGTGCAATATAATTATTATTATTTGTGTGAGACTGAGAATGAGATCGGCACACAAAGCTTGGATGATGGCGAAAAAGAGTTGGGATTTGTTTTAAAATTTGTGTCAATAGACGAAGCTATACGAGCAAATAATAATTTCCAAGGTGAACCGATTGAAAAGAATACCGTCGAGCGAGAAAATCGTATTTTGGAATTGGTGAAAAATTTATAACGCAATGGTAAAAAATTTGTAACACGATTTTAGATTTCGGCATAAAAAATCGGCTAAGAGATGCCGAAAAGTTAAAGCTCACTAGATTCGCAAGTTTGCCGTTCCAATTAATCTCTACTAGAGATTAATGGTACGTCTTCCTTGCTCACTAGATTCGCAAGTTTGCCGTTCCATAAAGTTCCACAGGAACTTTATGGTGGGGGCGGTTGGGCTCGAACCAACGACCAAGCGGTTATGAGCCGCCTGCTCTAACCCCTGAGCTACGCCCCCAAGGTAGTTTTATTTTATCATAAAATGCTATAATAGGGGAAAGGATTAGGGTGACACCAGATATTCTTGAGAATTCTAATTATGAAAACAAATAATAAAATTCAATTACATCTGAAACTTAATCAGTTGCGTTACTGGATAAAACACTCTTTGTTTAGTAAAGAACGAATTATGTTTTTGTTATTGCCGACGATGTTTGTATTTTTGCTTTATTTTTCCGTGCAATCAATTACAAAAAATTGGAACCTGCAACAAACTTTGAATACAAAGTTGCAAGAAAAACAACTAATGGAACTTAAAGTTTCAAATATGAAGCTAGAAAATCAATACTATGCTTCCGAAGAATATCAGGAACTGATGGCGCGAAAGTTACAGGATAAAAAAGCTAGCGGTGAGACTATGGTAATGTTGCCGATTAATAGCGATATTGCGAAGCAAAAACACGCTAATCAGAAGTTCAGTTCAAACAAACAGGAACAAGACAACTCGAATTTTCGTCAATGGATGAAATTTTTGTTTAGGATTTAATAGCCTAAAATACATAGTTTACAATAAGAGCGGTTACCTCCGAGTATAAATTCAAATAGAATTTTGCAAGCAAAAAGTATCTTGATTTTAGATTGAGAAAAAACCGGCTTGGAGGGACCGGTTCTTTCAGGGAAATATTTTGTGATGTTTTTTATTTTACGACCACAAGCAATTTAAGGGGCAGCCTTAAAAATAAAATAAATAAACCTATTCCTACTTGGGTCGTCAAAAAGCAAAAAGAGAGATAAAAATCTAGAAACTGATAAAATAAAAAGCTCGAAGGCTTTATACATAACAAATTCTCTCCCAAAAATTGTATTAAATTGATTATAGCACCGCATAAGCGGAATGGCGGGAGAAAATTTAAGAAATTTATGTTCAAAATATTGAAATTTGGCAGAAAAAATCCCCTAATTTAAGTTAGGGGATTTTGTAATCGATTGAAGATTATTTCTTCTTGGAAAGGGTCAAGAAACCGTTACGTGGGTTTTCGTTGACAACGCGATCTTCTGGAAGATCAACTGGGGTACCCTTAGGGTTGTTCTCAGTCTTGGTGAAGAAATAGATAGTTTGTGGCTTGCCACCGCGAAGGGTTACTTCTGACTTGTGTAGGTAGTAGGTAATTCCCTTGCTGTTTTTATGACTATAGGCCATTTGTCCTCCTTTAAATAAGTATAGTTTTATATTAGATTAGATAAAGATAAGTGTCAAGAGATTTTATGGGGGTGAAATAGGGGTGGGAAAACTTTTATGCTTTTAACAGGGGTGGTAATCTGGAAAGTTAGTGGAATTATTTTAAGGAATTATTTCAAAAAGAGTAACGCGAGACGAAGGAAGGCAAAAATAATTAGACGGATCACGATAGTAATGATAATAATAACACAAAGCAGAACCGTAATCCCGGAGAGGCTAGGTGTCCAGATTGGTGACACAAAATCGTAGCGATAAAGCGCGGTCGGTGGTAAATCGGCAGTAAGGCTGGTGGTTAGCTTGTCGGTGGCTGGATAACTATTAATCACGCCGGTCATACAATTGAGATAGCCGGGACTATTCCAACCCCAGCCGTTACGGATAGCCTGCGGCTTGCAGGTTTCCATAGCTTTGGCGAAGATATTACCATTAGGATTACCGTCGGGATTTTGACTGAGCTTAGACTCGGCTTCACGCAAGACAACGGTGGCCTGGCGGTTATATTGATGCTCTAGATAGATTGGACCGGTGCCGAAGGTCAGAGTGGTGTGACCATTTTTTTCGACAAAATTCACGATGGTATGAGAGGAACTAAAATCTCGCAAGTTTTTCAGAGCGGTGCGAATATTTTGGTCAATTTCGGCCTGCGGCAAATCGGTGCCATCGGCAGCCTTCCCCTCATCAGCTTTTTCGACTTGGGTTTTTAGGTCCATCATTTTCAGATGATCAAAACGCAAAAAAGTGGCGGAAAGAAAAAGCAGCGGCAATAGGCTCAAAAATAATTGCCAGGTCTTGATCTGTTTTAAGAAGGTCAAAAAGCGCTTCCTCTTGTCTTCCTGACGCTCCTGCTTCAAAACACCACCCATACTGAATCTAATTATATCATAAGAACTTTTGGCGGAGCCATGGGTCAGCATCGCCGGCGGACATCAAGATGACCAGATAATTATCGGCAAGATCTTGGCGAAGCTTGGCAAAAAGCGTATCGTCTAGCTCTACTGCGGTACCAATTTCAGGATTATCTAGCGATCCGATAAAATCACTTGGAGTGAGAATATTTAACTTAGGATCTTCGCGCGAAAGATAGGTCGGTAACCAATAAAGTTTTTTGATACCATGAAAGATATCCTGATATTCGTCAAAGAATTCGTGCTGGCGGATATTTTGATGTGGCTGATAAAGAATCACCACGCCTTTTTTCTGGGTACGTTTGGCCTCCTCAAGGGCGACATTGATGGTAGCACGAATTTCCTCTGGGTGATGCGCATAATCGGAATAAAGTCCGTCGACTAGGCGCTCAAAGCGACGTCCGACACCTGGAAATTGATTAATCGCCTCGATAATCTCTTCATGGTTAATCTCGCGACCAAGCGATTCAAGAATTCGCTGTACCGCTTTAATGACGAGCGTGGCGTCGAGACGGCGCGCTTCACCCGGCAACATTAATTCCTTGGCTGACATTAAAACTACATCGGGATGTTTGTCAGCAAGAAGTTCGGCGTGGTGAAGATTAGCATGTGGGCCAAAAATGAGGTGCTCGCTCTGGGATTCGAATTTCAAAAAGGCATCTTGATATTCAGCTGCGGTGGCAAAAATATCGGAATGATCATAGGAAACAAAAGTAATAAGCGAAAGCCAAGGATGAAAGGCCAGAAAATTTCGATCATATTCATCAGCTTCATAGAGTAAGAATTGATCATCCTGATCATATTTTGCAGAAGGCGCAAAATTAAGAGTCGAACCCACCATATAGGAGGCCTTCAAACCGAGTTTTTGGCTGAGCCAAATTAACATAGAAGTAGTAGTGGTTTTGCCATGAGTGCCGGCGACTGCCACCATCTTCAGATAATGTTTTTCAACGAGGGTTTCAATCAATTCGTCACGCTTACTAATTTTCAAACCAAGAGCCTTGGCGCGTTGATATTCGGGATGAGATTCGGTGATGGCTGAAGTGTGGACATACCAATCGATCGGAGTCTTCTGATGAATTTCCGCCAGATAATCGCCGGTTTGTGGGCCGATTGCGAAGGTGAGATTTTTGGCTTTTAATTCCTTGGTAATGGGACCTTCGTGAAGGTCGGAGCCAAAAACTTGATGCCCGGCATCATGAGCAAAAAGGGCGAGGGGCCCCATGCCAGTACCGGAAATACCAGAGATAAAGATGTTCATAATTTTTTCCTAAAGAAGTTAGTATCGTAAATTTCGGCACCGTGAGCCTTGTAAAAATTCTGAGCTACTTCACGACCATGACCACAAGTAAATTCGAGATTCTTGCAGCCTTTTTCCCTAGCCCAATCTTCATAAGTCTGGAAAATTAGATCCCCCACACCCTTACCACGAGCGGTGCTATCCACGACAAAATCTTCGAGGTAAGCATTCTTATAAATTCCCGCACCAAAAGTCACAGAGACCGAAGCCATGCCGAGAATCTGCCCATCTTCCACGGCAAAAATGAGATCATGATATGGAGAATTAGCAACCTCGGTAAACCAGTCCGGACTAATCTCACCTTTATCTTTGCCACTACGAGAAAGTTGAATCAGAAGCTCACGCACGCGAGTGGCGATTTCTGGTTGATATGCAGATAGACGTTCAATTTTAACCATAATTCCCTTTCTTTATTCAAATACGGTTTCGGTGAGGCGCTCAGCAATGGCGTCAGCAGTTTTTTGAATCGCCTCAGCGTCGTCACCCCAGATAGTAATGCGGACTAAATCTTCGGTGCCAGAGGCGCGGATATTGATTGACCAGCCGGCTGGCAAATTTTCAGTTTCGGTAGCAATGAACTGCTGAGCGGTTTCCGAGAGATTACGGAAGGCCTGTTTGGTAAGATTATCGACTGGCTGATTTTTGATGGTTTGTGGGAGTTTTTGGAAATTTCGACAAAGAGTCGATAAGGTAGGTAGAGTGCGTCCGGAATTTTCGGAGGCTTGACCAGTTTTTTCATCTTGGATAGTTTGGTAGTCTGCAAGTAACGTATCTTCGTGATTGAATTTATCGCGGGCTTCGGAGAGAATTTTGGTAATTACGAGCGCAGTGAGGACACCGTCACCCATTGGTTCACCCGGCAAAATAATATGACCACTCTGTTCACCACCAAGCAAAATACCATCTTCGCGCATCTTGGCAGAAACATTTTGGTCGCCAACATCGGTCATGGCGATTTTAATACCAGTTTTTTCGGCCCAACGAAGTAAGCCTTTATTAGCCATAATCGTAACGCAGACTTCAGGAATGCCTAAATAATTAGCCAGAATCACAATCATGTCATCACCGTCGATAATCTGGCCATCGTGATCAATCATTAAACAGCGGTCACCGTCACCGTCAAAGGCCGCACCGAAATCAAGTTGTTTTTCTTTAACTAATTGAATGAGCGGTTCAAGATGAGTACTACCACAGCCAGCGTTAATTTTTTCACCAAAACTAGAGTCTTCATTAATAGTGATAACTTCGGCGCCAAGTTCTTCAAAAATTTGCTTAGCGGTAACAGAGGTGGCACCGCAGGCGAGATCTAAACCAATGCGCAGACCGGAAAAATCAGGCTTTTGGCGTACTGAGGTGGTAGCTGGACCAAATTGGGC
>JABCOY020000046.1 GCA_013333375.2 Candidatus Saccharimonadota bacterium | reverse complement strand
TGGTGCCTGGCGTAATGTGACACCCAGTTATAATCAAAAGTCGTAGTTTCCTTAAAAATGGTTGGATCTGGATAAAAAACAATACAAGTTCCCTGTTTGGTAGTACCACCCTCAATTTTCAAAGGCGCCACAGTCTTACCAGTTTCAAATTCGATGTGATGGACTTTTTTCTCACGATAAACTTCGGCAATCATCTTGGTTGAAAGTGCGTTCACAACAGAGGAACCCACCCCGTGGAGACCAGATGAAACCTTATAGCCACCGCCACCGAACTTACCACCGGCGTGTAGTACCGTCAAAACTGTTTCCAGTGTCGACTTATGGGTTTTTGGGTGAAGATCTACCGGAATACCACGTCCGTTATCTTCTACCTTCACACCCCCGTCAGCGAGCAATGTAATTTCGACTCTATTTGCGTAACCTGCAATCGCTTCATCGATCGAGTTATCCGCAATCTCTTTAATTAAATGATGCAAACCATCGTAACCGGTCGAACCGATATACATACCTGGACGCACACGAACAGGTTCAAGCCCCTCTAGAACTTGAATTTCTGAGCTGTCGTATTCTTCAACTTTTTGTTTTCCAGCCATCAAGAAAATACCTCTTTTAAGTTAACTTGATACCTCTCTGGCTCACCACCCACGGCCTTCCAAATAATTCTTTTCGAATCCTTTTCCAGTCGTTTTAACCTCACTTGATATCTACTTTAGTGTAACCATTTTTAGTTTAGCTGTCAAGGTAAAATGGCGATATTTCGCGTTCTAAGCCGTTTTAAGGCCCTTGTTTTAACTTTTTGGGTACTTATAGCCTTTTAAGCTATTCTCACAATTTTCGCTTCACTAGCCTTAATATGTTTCACTAGCCTTAATGTTAGCGAATTTTTACCACCGTACCATCTCTTAGGCGGCCGTCATCCTGGTCAGCCTCAGATACGGCTTCCATCGGCACATTCACCACCTCTGGCTCCGCAACCACAGCACTCTTTCCCGCAATTAAATCATCTAGCTCTGCATTAATATCATCCAAGGTGAATTTCGCATCACCACTAGCCTCATCGTTATGAGACGCTTTGTTATCAAACACTTCATTATCCCCCGCCCTAGAACCCCTAGAGGCCTCGTCATCCTTCATTTTACTTAAGAATTCCGCCATCTCTGGACTTCCCGCCTTTGCCTCGCTGGCCGGCACTTTCTTCACCCCTAATGGAATACCCTTTTCGTCTCGATCAAAATTATCTAAACCAAGCGCCGCGTCCATCGCTCCATCCCAAGGTTCATTGCTCGCAAAATTCCCATTTTCAATATTTGAAACAGCATCTTCACCATCACTAATTCTCAAGCGATCTTCAATTTCCTTTTCTACTTCTTCCCCTGGACGGCCGTATTTCTTCGCTGAATAATCTTTTAGCGCGGCAAAAATATTCCGGTCTTCCTTACCCCTCGGTGGCAAAAGCCTCATCGTAAATGGCGCCGATGGCATACCGTGCATCAAGACCGTCGCAATTGCGTGATAATTTGGCTGCTTATGTAAATCTTCCGCCTTAAAAGTCGGCGTAAAGACTTTTTCCATCATTTCCGCATCTGTTACGCCCAGACGACCCGCAATAATCGTACCCACGTTACCCAGCACCCCTTCACGAATCTTATCTGTTAACTGCGTCATAAACTGGTTCGCTACAATCAAGTTCAAACGGAACTTACGAGCTTCCGACAGAATCGATTCAAAAGAATCCGTCGAGAAGTTCTGAAACTCATCCACGAATAGACAGAAATCTTTACGTTCATGCTCTGGCGTATCTACCCTCGACATGGCCGCCGTCTGGAATTTCATTACAAAAATCATACCGAGAAGCTTCGAGTTTAGCTCCCCGAGCTTACCCTTCGAAAGGTTCACCAAAAGAATTTTCTGTTGATCCATAATTTCACGGATATTAAAGCCCGATTTAGTCTGACCTAGTACCCGTTTCATCATCGTATTTTGCTTAAATGGACTCCATTTTGAAGCAAACCATGTTACCACCTCACCCGCATCATTCGATTTTTGAGAAGCTGGAAATTCCTTCGTCCAATAATCAAAGAGGTCGCGATCTGTCACATATTTCAATTTATCTGCCACCAAATCTGGGTTAATGAATGGGCTCGGAATATCGAGAAAAGTCGCACCCCTCGGATCGCTCATTAGAAGCAACGCCGCATTCCTAAACATCTGCTCACCGCGTGGACCAAAAATACCCGTATGCCCCGGATCGTACAGCGAATACAGCATATTGATCCCCTCTTGTACGATAAAGTCCTTCTGCTCCGTGGTCGCAAATTCCAACATATTCATACCAATTGGAAAATCTGTATCTGATGGATCAAAGTAAATCACATCGTCAATACGATTTTCTGGCACCATCGAAAGCAATTCTTCTGTTACGTCACCGTGTGGATCAATAAAACAGAACCCCTTACCCGCCAACATATCTTGATAAGCCAAATTCTTCAAAAGTACCGACTTACCCATACCAGAAGAACCGATAATATATGTATGGCGCCTACGGTCATCTTCGCCTAGCTTAATCATTTTCGTATTACCACGATATTCGTTCACCCCGAGTTCCAGACCTTCTTCCACTAGCACAGTTGGTGCATCTACCTGCTTCGTCATCTGTCTCTCTACGCCCGATGATGGAATTGCCGCCTCAGATGGCAAATGAAAAATCGAGGCCAATTCTTGCGTATTTAGAATCATCCCCTTTTTCTTAGTTGGGAAGAAGCGAAAAATATAATTCGTCACCAAAGTGTCCATTTTTTTCGCCATATCGTATTTGAAACCGTTCATGGTTGGCGAATCTAATTGTGAAAACGCTGCCACTACGCCACCAACTAAGGCCTCACTACGTTCATGGCTACTAGAATGCGCTACCACGCGAATCAAACATTCAAAAACCGGATACTTAGTTTTATTTTCAATCATTTGCGCTTCGTCGAGCTTCGCCTGCGAAACTTCCTTCGTAGCTTCTTTACCTTTTTCATATTCATGTAATTCCGGCACTTCGAATGGTGCACGAATAATGTCCGTGATTAAATTTAGTACTCGGCCTTGTCCGAAGAATCCGCCACCCGACTTAACTTTTTTACCCTCTCGTAAATTTTTTACAATTTCTTCAACTTTTTTTCGCCAACCATCCCCCACTGGGCGAAACATTAGTTGTAACCCCAGTCCTTCACCTTTTTTCGCTTTCGCAAAAGCGTTCAAGATCGCCAACTGCGCATCCCATTTCGACTCTGAAAATACCTGGATTGGGTAATATTCTTCCTTCTTGAAAATCAGCTCACCACCTGCCACGTTACGGCTATCAGCATCTTCTTTCGCCTCGTCACCTAGCCCCGCATTCGAGAAAATATTTTCCACCTCGGCCTCTTCCAGGCGTGCCGTTGGATAAGAAGATTGAATTGCCTGCTTTACAATTTCCGTCGTCACAGCTGGCACTACTGCGTAATATTTCACCAAGCCGTCGACCACCACCATTTCGAATGAGAAGTATTTTTGGCCGTATAATTTGGTATTAAAACTCTCTTTTTTCAGCGTCGAAGCGATAATTGAATACATAATTGTCGACTGCGAAATCGCCTCTTCATTCACATCGCGCTCATCTCTTCCGCCGCCCTGAATATCATCAGTAGCAGGAGGTAAATGAATCAAAAGTGGAATTAATTTTAGTGAACGCTCATATTCCTTCGCCTTACGTTTTTTAGCTAAAATTTTCACCCCCACAAAGAGTGCTGCTACTAGAATTAGAATAAAAATTTGTACACCAATTATGATGTTGTTGGAGAAAATTTTCGAGAAATCCGCCCCTTGCTTTGGCGCAAAAATTGAACTATTTTTTTGTTCATTTTGCCCATTTTTCGGGGTGGCACTTGCCGCACCAGAATCCGCCGGCGTCCCCGCCGCATTCTTTCGCATAATGATATTTTCCACCGGATTTTCGCTCATTTTTGTCTCTTCTTTTGTCTTGTTTAGCTATGTCTTATTTTCTTAATTTATCTTCTTTATTTTCCTAAACTTTTTTCAGGCTAGCCTTTTTCTTTCCTATTTTCCTCTGATCTTCATCTAATTATCTTGTCCGAGTATTCTTCCATATCTGTCGAGCAAAAGTTTCGCGCTCAGCATTCTTTTTTGTCGATACTGTATGGTCGGACTTTTAATCTTCTTGGTTTTCTCAACTTCTTTCAGGATCTCTTCCTCTAAGCCATCTCTATCTCGCGCCTTCGGCAGATCTGTACCGATCAGTTTTCCATCTTCGAAAGTCCGCGTCCCCACCGTAACAATCTTACCCAAATCGCTTTTTGGCACCCCCTCATCACTGAATTCCTCCCCCTGTTCGACCTCCGCCCGTTCTGTCTCCAGATTTTTTTCTTGTTCAATCAGTGAATTTGCATTTTCAAAGCCTTGTATCTGCTCCGAATGAATTTGCATTGGGTTTACCTGCTCAAACTGCCCCTGCCCTGGCATGCTATTCATCTGCACTTGCCCTGGCGCACTGCTCATCTGTGCCTGCTCTGACACTCCGTTCATCTGCGCCTGCATCGCCATCTGTCCCATTGTCATCTGCTTTACATCGAAACCATTCGACCCAGGCATCCCCTGAACTTCAAACATTTGATTCAATCTCGCCACAGCTTCATCTTGCGTCATCCCAGTTGGAACCTGTTCTGCCCCAAAACCACCCGAAGGCATCTGCCCCACCCCATCCGGTACCTGTTCCACCCCTAAAGAATTTAAGCCAGAAAAATCCTGTCGTTCTCGATCATTTACTCCAGAAACCTGCCCAATATTTTTCTGATCCATGCCCCTATTTTAGCATAAACACTATGAAAAAAATACTATTTCACCATCTTAGTGAACACAAAAAATAACAAACCAACAAAAATTGCCGGTAAGAAACTTAAAACCAGCAAATTCGTCACACTTGAAGCCACCAAAATCAACAACATAATCGGATACATCGCAATAATTCCCGCTTTAAAATAGTCCGTCTGCGTGGTTCTGTTTTTTAGAAAAACTACCTTCAAAAATAGGTTCATCACCCAGGTAATAATTCCAAAAACCAGAACATAAAGCAAAACAAAAGCCAGCATAATCCCCAGCGGGCCGACCATCATTGGCGTAGTAGTGAAGAGCATAACTACTAAAATAACCAAAGAAATTAAGCTTGAAATTCCGATCAAAAGATTAACCATAAGACTATTATAAAGCAATTTCCTATTCCCTCCCAGAAATATTTTCAATTGCTTTGGTTTTCCATAAATTTATCTAATGTACGATGGAAAATACCATAGTCAAGCGGGTGGTTATCTGGCAAAAAACATAACTATAAGCCACAACCATCACCGCTTGAAATTGACCGCTCCACTTTTAGTGGGGCAAAAGATCAGCCTCAGCTGATACGCCAGAAAATCTGGCTAACGTAGTCTTAGTCGCTACATTGGTCTTTCTCCTAATTGTTAATGTGTTGTTTATTTGTATTTTTGTCTTTCGACATTCTTATAGTATCATGGGTGTCTAATTTATGCAAGCCTTTTTCATTAAATATTTAAGTAATAAATACAACATAATAGCATAATAACCTGTTAAATATCTAAAATATCAAACATCTATAATTGTATAAATTACTACAAAATAGCCAAAAAACCATCCATGTTGTAATTAAAAATTTAACAAAATACAACAATATTCATAGAAAATTACCTAAAATCTCATTCTAAATACTATAGAAAATCACCCTAACTTTAATCATACTAAAATTTAAATAATTCCCCCTTTTTATATTGCTGAACCAAAAAACCTTTACTATTCCCTTTTCTTTTTTCTGATCAAAAATGCTTCCATGTACCAACCGACAAAAACTCACAAAAAAATAACGTCTAAAAAACGTCTAACAATAAAAGATCCTAGTTGTTATAAAAATCATTTATATTTTAGAAACAAATAATTTTAGAAACCGTTAAAACTTTATAAAAATCTAAAAATATTTTTTGGCATAATTTCTTAGCTACATATTAATTCTATATTAAGACCAAAAACTATTTTTTAATTACAAAAAAAAGACACGCCACAACGTATCGTAAAAACCCAGTAATAAAAACCATCAAAATACTCAAAATAAAAAAAGAAATCGGTCAAACTGCGAGGAATACCGATTTCTTTTGTAGAGTGTGGAGTTTTTTGGCTATATTGTTTGTTTTTGGCTTGTGAACAATTTTGTTATTCAAAAGCTACCTCTATAATACCGCTTCAAAACGCTAATGTCAACATTTTTTTGAATAATTATTTTACAATTTTTGCTTATTTTTTAGTTTTCCACATCTATCCCTGTTAACTCTGTTCAGTATTACTGAACAATTTTAGTTTTACTTGAACACATATTTTATTATTTTGAGCTATTTTACATCGCTCACCCCAGTTATACATCTTTTTACATTTTTTAATTTCAATCAAAATCATTTCTCAGGCATTTATTTATCTAAAAACATAAAAAATAGCCTCGAAAAAGGCCATTAAAAATCAATTGGTGGAGCTGCCGGATACTGCCTCCGGGTCCGAAAAATCTTCATGATATCATTCTACATGCATAGTTATTTATTTAATCTTGGTTTATATCTATAGCGACAAATAACAAAACTATAGATTACCATGACTGATTTTCGACTTCAGCCTCGTCACTGTCCGAAATCTATTCTCGTAAATCTGATAATCTAACTACTACGAAAACTTGGAGTTAGACCAGCCTATATTAAATTAGGCAAAAGCAGGTGCATAAAGCACGTGCTTGGAAGTATTTTCTTCACTTTTTCAATACTTACGGTATCAATCGTCATGCCTGATATCTGTTAATAATCCGTCTAAGCTTTGTCAGCCCCAACTATTTTAATTATATCATAAAAAGCTTAACTACTCTTATAAGTTCCCTAATTTTACCTATTTAGCTATCCGATACACATTACATAAAAACCCTAAGCATAAGCAAGTTATAAAAAGCATAAGCAAGTTATGATTTAACTTATTTATTTATCTCCCACCTCTTAAATTCCCACTCAAATTTTATTTTCCTCGTCACCAAAATCATCATTTTCTTGGCATTTTTTACTAAACGATTCATTATAAAACTATGAATGTTAAAGTTTTTACCGCTATCCCCACCGGCTATTCTGGCCAGCTGATTGAAGTTGAAGGCACCACCAATAAAGGCCTTCCGAGTTTCAATCTTGTGGGTATGGGAGATAAGACTATTCTTGAATCCAAAGAACGCGTCAGAAGTGCCGTCGTAAACTCAGATTTTTCCTTCCCAAAACATAAAATCATCATCAATCTCGCTCCTGCTGACCTTATTAAAAGTGGCTCTTCTCTGGATTTACCCATCGCTATCAACATTTTAATTCTCGCTAAACAACTTCGTGAAGAAGATATTAAAGGCCTCTTTTTTACTGGCGAATTGTCCCTCGACGGTAGTCTCAAACCCGTTAAAGGTATCCTAAATATTATTGAAACCGCTAAAAATCACGGCTTCAAACAAATCTTTCTTCCCGCCACCTCAGCCACTAGTTCCACCCTTATTCAAGGAGTTGAAATTTATCCCGTACGCACCCTTAAGCAGCTTTTTCTTCATCTTAAACATCAATCACCTATTTTGCCACTTAGTGGCTCAGCCCAAACTCTTCCCATAACAACCGCCACTACACCCACTAGGACACCAGATTCTACCCTAGCTCCCCCTTCTCACGCAGACTCCTCTTTCTACGCTCTTGACCAAATTCAAGGTCTCGATTTTGCCAAGCGCGCTCTCATTCTTGCTATTGCCGGACATCATAATCTACTTCTTTCTGGGCCACCAGGTAGTGGTAAAACTTTACTCGCGAGTGCAGCCAAAGATCTTCTTCCGCCACCTAGCCCCGCCGAACTTATCTCAATTTACAAAATTCACGGTCTCACCACCGAACTTGATCAAATTCCTCAAAAACGCCCCTTTCGTCAGCCTCACCATAGTAGCTCTGCCTGCTCTATCATTGGTGGCGGGAATCCCATAACTCCAGGCGAAATCTCACTAGCACATCTCGGCATTCTTTTTCTCGATGAATTACCCGAATTCCCTAGATCCGTACTTGAAGCCCTGCGACAACCACTAGAGGACCACCAGATTTCGATTTCTCGGGCCAAGGAACGTGCTACTTTTCCCGCCAACTTTACGCTTTTCGCCACCATGAACCCCTGCCCTTGCGGTTACTATGGTTCGCACGTCAAACCTTGCACCTGTACCCCCACTCAAATTCATAACTACACCAAACACCTTAGTGGTCCCATTTTTGATCGCATCGACATCAAACTTCATCTTCCCTATCTCGATCAAAATCTTCTCATCGATCACCTCTCTACCAAATCTCCGCCTGAAAATTCCGCTAAAAATCTAAGTTTTTACCAAAATAAAATCATTCACATCACCGAACTTCAAGCCAAACGCTATCATTCTTTCGAAAAAGTCAACGGCACCCTCACTTCTGCCGAAATCTCTCAGTACATCCATCTCACCCCTATCTTAAAAACCGAATTAAAACGCGCTACTGAAACCTTTAAACTCTCCTCTCGCGCCATCATCAAAATTATCAAACTCAGCCGCACCATTGCCGATTATGATAGCTCACCAGAAATCAAACTCGAACACCTCAAGGAAGCCATCTGCTTTACTACCTTTTCACCCTGATTTACCCCTTGAAAATCCCTAAAAATTTTGTTATAATTCACCCTAAGGTTAAAAAGAAAGGAATCAACATTAGTACTAAGACTTCACGCACCAAAATCAATGGAGAAATCCGCTATGAACAGGTACGCGTTATTGGCACTAATGGAGAGCAGCTTGGCATCATGTCAAGCAAAGAAGCTCAGGTTCTGGCCCGGGAGCAAGGTGTCGACCTCGTCGAAATTGCAGGCAATGCCACCCCTCCGGTCGTCAAAATCATCGATTGGGGTAAATATCAATACCAAAAGATGAAAGAAGAGGCTAAAAATCGTAAAAAAGCTCGTGAAAAACAATCCGAGCTCAAACAGATGAAGATTGGTCTCAAAATCAGCGACAATGACCTCAACATTAAAATCCGCAAAATTAAGAGTTTTCTCGAAGATGGCGATCACTGCCGTATTATCATTACCTTCAAGGGTCGTGAAATGGCACACAAAGAAATTGGTTCTCAACTTCTCGATCGCATCCTCGAACAAATGGCCGATTACGCCACTGTTGAAGGAAAGCCACAATTTGCTGGACGCAACTTATCAGTCGGAGTACGAAAAAAGTAATTTCCTACTTTCAAGGTTCCCTGATCGCACATTGAATACTAAATTAACTAAAAGGAAAGCCTATGCCAAAGCTTAAAACTCACAAAGGTACCGCTAAGCGTATTAAAATTTCCGGCACCGGTAAATTAATCCGCGAACGCGCCTATGGCAACCACATTCTTGCCAAAAAATCTAAAGCCCGCAAACGTAACATGAAGACTGCTGGTGCAGTCGAGGGTAAGATTGCTAAAAACATTAAAAGCGCATTAGGAGTTTAATCATGAGAATCAAAAGAGGTGTTGCCGCACGCGCAAAACATAAGAAAATTCTAGCTGCCGCTAAGGGTATGCAACATTACCGCACCCGCAGCTTCCGTCTAGCTAAACAAGGTGTTATTAAGGCCCTTCGCTACGCTTACCGCGACCGCCGTAATCGTAAACGTGATCTTCGTGCTCTCTGGATCACTCGTATCAATAACGCCGCTCACCAATATGACTTGAATTATTCTCAACTCATCAATGGTATGAAGAAGCAAAATATCGCTGTTGATCGCAAGATCTTGGCCGAATTAGCCGTCAATCAGCCAGCTGCCTTCCGGGCAATTGTCGAACAAGTTAAAAAGGAGATTAAATAATGGCTATTTGCGAAATTTCCGGTAAAGGAAAAATGTACGGTCATAATGTAAGCTTCTCCCAGCACAAGACCCGTAAAGTTTTCAAACCAAACATCCAAAAGAAAACCCTCCTCATCGGTGGTAAAAAACTCAAGATCAATGTTAGTACCGCAGCTCTTCGTACTTTGAAGAAAAAAGGTTTGATCAAATAATTTATTCAATCGAATATAACAAAATAGACCCCTAGGGGTCTATTTTTAAGCTATCAGTAAGCCGGGTTTTGTAACTAAAAGGTGCAAATACTTTTATCACAAGTAAAACCACAATAAAAGTTTCTTCCCTTTTTAGCCGATAATCATCTATCTAGATATTTTGTTGCCAAAATATTCAAGCGGTAAGCGTGCATCTTCGAACCAAAGTTTAGTAGCACTCCTTGCAGCCAGTAGGGTTTGCCATCAACCATGTCACCATGGATTGCCGTAAGCTCTTACCTTACACTTTTCACCCTTGCCCGAAGGCGGTATTGTCTCTGTGGTACTTTCCCTATTCTTCAATTTTTTAGGCCGAAGCCGTCTAAATTTTCGAACGGTCGCCATTAACGACTACTGCGTTCTATGCTGCCCGGACTTTCCTCTTGGCTGAGCCAAGCGATTATCTTTCAAGCTCTACATCTATCTTATCACAATTTTTGTGATATTTTTATTACTCAATATTTTTGTTACTCAATTTAGTGACCAATCCAGACTCACTTCTTTAAAGTCAAATATCCTGGCGTCCCTGGACGATCAATCCGCATCCAATCTCGGTTAGAAGAGCTAAGTTCACTTTCCGCCATTTTTGATCCGTTTCCACCTACTAGACTTACACATCCCTTGAAAACACCCAACCAATCAAGAAACTTATTCGGTCCCTGTGGGATTAAATCACCATTTGCATATATTGTTTTTAACTTGGCGTCACCACTAAACATTAATCCTATATGATCCACATTTGACATATTAAAATTCGACAAGCCCACCGTTTCAAGTTTCGGCATGTCTTTAAACATCTCTGCCATTACCCTAACTTTTTTCGTATCAAATCCAGACAAATCCAACGTTTTCAAGCTCGACGCCCCCATAAACATCTGATAAAAACTTGTCATCTCCGAAGTATCAAAATTACTAAGATCTATTTCTTTTAAATTGTTCATCCCAACAAACATTTGATTACCAAGCTGTGGTAGTGTAATTTTTTCGCCATCCGTAAAATAATATGCAGTTTTTGTTTCCTGCTCATACCAGACCACAACTTCATATCGAGAATCCACAGATTCTGCATGCTTAATATTTTTATCACTAGATGGCGGCACGCTACTTCGTTTAATATATTCAATATTCTCTTTCCCATTAGCTAATGTAGTCATGTGATCCAAGAAATCCGACGCAAATCTATCCCTTATTCCAACCCTGGCATTTCCGAACGGATTCGCCACAAACGACACCACAATTTTATTCGAATAGACATCATCGCTTAAATTTCGGCCGATTCGCATCCCTACATCCAATGTATAATTTCCCGCCGATTCATACTCACTCTCGATAAATTTTTCGCGTGCAGATTTTTTTGGAATTGGCGAATATTTTGCATTGTCACGTAACTTGTATCCCCACATATTATTCTCAAAATCTGAAAATTCTCGCTGGTCTGGCAACGGATTAATTTTCGTCGGATTTTGTGGCCTCGTCGGCACCAATGCCTGCTCTTCGCTCGCCGTACTGATCGTAGCATAAAATCCATTTTTGACATGACCGTTATAGGTACCATTAATCTCAAATTTAAAAAATCCGTCATGATTATTTGTCATTTCATTCGCATCTACCTCAATAGTTTTTGAGGAATCAATCGATGCCGACAAGGAAGAAATATATAACGCTTCTGCTTTATTTTGGCATAAGCATAATCCCAAAAAACTTGCACACAAAATTCCTAGACCAAAGATCCGTTTATCTGCAAAAAATATCTTCACTAGTTCTCTCCCGTTTTCTCTAGTTTACCACAAGCGGCATAAAAAAATCTTTAGATTTTTTCAATCGTGTATTCGTCTAAAACCGTATTTAATTCCGCATCCGCCGCCTGATTTTGTTCTCGCCTCACATGCGTGAATGCCACCGCGTCGAATCGCTGAATTAATTTCAAAATTTCTTCATATACTGGCAAAATATCACTGTTTTTCACCGTATAAATTCCGTTCATCTGGTTCACCATCATCAAATTATCCGACACAAACTTCACAGTTTTAAATCCATACTGCAGCGCTTTCTCAATCCCCGCTTTCAAGCCATAATATTCCGCTAGTCTCGAAGTAGCATAGCCGATAAATTCCCCGCCTCGCTCCACTTCTTTGCCATTTTCATCAATAATTACGTAACCAATCGCTGAAGGTCCTGGATTTCCCCTCGATCCCCCATCCGTATAAATTGTCGCCCCTAGCACTGCCGCTCTCGCGTCAATACGATTCACTTTTCCAATTTTCTTGTGTCCAAATTCTACGCTAATCACCGAGGCGGTATCATCCGCTAGGCGAAAATTCGAGTTTACATCCGTCGAGAAGCTCACATATTTATAAGCTGAATATTTATCACTTAATTCAAGCCTTAAATCGCTATTTTCCGCCAAAGTTATATCATATATGATATATAAATTATAAATATTCGAACCATCACTTTGATTCGTAAAAGTAATTACATCACGAATTTTAATCGTCTCAATCTTCTGATTTAAAGTTTCAAAAATCGTTCGCCCCATCGCCTCTTCTGGCTGCTCACCAAAATTAATCTTCCCCGCCGGCAAACACCACATCACCGCATCCGAGTCATCATGCAATACTTTTTTCAGTAACAAAAAGCTGTCATCCTTTTTAATAATTCCGACTACTCTAACTTTTTGCTTCATCCATTCCCACCAAAATTCTCATAGTTAATATGTCTATTATAGAACAAAAAATCCTAGTGGCATATATTTTCCGTAATATCTAACTACGGTGGGTAAAATCTTATGTAATAATTCCACAGAACCATTACCACGAAATCCCTTAACATGACTATACAGAAAATCATGTTGCCACTAGGATAATTTGATTATAGCAGTTTAAAAAACTTTCTGCAAATATCAAAATCTCAAAATTACAGGTTAGGCTGCCCCGACTAACAGATAAAATACGCTTAAAATCCCCACCATCACATTATAAGTTAAGGTCGATAATGCACTACCAAAGACCACCAAGAACAAATAAACGAACAAAATCCCCATGCGCATTTCAATAAAGTCCATCACGTCCCTAAGTTTATCAGATAAGAAATAATACAACACCCTCGACCCATCTAGTGGTGGAATTGGAATTAAATTAAATGCCATAAAACCCAGGTTCATAATAATCGTTTGACCAAAAATAAATCCCACCACTCCACGATCATTTAATGCCCCCGTAAAATGCCCGATTAAAAATGCCAAAAACGCAATCAAAAGATTCATCATTGGTCCCGCTAACGCTACAATCGCCATCGAGCCTTCCCCGTTCCTGAGATTTCTCCTATCTACTGGCACCGGCTTCGCCGCACCCAGCACTACTCCACCCGTAAGATAAAGTAAAACTGGCAAAATTACCGAAGTAAATAAATCTAGGTGTACTAAAGGATTTAAAGATAACCTTCCCTCATCCTTCGCTGTTGTGTCACCTTGAAAATAAGCTGCATAACCATGCGCCACCTCATGTAATACCGTAGAGATAATAATAATCGTAAAGACAATTATGAGATTAAGTGGATTCATATTCATACATATATTATATCACCCAAAGACCCAAACCTGTCCAGTCAACCATGAACACTAATTTTACTCAGAATTTATAACTGAACACATTTTTTATACAATTTCATAATATTTCATATCACGACATCAAAAAACTCGCTATTTCGCGAGTTCTTTGAATAAATTTTTTAATTAAGTACTACCACTTCTTGCGTAGTTGGTAAATCTTCTACACGCTTAACCTTAAGTTTCTTTTCCGTGCGAGCACTTAATTTAAGTTCCGCCACCATACCGTCGACATTCCCCGTCGCTACGATAAGTTTAGGTCCAATTTCCCTAATTGCGCGCACTGAGCTGGTACAAAGGATATCTGAAACACCAATATCGTCTAACCCCTCTTCAATATCACCCAAAATACCGATACGCACCCCAGAAACACTTACATCATAAATCGTTTTTGTATTATTCATTACTGGCACACCCAAGATAGCCACTTCCCCGATTTCGTATTCACCCGGACCACTAATTATCCCCACACCCAGATCAGCCGCAATTGTCCCCTCTACAAAATTAATCGTAATCTGTTTCGTACTAGTCTTGATCGTGATAGTTTCTGGACTTTTACTTTCTAATTCAAACATTTTTTCCTCCTTTATCTGTTCGGCCACCCTGCTAATCTATTAATTCAACATTCCTTCTGGATCATATTGGACAATGTGCTGCATTTCCATAATTTCTTTTAAGAATCTGTCTTTTACACTCAAACGATATTTAAAATCATCACGCGAGATAATTACATAATTTAATGGCTTCCCCTCTTTTTTCTCTACTACTTCCGCCCAACGCGAAAGCTTCTTTGTCCTATCATCCCCCACGATCAACATATCAATTCCGTCCTGTCCTGGCACGCGGTTCGTCACAAATAGAAAACTCAAATATGACTTCACTGGGCGAATATATTCATCCCAAGTACTATCTTTCACTGCAGTCTCTACCAATACCTTATCTACCTTAGTCGAAAACATCATATTTAGGGCTCTCGCAAATGGATGCTTAGTATTCGCCGAATAGTAAACCTTATTGTCGTAGGTCTCATTTTTAATCACGCCGATCGATTCCAGGTTACCGAGTTCACGGCGTACGGAATTAATTTGTTCATCGATTACCCTAGTCATTTCCCTGACATAGTAGGAACGCTCGATATTGCTAAAAAATAATGATAATAATTTTGTTCGCGTTTTTGAGCCGAACAATTTTTCTAAAGGAGTTGTATTTTCTTTGCCCATATTAATTATATTTTAGCACCAGAAACTGTATTTTAGTAGTGCTGAACCTGAAACTTCTCCAAAATCTTGTCTAAAATTTCTTCACGCTTGTACCACTTTATTTCTGGATTACGTTTAAACCAAGTCATTTGGCGTTTTGCTAACTGAAAATCTGAGGTCGAAGCTAAATTTATCGCCTCCTCCAGGCTCGAAACTCCGTTCAAGTAATCCCAAACATATCGATAAATATTACTTTTCATCGCCGGTAAACCAAAATCATATTTAGAAGCCAGTCCACGGCACTCCTCATATAACCCCTCACCAAACATCGATTGAACACGTTTTTTAATCCGCTCACCAAGTTCTTCACGGTCAGTTAAGATACCATAAATTTCGTACTCATCCCCCATTTTCTTCCGGTCAATCTCCCCCTTCTTCGCCTCCTCCGAAAATTGATAATCAAACACCAGCGCATCCACATAAAGCCCCGTCCCACCTACCACAATCGGCTGCTTGCCGCGTGCCAAAATCTCAGTAATCTTCTCTTTCGCGTAGTTTTTCCAGTCCACCACCGTAAATCTCTCATCTGGTCGCACTAAATCAAAACCAAAATGTGGTATTCCGCCGCGCTCCATCAGGTCTGGTTTCGCCGTACCGATATCCATACCCTGAAAAATCGTTCGCGAATCTGCGCTGATAATCTCGCCATTAAGACGTTTTGCCAGCTCCACCGCAACTTTCGTCTTCCCCGATGCAGTTGGTCCTACAATTACTATAATTTTAGTGTTCATTTTTAACTATAAAAATCTGGCCAGTGCCACCCCTGTAAACTTCACCGACCAGTCCCCTAATTATTTAATATTTTTTAGATATTCCGCGAGTTCCGTTAATTTCACGGTCTTTTCTGCATCCTTCTCACGCACTGAAAATGTACCATTTTGTTTATCACGTTCACCGACAATCAATAACACCGGTGTCTTCATCGAAACCGCACGTTTAATCTTCTTCCCAAGCGACTCATCAGATACATCTGCGGTATAGCGCAAATCATTATGTTTCAAAGGTGTCTCAAGTGTTACCTCACTTAAAATTTGCTTAATTTTCTCTACATAATCTAAGACTTGATCGTTTACCGTCAGAATACGCACTTGCTCTGGCGCACACCAGAATGGAAACCAACCAGAGGTATGTTCGATAAATACCGACATAAAACGCTCAATCGAACCCAAAGTAGCATGATGAATCATCACTGGCTGTTCTTTTTCGCCATTCTCGTTCACAAAAGTCAAACCAAAACGTTCCGGTTGCACGAAATCCAGCTGAATTGTCGCTACTTGATGTTCGCGACCAATCGCATCTTCAGCCATAAAGTCAATCTTCGGGCCATAAAATGCTGCCTCACCTTCCATTTCGAAATAATCCAGTCCATTTTCGATCGCCGCCTCTTTAATTTGTGCCTGTGCCATTTCCCAAAGTGATTTATCACCAAGATATTTATCCTCATCATTACGATAAGATAAGCGAGCACGTAATTTACTCATCCCCACCACGGTATAAAGTTCACGCACAATTCCGACTAAGTTCTGGATTTCTGCCTTAATTTGTTCCTTACGACAAAAAACGTGTGTGTCATCTTGGGTTAAAGAGCGCACGCGAGATAATCCACCTAGTTCACCTGATTTCTCATCACGGTAATCAGTCGTAGATTCCATATAGCGCACCGGCATTTCCTTATAGGTACGTGGACGACTGGCGAAAATTTGCGCATGATGTGGACAGTTCATTGGTTTCAAAGCAAATTCTTCCCCGTTCACCTGAGAATGTACCAAGAATAGCTCTGCACCAAACTTTGCATAGTGACCAGAAGCTTTATAGAGGTCAAGTTTGGTGATATGTGGCGTCCAAACTCGCTCAAAACCATGTTTCGCACGTAGTGACAAGGAATAATTCGTCAAAACATCACGCAGTACTGTTCCACGAGGTGAAAAGAGCGGCAAACCTGCCCCCACTAATTCTGAAAAACTGAACAAATCAAGTTCCTTGCCCAGCTTACGATGATCACGCGCCTTGGCTTCTTCTAGACGCTGCAAGTATTCCTTTAATTCTTCTTCTGTCTCAAAAGCCACGCCATAAATACGCGTCAACATTTCCCGTTTTTCGTCACCGCGCCAGTAGGCCCCAGCCACCTTAATTAGTTTGAAGGCACCAACTTTTCCGGTATTTTCCACATGTGGCCCCTTGCAGAGATCAGCAAAATCACCGAGTTGATAGAAAGAAATAGTCTCTGATTCTGGCAAATCTTCGATCAATTCCACCTTGTATTTCTGATGATTTTCTTTCGCCCAAGCCAAAGCCTCTTCGCGACTCTTCTCAGAATAGATAAGTTCGAACTTCTTATTGATGATTGAATACATTTTTTTCTGAATCTTCGGAAGATCTGCATCAGTAATTTTCATCACATTTCCCTCTGCATCCTTCACTTCCGAAAGATCAATATCATAATAAAAACCAGTTGCCGTCGCTGGGCCCACGCCAAACTGCACTCCTGGATACATTTCAACCAAAGCGGCAGCTAAAACATGACTAAGTGTATGGCGCATTTTCATTACGTTTTGCTCATCTTCACCACATAGGTTACACATTCTGCCTTCTTTCTAATTACTCAAAATATTTCTTTTATTTTAACACATTTTATGGTAAAATACATCTATGGGTCGCTAACTCAGCTGGCTAGAGTGTCTCCTTTACACGGAGGAAGTCGGGGGTTCGAATCCCTCGCGACCCACCAGATTTAGTTAATCAAAAAAACGGATTTCACATCCGTCTTTTTTTATTTCTTCTTCACCACTTTTTTCGTAACGTCGAATTTTTCCATATAATTACCCACCATCAAACGTGTCTGCGAATAAAACGCCGTAAAAGATTGATAAATAATCGCCACCACTGGCATCAAAAGCCATTGTAACAGCATGAAAATCTTTGGCTTCTTGATATGGGCTGGGCGTTTTGGTAACATGCCAAATGATAACAAAATCGTCGCCATTAAACCAATCGAAGCGAATAATTGCACATAAGAAATTGTATTTGGCAAGTTAAAGGTTAAGAGTTCCTTCGAGGAAGCGTTGAGTAATTTTGGTACCCAACCACCAAACGCCACCATCGGTGAGATCGAAGCTAAAGTTACGTGACCTTCAAGGAGTCTGGCAAATTTTACAAACAATGGCCAGAATTTCATCCCGGTACGTTCCAAGCGGTCCTTCGAAAAAGTCCTCACCCCCACATAAGCCACATCGGAAGCTCCGTAATCCCAGCGTCGAAGCTGAATAAATTGCGCTTTCAGGGTCTTCCATAAACCATTTTCCAGCACTGCATCCTGATAAATCGGAATATGAATCGGCTTCACACTGTAATCGCCCTTGAAGTAAAATAGTGAGCGCCAATACTGGTGGCCATCTTCCACAATCGTCAATTTACTCCAGTAGCCCATATTCGATAAAGCCAAAAAAGGCTGCGAATGTGAAGCAAAATTCTTCAAGGTATGCACGCGCATCGAGGAAATAATATTGAAAAATGAGTTCGAAACCGCGATAATTCGCATCGGCGCCGGCGTCTCCCAGATGTTATTGGTAAACAACGAAACTGGTTGATAGCTCAAGTGTTGACGATTTGGATGCACTACAAATTCATAAGCCACATTGTCTAGATATGATTTATGCATCTTATTATCAGAGTCTAGAGAAGTCGCAATCACGTTCGCAAAATCAATCTTCTCCTTACGCAAGAATTTCGCCAGCTCCTCCGCCGCATAATCCAAATTTGGCCCCTTACCCTGGATTTCCCCCTTCAAATCTTTTGGATGCATCACTGGAATAAAAGCATAAAAATCGTCTTTAAACTTTTCATATAACTGTTTCGCGTTCTCCTTCATCGCTTCCCCACCGCGCTCTTCGTAGCCGAACACTAAAATTATTTTTTTATTATCAAAAGTAGTATTTTTCACTGCCTCTACCGTCGGGATCAAAGTTTCAAGACCTTCATTGTAAGCCACCATGATCACCGCATGATAAATATCTCCTGGTTTTGGGAATTCTACCTTCAGCACCTTACCATTTTCGTCTAGCATTTTTTCCGACACCACCAAATCCCGGCCGGTTGCTAGCATCTTCAGATTTCTCACATGCTTATCAAAACCAAATTCAGTACTCTTTTTTCGATGATATTTTTCATAAGCCGCATGTGGATCATATAAATCCAAAAATCTCTGATGCCAGTCCACTTTTTCTGAAGCTTTCGAAGCCTGATACCCCTGTACAGTACGAAAAGTAATTCCCACTGCCTTTACTAAGGTCGTAGCAATAATAAATAACAGATAGTAAGAACCCAGCACTGGACTAATCAGCGAAAATACCACCAAAAGAATCAAAATCATATACGAAGTAAATCCGGGTAGAATCTCAAAGAAACGATAAAGCTTCGTACGTTTCCCCTGTGGTAAATCCAAGCTATCCCAAACCGATTTCTGCGTATTTTGTTGCGCCTTTTTCTGCGTCCTCTGTTGTTTCTTCATCCTTGCAATATCCGAATTAATTAACTTTCGCCCAGTAATCTAATGAAAACCAAAAAGCCTAACACCAAAATACCTAGTGAAATACATATAAACATTTTTGACACCGCCGCGCCCTTTTTCTCGAAAATCCTCAGCGCTAACAGATTATGTAATACCCCCAAAGTTAAGGCTAAAATCGGAAAAATCAGCATCGCCTGCCAAGATCCATCATGATAACCCCCAGAATTCGCCATCGAAGACCATTCTCCACCTTGATAACGCCCGATATCCCCGTAGCTAATTTTTACAATTGAGGCATTTGGCTGCAAATTCAATGCCGAAAAAATCAGAAAAGCCAAAGATAGAATCAGAAGTATTGCCTGAAAAATTACCAGACTACGTTCCTTCTGATAGGCTTCCTTAAAAGTCGCAATTAATTCTTTCATTCCTCTTATTATACCATTTTTATTTATCAAGCAATTTACAAATCAAATTCAGCATCAATTCCTTCTCTTCCGGCTGACTTTCTGCAATCAAAAGCACCAAAGCCGTCAAAGCTCGATCCGAGAGCTTCGTCTCCCCCTGTTCATTCAATTGAAAGAAGTTCACTGACAAATAAACCACAAAAAGTAACGCTCCAATCTGCTGATTCCCCTCTAGAAACGGTTTCTCGTGTACGATAAAATACAGCAATTTCGCCGCTCGTCTAGCCACCGAGTCGTTTCGTTCGAACAAATTTTGTATTCGGGCCGAAATTAGCGTTTCGCCTCTATTATTTTCCGCCAGCACCCCAAAATTTTCACTCTCATTCAATCTCTCGCGTAGGTCTGAAATATAATTTTCAATCTCCACTTCGTTCAAATCTCTTCTCGCCCGGGTATCTACTGAAAAAATAATTTTATTGTTCAGATACTCTGAGATTGTCGCAAAACTATCCGCATATTTCGTCACCACCTCGAGCACTCCATTCGCTTCATTCGCACTCAAGCTAGTTTCCGTCAACATCCTGCGCACAATCCCCAGCGTCTCCTCTAGATTCTGTAGTTTTTCACTTCCGTCCGGCAACTTCTTCACCAAATCATAATTAACCGCCACCCCTTCCGTCATATAACGCTTAATAATTGAGGAGGCCCAAATACGAAATTTCGTAGCTTTTTTCGAATTTACTCGATAACCCACCGAAATAATCACATCCAAATTATACTTTTTAATCTTACGTGCAATCCGGCGGTTACCCTCGAGACGCTCTTCCACCTCTTCTTTGACGCATTTTCCCGCTTCCAATTCTTCATCAGCAAAAATATTACGTAAATGCCTAGAAATTACCGTACGATCCACCTCAAAAAGCTCGGCAATCTTTCCCTGTTCCGCCCAAATCGTCTGGTTCATTTCGTCCACATCGAAAAAGACCTCCCCCTCCGCACCTTGATAAATTTCCAGCTTCATCGTCATAGTTCTCCGAGATTCTGCCCCGCCGTTACTTCTACCTTAAGTTTAATCTTCAACTCTGGTGCCACCCCTTCCATCTCTTTTTGTAAAATTTCTTTCACCGCCTCTTCATCCGCCTTGTCACATTCCACCACCAAAGAATCATGAATTTGCAGTACCAATTTTGCCCCCTCCGGCAACTTCTTATCCACGAAAATCATCGCTCGCTTCATCAAATCCGCCTCGGTCCCCTGAATCGGCATATTCTGCGCTGCCCGCTCTGCTGCATTGCGAATAATAAAGTTCGAAGATTTCACATCTGGTGTCGGGCGTTTACGACCATAAAAAGTTCTCACTTCGCCCGTTTCCCGCGCCTCTTCCAGAGTCTGATTCAGATAAGCATAAATTTTCTGACGCACCTTAAAATATTCATCAATAAATCGCTTCGCCTCAAAGAAATTCATCTCCGTCGCATCGCTCAGCCCCTTCGGACTCATCCCGTACATAATACCAAAATTAATCACCTTGGCCACGCGACGTTGCAACTTCGTCACCTCTTCCATCGGAATCTGATAAACTTCCGCCGCCGTCTTCGTGTGAATATCGACATCGTGGTTAAAGTCTGATACCAAAGCTTCGTCTCCCGCGAGCACCGCCGCGAGCCTCAATTCAAACTGTGAGTAATCTGCCGAAACTAGCACTTTCCCCTCTGGGGCCACGAATCCTCGGCGAATTCTCTTCCCCTCTTCGCTGCGCACCGGGATATTCTGCAAATTCGGATTCAAACTCGAAAGTCGCCCCGTCGCCGTCACATTCTGTGTAAACGTCGAATGAATGCGTCCATCCGCCGCCACCTGTTCAATCAGCGGTGCAATATAGGTCGATAATAACTTCATCGTTTCTCGGTAACGAATAATTTCCGCGACTACTGGATGCTCGTCTTTGAGTTTTTCCAGCTCTTTCGCCCCTGTCGAATAACCTCGCGAAGTTTTCTTAATACCTTTCACTGGTAGACCCAGTTTTTCGAATAAAATTTGTGACATTTGAAGTGGCGAATTGACATTAAATTGTTCGCCCGAAAGCTCATAAATTTTTTGTTCAATTTCACATACTTTCCTTTCAAATTCCCTCTTCAAACCCTCGAAATATTCTCGGTCTAACAAAATCCCCGTCGCTTCCATCTTATAGAGAATCGGCACTACTGGCATATCGAAATCCGTAAAAATTGTGTTCAATTTTTTATCTTTAGAAAGCGCTAAATATTGTTCACTAAATTTGTTCAATGTCACTTCCGAATACGCGCCGGTCAGCACTTCTTCCATCGTACCAACTCCCTCTACCCCTGTACGGCGTAATGGATTTAATAGAAAATCTGCCTGATCCAAATCCCAAAGCCTCTTCGCCTGAAAAACCCGCTCACGAAACTCGGCATTTTCATGCATCAAGTCCTTAATATTGCTCGCGACTAGCATCCCCTCCGGAATTTCCACTCGAGGCACCTCTCTAACTTCCGTCTCAGCATCCTTATCTGAAAGCCCATTTTCGATTTTTAGTTTTTTCAGCAAATTATTAAACTCTAAACGCTTAAAAACCTCTGAAATTCGCGAAAAATCTAATTTCAAAGCCGGAATATCCGAAAGCTTCACCGGCGCGTCGGTCATAATTTTCGCAAGCTTAAGAGACATCTCAGCTGATTCGCGTCCAGCAATCAATTTCTTCTGTGTCGCCCCCGAAATTTCCTCAATATGCGCATAAATCCCCTCCAAGCTACCATATTCATTTAATAATTTCACTGCAGTTTTCTCGCCAATCCCTGGTACCCCTGGAATATTATCTGAATTATCTCCCTTCAGCGCCTTCAGGTCCAAAAACTGCGACTTCAAGATTCCGTATTTTTCCTCAATTGCCGGAATATCCATCTCCTCGAGATCCGAAAAACCCCGCAGAATTCGGTACATCTTGGTGTTTTCATCTACAATCTGCAACATATCAAGATCCGAAGACACGATATAGGTCATATAGTCCCCCGCCTCATCCGCCTGGCGCGCCAAGGTACCGATAATATCATCCGCCTCATATTCATCCACTTCCATGAAACCCCAAGACAATGCCGAAATTAATTCCCGAAGCAAAGGAATCTGTGTATAAAAATCTTCTGGTGGCCTTACTCGCCCCGCCTTATAATCCTTAAAAATTGCGAGGCGCTTTGCTGTCGAAGTGTGTGCCTTATCCCACGCCACCACCACCTGGTCTGGCTGAATATTACGCACGATTTCCATCGCGATTACCGCAAAGCCATACACTCCCGAAGTCGGCTCCCCTTTCGAGGTCGCCAAATTTCCCATCGCGTAGTAACCACGATAAAAAACGCTTTTTCCATCAATGATTACCAATTTTTTCATTAAAATTCCATCCTCGTTAAAATTTCTGCCATTTTTTCGTTCATTTCCGCCACACTACCGTCATTCAGAATATAATAATCCGCCATCGCGATTGGCCCACCTTTTTCAATATTTTCCACCTCCGTATAGTCCCGTTCCTGAATTTCTTTCAAAGTAAACGG
>JABCOY020000045.1 GCA_013333375.2 Candidatus Saccharimonadota bacterium | reverse complement strand
GTTTGTTTCTTCTCGGGCCTTCCGAATGCCTTGCATATTTACTTAGTTCCCGTCCTCTACCCAGCACTTTTTGCCAAAAATTTTGAATTTTTATAAAAATATGATATAATACCTGTGTTACTCTAGTGACAAATTGGCTACGGCTAGTTCTTTGACAAGGAGTTTTATATGCTTATTTGTTACTTATTGACTCGCAAGAAAGGGAGGTGGAGTCATGAAATCTCTAGCGGAAGAGAAAATCGAGCTTGATGCTCTGCTTCAGGAAGTCAAATCTGCGAAAAGATTGATGGACGAAGCCGAGAAGAAGTGTAAGGAAGCTAACACTGAGATCGAAAAACTAAGGAAAATGATGAGCGATTTTGGCGGAGATGAAGTTGCAAAGCTTTACGATGAAACCGGGCAAATTATCACTCAGATCCAACAGAATTTCGAATCTCAAAAACAGGACCCAGCTAATCAGGATCTAAAAAAGGAACATCTTGATCTTATCAAGAAAAAAAAATCAGCTGATCAGCGAGAAGAATGCTTATTACAACCCCAAGCTACACCCCCAACTCTGCAGGATTAGGGATGAGTTTGAGGAGACTAAGCAAGAAAAAATTACTTGGGAAAAAATCTTTTCCCAACGAAAGGAGGAATATAGCGAGAAAGACACCATCTATCAGAAGAAGAAAAGCTTCATTGAAAGCCTAACTTCCTCGGAAGATATTAGGATTAAGTCTTATCTCGATAAGTTACTTCATTTGTTTGGAGTGCCTACCGGTAGCGAATTTAAGCTAGTTTCTAGACAGGGTAGAATTGACCTCTATTATGGCGGTCAATGGCATCCAGACGGAGTAAATCACGGTCATATCACCGCCATTAAAAATGAGGATGACTATGATGTGTCCTACCGCCGCGAACCTAGCTGCAATGTCGGCTAAAATGACAAAATGACAAAATTAAGCAACACACAACTTCTAAAAGAGGCTAAGTTTTAGCCTCTTTTTTCATTTCTTCGTTATAATTAGAACATGAAAACACGCATCGTCTTCCCCGAATTAGAAAATCCCATTATTAAATCTGCCATCGAAAAAGCTCGCGAAAAATTTCCTGATTTTGAGCTAGTTGGTGCCGATTCTATTGAACATGCCTGTCTTGCGGTGAAAAATCAGCTCGCCGATTCTCTAATTGCTGGCATTGATTATTCCTCGCGTGATGTAATTTTGGCTTGTCGTGATCTCATCGGGGTGAAAAATCCACGTAATCTCCTGAAGCCAACTTTTTCCGCTAGTTTCATCCTGGAGCGTGAAAATGAAACTTATGTACTTGCTGATGCGGCTGCTTGTAAACATCCTACCTCTGATCAACTTTATGATATTGCCGTCCAGACTATCGAAACCGCCAGCAAAATTTTCCCTATTCCGAAGGTTGCCTTCCTTAGTTTTTCCACCAAGGGTTCCGGTGGTCGCGACGAGACCATTGATTTGATCCAAGAAACCATCGCCAAACTTAAAGCCTCTCATCCTGAGCTCTTAGTTGATGGCGAATTGCAGCTCGATGCCGCGATTAATCCGCGCATCGGCCAGAAAAAAGCCCCAGATTCTCCTGTCGCTGGCTTCGCTAATACTTTGATTGTGCCAGACCTCAATACTGGTAATATTCTCTATAAATCCATGGAACAATTCGGTGGCTTTACGGCTGCTGGACCGATTCTTCAGGGTTTCAATGCGCCGATTTCCGATCTCTCTCGTGGCAGTACCGAAGAAGATGTCTTGAAAGTTATTGAATATATGTTATTACTTGCTAAACACTAATCTTTGCGCCGCTTACCTCCAAGATGTATAATAGAAACTAGTTGAAAATGGAGTGTTATGAAAGGTAAAATCAAATATTTCGGTACTGACGGTATTAGACAAAAGGCAGAAGCTTTTACCCCTGGCTTTATTCAAGCCGTTACTCTCGGTATTGTGCGCTATTTAGGTAATGCGAAAGAGGACGAAAGTGGCCTCGAACGTCCAGCTCGGGTCTTAATTGGTGGCGATACGCGTGAATCCACTGAGTGGATGATTCGTTATTTTGAGGAAGCTCTGGAAACTGTCGGGATTGATCACGGTACGGTGGGTGTTTTACCGACCCCGGCGATTAATTACGCTTTTTATGAAATGGGTTACGACCTAGCTATTGATATCACCGCTTCCCATAATCCCTACACCGATAATGGTATTAAAATTTTCGAACGTGGTGACACAATCGGTGGTCTCGAGGCTACCATGCCAGGCGGCGTAGCTTTTTCTGGCACTGGCACTAATGATTCTGGCGAAAATCTTTCCCACTTGGTGAAAAAATACTCTTACGGTATTAAACTTTCGCAGTCTGGTGTGAATGCTATCGAAAATGCCCTGGAAAATGAATCTGGTTTTGATGTGCATAGTCCAGAATTTCGTGAAGATCTTCATGAAGACGCTCTTTCGCGCTATCTTGACCATCTCCGCACTTATCTCGCCCAATTTGGTCCAGCTACCACCTCAGTACGCCAAAAGCCTGATTTTTCCGGTCTGCGCATTGGTTTAGATCTCGCCTGCGGTGCCACCTCTGTTACC
>JABCOY020000044.1 GCA_013333375.2 Candidatus Saccharimonadota bacterium | reverse complement strand
GATCGTCGACTTGGTGAGCCTTTACCTCACCAACTATCTAATCGTACGCAAGCCATTCCCAAAGCGCATAAATGCTTTAATCCAAAGATCACATGCGGTTTTAGCTAATCTTTCGACTAGTTATCCCTCACTTTGGGGTATGTTCTCACGCGTTACTCAGCCGTCCGCCGCTCGTCATCAGCTTCACGGTTCCCTCGAATCTATCCACTCGCATAAGGCCAAGTGAGTCAAGGAAACGGTGAAGCCATGCTACCGCTCGACTTGCATGTATTAGGCATGCCGCCAGCATTCATCCTGAGCCAGGATCAAACTCTCCATTAAAGGTCCTCAGACCTTGAATTTTAAATTTGAAAACTCAAATATTCATAAATTAACTGACGATGATAAAAATAGAAATAAATCTATTTTAATAATTGCACAACTGAATTGTTAAAATTCGTCCCTCATGTTCATTTGGTTTCCCGTTTGCTCATGAGGATGTTTCTATAATAGATGAGAAAATTAGAAATGTCAACACAATTTTGCAAGATTTTTTAAGATTTTTTAATTTTCCGACAATTTTCCGCTTTTTTCGTACTTTCCTTACGTTATTTGCTCGATTTTGCCCGTCAATTCCCTTTTATTTTATGACTAGAAAATTGATTGCAATAGAAATTAATATACCTAAAATTAATCCGGCCACCACTTCCGGCACCGTATGCCCCTCCACCACGCGTAGATGCGCGGTTTTTTCCGCCTCACTTGACTTCAAATTCTTCTCATCAATCAGCTGATTAATAATTTCACCGTGTTCCCCCACCGAATGACGCACATTGGTCGCATCGTAAATCAAAATCGAAGTCATACATACCGCAAGTGCAAATACTGTCGAATTAAATCCAGACAAAAAACCAATCGTGCCAGTCACCGCCGAAAAACTCGCTGTATGGCCAGATGGCATCCCACCAGATTTCATCATATAATATAGTATTTCCGAAAATTTCGCTTTTCCGCGAGTTTTAATCACAAACACAATTAGTTTGAAAAACTGTGCGATAAACCAGCCACAGACGAATGCTAAAAAAACATAACAGCTTTCCATACCTCTATCTTACCACACTGAAGAAAAAACAAGAATACCCGAACTCCGAGTATTCTTGTCCAAGATTAGTTATTTTTAAGGTACACTTTCTTCGTTTCACCACTCATTTTGAGAGAAAAAATGAGAATTTATTTTGCGAGAAATAATTACTATTATGAGTGGTGAATTCGTTTTCCTTTCTTTTTAATAAACAAGAAGACTAGAAGAAAGCTGATTAATCCCCCTAAAATTGCCAAAATCCACCAAAAATCCTTCAAAGTTTGACCGACCTGACCCAACACTGGCACTTCTGAAATTTCTTTTTCATCTAATTCCCCCTCCTCCGCATCGGTCCCTTCGAGCTCACCTTCTGAGGCTTCACCTTCTAAAACTCCTTCTTCCGAAGTCGTATTTTTTAAATTTTCACCATCAGTATTCTCATTCTCTGCCCCACTTCCAGCATGCCCCAACTCAGAATCCCGACTCACCTCTTTTTCAGAATCTTGCTTCACATTTTCTTTTACAATCCCCGAAAGCACGATATTTCTATCAACCAATTCGGTTTTTCTCAATGTCGCAAAAACCGTCGAATTTGATCCAAGTCCCAGCCCAAGTGTCATCATACTGAATCCTAAAATTCCTAGCACTGTCTTTTTTATTTTCTTTGTTTGCTGATTTTTCATATTACCTCACTGTTTTATTTACCTGCACCATAGCGAAAAATCTCAAAAATCACAACCATAAGCATTTCCAAAAATAAATTAACAGAGGTAAAATCCCCCAAAAAATTTTTAGCATATGCAAGTTATCAATTGTCATAAGCAAGTTATGCCACGCAAAAAAATCTCAAAATCCGTCAAGAATCGGTCCAAATTTTACTCAAAAATCCGCTCAAAAGCACACCTAAACTCCATCCAAAATCTACCCAAAAACCACCCACACCCCCCACAAAAAAGTACGCTAGACGCGTACTTTTTTCTAAAGACCTAATTATTCGTTAGTCTCTTCTTCATCTTTTTCTTCTGGTAAAACGATACCAATTGAAGCCACCGTGTCACCTTCTGCCATTCGCATAATACGAACCCCTTGAGTGGCTCGGCCAAGTGTCGGAATATCTTTCACCGCCACACGAATTGCCTGACCGTTCGATGACATCATAATCACCTCACTGGCTTCTGGATCTAGCGTGTGTACCGCCACAATTGGACCAGTCTTTGCCGTCACGGCCGCCACCTTGATACCTACGCCACCACGCTTATGAGTTGGGAAATTAGCCACCAACGTAGACTTACCGTAACCATTGGCCGAAACTGCGATCAATTTTTGCTTTGGATCGGTCACAATATCCATCCCTACCACTTCATCTTTCGGACGGAGACGCATACCACGCACACCCATCGCCGAACGACCCATCGCGCGCACGTCGGCTTCATTAAAGCGAATTGCTTGACCAGCTGAGGTAGAAATAATGATATCATTCTTCCCTGTAGTTGGCTTCACCCACTTCAGTTCATCCCCTGGGTCCAATTTAATCGTAATTAGACCATTCGAACGCACATTCGCGTAGTTCTTCATCGCGGTTTTCTTAATCGTACCGTTCTTAGTCGCCATAAAGAGGTATTCATCCGCCTCATCATCACTCTTATCGTCCGACTGCTGATTATCTTCGTTATATTTAATAATCTCCGTAATCTTCTCGTCTGGATGCATATTCAACAGATTCACCGCTGCCGTACCCTTCGCCGTCAAAGAAGCCTGTGGTACTTCGTAGGCCTTCATCTTAAACATACGGCCCTGTGAAGTGAAGATATAGAGGAAATCATGTGAGTTCGTCGTTAAAATCTGTGAAATTACATCTTCTTCCTTTGTAGTCATTCCCCGCTTACCCTTACCACCACGGTTTTGGCGGCGGAAATCAGTCTGTGACACCCGCTTGATGTAATTCTCTGCCGTGAGCAAGATCACACTTTCTTCTTCTGGGATCAATTCCTCTTCCGAGAACTTACCTAGTTCATGATTGAAAATCTTCGAGCGACGCTTATCGCCGTATTTTTCTTTCATAGCTAGGAGTTCTTCCTTCACTACGTTCAAAATCTTCGCTTCATCTGCCAAAATTTCTTCATACTTCGCAATCAGAGCCATCAATTCTTGTAATTCCGCCTCAATTTTATCGCGTTCCAAGCCTTGCAAACGACGTAGTTGCATTGCCAAGATCGCTGCAGCCTGAATCTCTGATAAACCAAAACGTTCCATCAAACGCTTATCGGCATCATCATACGATTCACGAATCGTTTTAATCACTTCATCGATGTTATCCAGCGCAATCTTCAAACCTTCAAGAATATGCGCGCGTTCCTTAGCCTTACGCAAATCATATTCCGTACGGCGACGAATCACTTTTTGGCGGTGCTTAATGAACTCTGCCAAAATTTCCTTGAGCCCCATAATGCGTGGCTGAATTCCATTCACCAAAGCCAAAACGTTATAGTGGAAATTGGTCTGCAAATCCGTCATCTTATAGAGCTGATTCAAAATCTTCTTTGGATAAGCATCTTTCTTTAACTCCACCACCACGCGAATCTTACCACGCGCCGATTCATCACGTGCGTCCGCAATGTGAGTCAATTTTTTATCCAAGACTAATTGACGAACCTTCTCGATGAAACCTTCCTTACTCATACCGTAAGGTACTTCGGTAATCACAATATTAAAGCGACCATTCTTGCGTTCTTCAATATTGGCCACCGCCCGAATAGTCACCGAACCTTTACCGGTTGCATAAGCCTGTTTCATCGGCGCACCACCGTAAACTTCGGCACCTGTTGGAAAATCTGGCCCCTTTACGTGTTTCATTAAATCTTCTAGGCTGGCTTCTGGATTCTCGATCAAAGCCACCGTCGCATCCACTACTTCACCGAGGTTATGTGGTGGAATATTGGTTGCCATACCGACCGCAATACCCATTTGACCATTCAAAAGAATATTTGGCAAGGCTGCTGGCAAAACTACCGGCTCTTTCTCTGTACCGTCGAAGTTATCACGAAAATCTACGGTTTCCTTCTCGATATCTGCCAGAAGCTCAGCGCCCACCTTATCCATTCTAGCCTCGGTGTAACGTGAAGCCGCTGGATCATCACCATCCATCGAACCGAAGTTACCTTGACCTTCCACCAAGGTGTAACGCATCTTCCAAGGTTGCGCCAAGTTCACCATCGCGTCATAAATTGAAGAGTCACCGTGTGGGTGATATTTACCCATTACTTCACCAACGATACGTGCTGACTTCACTGTCGCATGTGGCGCACGCCAACCGTTTTTATACATTGCATATAGAATACGGCGATGCACTGGCTTCAGACCGTCACGCACATCTGGTAAGGCACGGTCAATAATCACCGACATCGAATAACGCAGGAAGGAATCTTCCATCACGTTCTCAACGGTCAATTCTTCGACCCCGTCCACCGCACGGTGCGCGGTTAGTCCGCCCAGATGAGCATCTTCCATCTCCTCTGTAGCTTCCTCAATCATTCCTTCTGCGACATTTTCTGCCGCGTTCATCTCAGCATTGATTTTTTCGTCATTTGGCTCTTGTGGAACTTTTTTATCGTTTTTCGTCATTTCTCATCCTTTCCTTAGAAGTCCAAATCATCAATATTAACTGAGGCGGCACGCGACTGAATAAAGTTTTTACGTAGTTCAACTTCCGTACCCATCAATTTCGTAAAGATCGCATCCGCTTTTTCTGCATCTTCGATATTCACACGAATCAACACGCGATTGTCTGGGTTCATTGTCGTATCCCAAAGCTGCTGCGCGTTCATTTCACCAAGACCCTTAAAGCGCTGCTGTGCGGTATAGCCAGCCTGTTTGAAGCGTTCGTCTTCTGGATTAATCTTCAAGCCTTCCTTCACACGTTCTTCGATACGCTGAGTCAATTTCTCTTCCAAAGCTGCTTCATCGTAAATATAATCAATTTTACGGTTCGCACCCGTACCCTTAATCAAGCCGAACAGTGGTGGTTTCGCCAAATAGACATGTCCACCCTTCACCACCTCTGGCATATAACGGAAGAAGAAAGTCAGAAGCAACGTCGAAATATGCGCACCATCCACATCGGCATCGGTCATGAAGACAATCTTAAAATAACGTAGTCCAGAAATATCGAACTGATCACCAATTCCTACGCCCAAAGCCTTAATCAAAGACACCAGCTCCGCGTTCGCATACATCTTATCTAATCTCGCGCGCTCGGTATTCAACACCTTACCACGTAGTGGCAAAATCGCCTGAATCTTCGAATTACGACCTTCTTTTGCTGAACCTGCGGCCGAGTTACCCTCTACGATAAAGAGCTCACACTCTGAACGGTCCCTCGAAGAACAGTCGGCCAATTTCGAAGGCAAATTCAAGCCTTCAAATGCACCCTTACGAATCACGTTATCGCGCGCTGCTCTTGCCGCCTTGCGCGCACGTGCTGCCAAAGTTGCCTTACCGACAATCTTTTTTGCAATCGCTGGATTTTCTTCGAGGAAGTAACCGAAGTATTCGCTCATCACCTTATCGACGTAGCCACGCACCTCTGGATTACCCAATTTATTCTTGGTCTGACCTTCAAATTCTGGGTTAGGCAATTTCACCGAAATCACCGCCGTCAAACCTTCGCGAATGTCGTCACCGGTTAGATTATCTTCTTTTTCCTTCAAAAGATTATTCTTACGCGCATAATCATTTAGTACGCGGTTCAAAGCCGTACGAAAACCTACCACATGTGAACCACCTTCAGGGGTCAAAACGTTGTTAGCAAATGGCTTCATGGTTTCCGCATACGTATCGTTATATTGAACGGCAATTTCCACTTCCGAATCTTCAATCTGTTTATCAACATAGAAAATCGTATCTGAAAGCACTTCTTTGCCGTTATTTAGACGCTTCACGTAGCTCTTAATCCCACCTTCGAAGTAGAAGGCTTCTTTCGCACCCGTACGTTCATCAAAGACCGAAATTAAAATTCCCTTAGTGAGGTAGGCCTGGTGCCTGGCGTAATGTGACACCCAGTTATAATCAAAAGTCGTAGTTTCCTTAAAAATGGTTGGATCTGGATAAAAAACAATACAAGTTCCCTGTTTG
>JABCOY020000043.1 GCA_013333375.2 Candidatus Saccharimonadota bacterium | reverse complement strand
GAATTTCACAAGATTGATATTTTAGATCTTAAAGGTATGCGTGAACTTTTTCAGTCTCACGATTTTGAAGCAGTCATTCACTTCGCAGGGTTAAAGGCGGTTGCTGAATCTATCGAAAAACCCCTCGAATATTACGAAACCAACGTTCAGGGTACTGTCAATCTCTTGAAATGTATGGCCGAATTTAAGGTCAATAAAATCATTTTTAGCTCTTCTGCTACCGTTTACGGCGCAAAGAATTCCGGCAAACTTAGCGAAGATCTTACTACCGGTGTCGCTATCACTAACCCATACGGTGAAACCAAGCACGTGATTGAGAAAATCCTAGAAGCTGAAGCGGTGGCTCGTCCAGAAATGTCCGTGGTAATCTTGCGCTACTTTAATCCAGTTGGTGCTCACGAATCTGGTCTACTTGGTGAAGATCCAAACGGTATTCCAAATAATCTCATGCCAATCGTCATGAAAGTCAGAAGTGGTGAAATTAAAGAACTCGCCATCTACGGCAATGATTATGATACTCGTGACGGTACCTGTATTCGTGATTACATTCACGTCGTCGATCTCGCTCTTGGTCACTTAAAATCTATGCAAGCTTTCGCCAAGACCGGTACTTCCATCTATAATCTCGGTTCTGGTCGCGGTACCTCTGTACTTGAAATCATGCACGCTTTCGAAGAAGCTAATCATGCTGCCCTACCACATCATTTTGCTGACCGTCGTCCAGGTGATCTTGCCGAAATCTTCGCTGATCCTTCTAAAGCTAAGAGGGAATTGAACTGGGAAACTACGCACACTATTGAGGACGCGATGCGCGATACGATTAACTTCCTCGATTCCGCCAAATAAAGGAGTCTTATGAAAAAATCATCCTTGCCGGTTTTCGGTGTGGGGCCAATCTATGTAATTACTTGTAGTTTAATTACCGTACTGGCTTTTCACTTGAAACGGCAAGGATTTTTTCAAGCTGGTGAAATTCTGCATTTCGATTTATTTTTCCTCCTCCTCGGTACTATCTTAATTTTGACCGGTATCTTTTTCTGGATTTATGCCGTGTTAATTCAAAATATCGCCCACGAAATTCAATCCGGTAAACTCGTCACTACTGGAGTTTATTCAATCACGCGACATCCGATTTACACTGCTTTTTTCTTTATTTTTAGTGGAATTTTAATTACCACTCATAATTTATTTGTGCTCGGATTTATTCTTTTCTTTTATTTATATCTTACGGTTCTTATGCAAAAAACCGAAGAAAAATGGTTAACTAAAAAATTTGGTCAAGAATATCTAGAATACGCCAAGCGAACTCCGCGCATTCTTCCCAAAATTAAATTTAAATAAAGTTATTTACGGATTTTCGCGGCCAGACTTGCCAGTGGAAGTAATAAGGGATTTAGGTACTTCCATTTTTTTGTCAGCGGCATTGCACTTCTCGCCACCGCTAAGGCGTGGGAAATTTTAAAACGCAGATATAATTTTCTTAGCCATTTCTGTTTTAGCTTTTTAATTTCTGCCGAATCCTTTTTATCTTCCGCCCATGTCGCAATATTCTGAAAAGATTTCTGCCAGTTGCTAAATTTCATTGATGAACTTGCTACCGTACTAGTTTCAGTCCCATAGTTATAAATATAATTGGCTTTTAGAACCATTCCGATTCGATTAAAGCCAGCTTCTTCCGCCGCCTTCAAATATCGTAAAACAAACATCGTATCTTCTGCAAAATCCCAACCCACCGGAAATTCTACTTTTGCTTTTTTAATCACCGAAAGTCGGAACATTTTATTAATCGCCGCGTACATCCTGCCGTCACTCGCTAATAAACTCACAATATAAGCGCGAAAATTCACTTCCTCCAGTCCCGTCCAGATTTCATTAGTAAAGAAATTTTTTTCCGTCTGCATTCTTAAACGACGATAAACATATCCACAAACCGAAAGCGCATTTCTCGGATCTTTCTCTAAGCTCTTCAGTAAATCTTCAATGTGAGTTTTCTTCACTTCATCATCCGAATCGATAAAAGTGACGTATTCACCTGAAGCTTTTTTTAGCCCCAAATTTCTCGCCCCTGCGGCGCCCTGATTTTTTTGGCGCAGAATCGTCATATTTAGATTTTTATTTTTTAAGCTACTCTGCCTAATAAATTCCGCGACTAAATCAAAACTTCCGTCCTTTGACCCGTCATCCACACAAATGATTTCTAGATTTTCGTAACTTTGTTTGATGAGTCTATTCAGCAACTTGACTGCCGAGTCGCCCGTATTATAGATTGGAATAATTACAGAAATTAATGGTTTCATTTGTTTTGATTATAACATGCACCCTTGTTAAAACTCGCATATGATATAATTTATTTATGAATATTCCAAAAATTTGGAGCCGTAAAAATAGCATTCTTCTGAAGGAACTAGTCAAGACCGACTTTAAAATTCGCTATCAAGGTTCCGTCCTCGGTTATCTTTGGGCCGTCCTTCGTCCAATGCTTTTATTTGCCATTTTATATACCGTTTTTGCTAAAATTTTGAAAATGGGTGGAGATATTCCACACTATTCGGTCTATCTGATGACCGGTACGGTTTTTTGGAGTTTCTTTTCGGAATGTACCAGTCAAGGTATTCAGGCTATCGTCGGCCGGAGTGACCTACTTCGCAAAATTAGTTTTCCCAAGTGGATTATCGTCGTTTCGTCTACCATCACTGCCTTAATTAATTTCTTAATTAATCTCTGTGTGATTATCGTTTTTGCCCTACTCAATGGCGTCACGCCTTCCTTCACTTGGCTTCTTGCACCACTGGTGATTCTTGAGCTTTATCTACTCAGTCTTGGTATTGCTTTTTTCCTCGGTTCCATCAATGTCAAATATCGCGATATTTCTTCCATTTGGGAAGTCTTGATGCAGGCTCTTTTCTATGCAGTACCAATTATTTATCCGATCACCATGGTTTCCGCCAGTAGTGTTGCAGCGGCCAAGGTTTTACTGCTCAATCCTATCGCCCAGGTCATTCAAGATGCTAGGTATCTTTTAATTACTAATCAATCTATTACCGTTTGGAATTTTATTGATAATATTTTCTTGCGCTTTTTACCAGTCTTAATCACCTTATTTATTTTAACTATCGGTAGTATTTACTTCCGAAAACACTCTAAATATTTTGCGGAGGAGGCTTAATGTTTAAAAAATCATCTAAAAAAATCTCTAAATCAACTAAGTCCAATCATCCTTCTGAAACTAAAACTAGTGAACGTAAAGTAGTCATCACCGTTTCGCATCTTTCCAAAACTTTTAAACTTCCTACCGAGCGCTCTTTTGGCTTGAAGCAAGTTATTTTTAATCGTCTGCGTGGCATTAAGGGCTACACTGAACAGCAAGTTTTGAATGATGTTAGTTTCAAGGTTTATGATGGTGAATTTCTCGGTATCGTCGGCCGTAATGGTTCTGGTAAATCTACTCTCTTGAAGTTACTCTCCCAGATTTACACTCCGACCAAGGGTAAGATTGAGATTGATGGTTCACTCGTACCATTCATTGAGCTTGGTGTCGGTTTTAATCCTGAACTCACTGGTCGCGAAAATGTCTACCTTAATGGCGCCATGCTTGGTTTTTCTAATCAAGAAATGGATGCCATGTATGACGACATCGTGAATTTTGCCGAACTTCCAGAATTTATGGATCAGAAACTAAAAAATTATTCTTCTGGTATGCAAGTGCGTCTCGCCTTTTCGATCGCGATTCGTGCCCGTGGTGACATTCTCATTCTCGATGAGGTTCTCGCCGTTGGTGACGCTGCCTTCCAGAAAAAATGTAATGATTATTTCGCCTCACTTCATGGTAAGCAAACCGTAATCCTAGTAACTCATTCTATGGAAAATGTGATGGCTTATTGTGATCGTGCTATTCTCATTGAAAAAGGCAAAATTATCGAAGAGGGTGAGCCGGCCAAAGTTACCGAAGCCTACCTCAAGCTCTTCAATTTAAATTCCTAAATCTCTAAAACTGATCTACTAATCATTTAACTTAAATTCCTAAATCTCTAAAACTAATCGGCTAACCACTAGCCGATTTTTGTTTCACCTCTATTCTTATTATGTTATACTTAAAACGTATTTAATTATTCAGAAAGGATTTCTATGGAAAAAACCGCTTCGGAAAAAGCTCCTGCAAGCACCAAAGAAACCACTTCAGTCAAAAACACTGCGAGTGCTGCTAAAGAAAAAATTAACGAAAACCTCGAGAAATTTAAAAAGATCCCAGCCGTTTCTTTTATTCTCTCGGTTTTTAAAAACCCAGTCACTGGTGTAAAAAAGGGAATTGCAGGTTATTCTGATTTTAATAATAGCTGGCTCCTTCCAGTTATTGCTGCTGGTACCTACACGGTCTTTAATTTAATTTTTGCTATTTTTAGAACCGTTTCTCGTCCAGCTTCACTTTTTGGTACTAAGAAAGCCGGTCTTGATTTTAGTCTCTTAAATAAATTCGATTGGTTCCAAAACACCATCGGTAATTTCTTGATTGTTCTAGCCACTATTGCTGCCATTGCTGGTATTTACTACCTCGCTGGTCTCATTATGAAGAAAAATCAGTTGAATTACTTCCGCTTGGTTACTATTGTTTCCGTAGCTTCCTTTGCTTGGATTCTTACCGCTAGCCTGATTTCACCACTTATCTTGAATGTCTCTGCTCCAATCGCTGGTGCTATTGGTTATGCTGGTATGATTTTCTCCGGTCTCGTAGTTTATGAAGCTATGAGCCAAGAGCTTGAACTTAAGGATGATAAGAAGGTAATCGTTAATATTATTATTGCTGCGAGTATCGCCCTTGCTATCACTTTGATCAGCGCTTCTTTGATTAAAAGTAGCACTAATAGTATCGTGGATAGCTTGAACACCCTAGATTCACTTTGGCGCTAAAATAAACTAAATAAATAAAACCAGAATTCATCTCTGGTTTTATTTTTTGCCCCGAACTGTGGTATATTTAAGATATGGACAATGCAGCAAATCTCAAATCCCGTCCGAAGAGTCTCAAGGTTAGACTTCTCGCACACTATTACGAAAAAATTTTGAAGGACCTTAAAATTATTTGTGTCACTGGCACCACTGGTAAAACTGTGACCGCTTATTATGTTTACTACATGTTGAAGCAGGCTGGTTTTCGTCCAGCAATCTTAGCTTCCGATGAAGAAATTAAGGTTGGTAATCTCTATAAGTTTATTAAGGACGCTTGGAAGGCTGATGTCGATTATCTGGTTTTGACGGCGCCAGCTCATTCTTTGCGCAAGGATGTCTTTTATAAGATGCCAATTCAGGTCGCTGCTTTGACGGATTTTGTCCCAGCTAGTCTCTCTGATCTCACTGCTGAGGAATATCTCGAAGCCGAAAATACTTTATTCTCCATGAATCCAGATTCAGTCGTGCTTAATCGTGACGACCGTCATTATCTTGACTTTGCCGTTTTTAAGGGTGTGACCAATACCTTAACTTACGGTACGGACTATAATTCAGATTTGCGTATTGAAAATAGTAAACTTTATAAGAAGGGTTCGGAAGCTGAATTAAACTATCACGGCTATCGCTTCAATGTCGCCTCCTTCCTCACTGGGGAACCGAATATTTCCTACATGGCCTGCGCCGCTACTATCGGCCAAGCGCTCAATCTTTCAAAAGAACATATTATCAACGGTATTGCTGACTTCGAAGTTAATCAGGAAGAAACTGAATAATCAAATAGACACCTTCACGGTGTCTATTTTTTTACTTTTTTACTACTTGTTACTTGCTACTTTTGCATTTCTTTTAGTAACTGACTAGTTACTTTAATGTCTTCGAAAGGCACCGCTTTGTCTCCCCTCAGAATGGTTTTTTCGTGACCCTTACCGAGCACCAATACAATATCGTTCTTTTTCGCCAGACTCAGAGCCTTACGGATGGCTTCTTTTCTATCTTGAATCAGAAAGAGATTTTTTCCGCGCACAAACCCCTGTTTTTCCGCACCATTCGCAAATTCT
>JABCOY020000042.1 GCA_013333375.2 Candidatus Saccharimonadota bacterium | reverse complement strand
ATTTTTGCCGAAAAAAATGGCGGCAGAAATAACAATTATCTTTTTGGTGATTCACCAGTTCACGATGGACAGATTCACTCCATCAATAATAGTAGCGCAAGACCAGTAACCGGAAGTGGCATTACCGCCGAAGATTATGGATTCACCGCACTTTCGCCTACCCAAAAAGCTTCCTCTAACTATTCCTGTGATACTCGTTATTATAAAATCAATACACCTAAACTTACAGTTGGCTATCAAATACCTGGATTCCTCGATTATCAATCCGGTTGTGATTCTGCCGCCAAGACTGGGAACACCACGGAAGTTGGCACTGTAATTTCTCAAGGTATTCGCTATAACAATCTTCGTGCTTGGTATCATGAATACACCACCTGGGAAAAAGAAAATAAACAAGTCAACCATTATCAAAATGATTCCTATGAAAGTGCTGTAGATGGCGGGAGTTTGGGTTCGTGGGGTCATCAGACAAATCTCAAAAAAAGGAGACCTGTACCCGGCTCCAAATGTACGCCAACCCCTAATGGATGCAGTAGGCCAAAAGAAGATTATTATATTAGAAAATACATTGACGATACCGTCTCCACCCGCTCCGACGGCCAAGATACCTACCTTGAGAAAAAATCCTCTGTCTACACCCCATATAATTTCAATACTTCTATCCATAGCTATATCGAATCTTCCGAAGGCGGTGTTGGTTTTATCGGTAATAAAATCAATATTAGCGCCAATTACGGCGTCACCTCACGTACTAATGAACTAATTTCTAAAACCCCATACGCTACCCATACTCGCCCTGATCAAACCGTCAAAATTTACGAAATGATCGTCGATGAGAATTATCCAGAATCTAGGCTTCAAGAAGAAACTCGCGCCAGTAATACTATCTGTAGTGGCACCGAACAATGTAATCTAGTCGACGAATTTTCAAGAACCATAAACACAAGCGGTAATTTTTCCGGTGAAAAAAATAATACTGAGTTATACGAACGTACCATCCCAGACAATCTCCCTGGCGCTGGCCTTGGTAAAAAATATTGCACCCGCTCTGTCATCTGGCCAGCCGCTTCTCACGACTCAGCCGAAAATACCATTGAAAATAACACCAGTGGCTCCGCGATGAATGGCGGCAATAATCAATATCATATTTCCGCTGCCTCCTGCGTCACACTTGCCAAGAAGCCAAATTTCCAAGTTCTCGGTGGCGGAATTTACACCAATGGCTCCATTATTACCTCAGTTTCCAATAAAGCCGTCGGTGGTGGTCTCGGCGCCTACCCATCTGCTGCCACTAAACTTTTCGGTTCTTGGACGGAATTTAGCGCACTAGCTGCCGGCAAAGTTAACGGCTTTGGCACTGGCGCTATTCAAGGCTACGAAGAAAATTACAATTTCAATTTGCCAAATGGTGGCGCAGATTCCGCAAGTAACCAAATCGCCTTAAGCCCACTCACGGTTTCGAACGATAATAAATCTGGCAATTCCGGTATCTCCCGCATCGGTTCCGCCGTTCTCGCTCGTCTCAAGGCCCGCTTCCGCGACACTATCATCCGAAATTCTAGCAATACTATCAACAGTCTCACCTCTAATGAGACTTCTGCGAAGAACTATCTCGGCCTCTCTCAGCTCTACCACCAGGGAGACACTAGCCTCAGCGCCATGAATAGCACCGCCAATTTCTACCAATTCGATCGCGGCGGCAACCTCATCGCGAGGAGCAACACTACCGGTGAAAAGCTCATGAATACTCTCGCTATGTTCGTCGATGGTACCCTCACGATTGATCGCAACATCAATATCGCCCACGAAACCTACAATGCCGTGGACGACTTCCCACAAGTCCTCATCTTTGCTAAGAAAATCAACATCACTAGCAACGTCACCAACATCGATGCCTGGCTGATTCTTGATGAAGACACTGGCGACAACCAAATCGATACTTGTTCCGATAACCACTATCCAAATGCCCTCTCCTGTAACGAAACTCTCACCATTACTGGCCCGGTCTTCGCGAGAAAGCTCATTCTAAATCGCACCGCTGGCTCCCACACCGGTGGCGGCCGTGCTGGTGCCCACCCTCTTCAGACCGGCCCTACTGGCACCTACTACGCCGAAGGCTCCATCCACCCTGCCGAAATCTTCACCCTCCGCGCCGATGCCTACTTCTGGGCCTACCGCCAATCCCTCAGTAGCGGCCAAGCCTACATGGTCTATTCTCGTGAGATTGCACCAAGATACTAAAATCCGGATTTTTCTCTATACAAAATCCATAAATTATGTCATAATATATAGAATGTTAAGAACTGGAAAAAAATTTAGTAAACCTTCACTTTCACGCGTCATTAATGGCGACGTCACGCTGAAGGAAATCGACACCAAAAAACCACGCCACCGCCTGGATCACTTTTTGGTCGAGAAATACCCAGATTATAATCGTAATACCTTACAGACCTTCATTAAATCCGGCTACGTCACGATTAACCAAACTCCCGTCACTAAACCAAATTCCGCGATTAACGAAGACGATATTATTGAGCTAAATCTTCCAGATTTTCTAAAAGACACGAACGTCAAAGCCACCGCCGTCGAAAATCTTAAACCGAAAACCATTTACGAAGATGATAATGTTATTGTCCTCGAAAAACCAGCTGGCTTACTTAGTATGGCCAAAGGCGCCGTTACGTTAGAGCCGACTCTAGAAGATTACGGCCTTCTCGTTCACCGTCTTGATCGCGACACTTCCGGTGTAGTAATTTTGGCGAAAAATCCAGAGACTCAAACCCT
>JABCOY020000041.1 GCA_013333375.2 Candidatus Saccharimonadota bacterium | reverse complement strand
CTGCTGATTTTGGAAAGGAATAGAATGCAACTTTACGTCGCCTCTGATCACCGTGGATTTACCGTTAAGCAACGTCTTCTGACTTTTTTGGCCGAATATCAAAATCACCATCCTGAAATAAATATTGAGGTGAAAGACTTAGGTCCGCTCACGATTCAGCCAGGCGACGATTTCAATGATTCCGCAATTGCCGTCTCTCGTGCGGTGCGCGAAAATCCTACCGCGCGTGGATTTCTTATCTGTGGTTCCGCTCATGGTATTTCGATTCAAGCCAATCGCTTCCGTGGCATTCGTGCAATCTGTGGCTACACGGAATCTCTCGCTCGTATCGGCCGCAAGCATAACGATGCCAATGTCCTCTGCCTATCTTCAGACTACATGTCGGAGGAAGAAATCGAAGCGTCCGTCACAGGATTTTTAGAAGAGCCATTTATTCCAGAAGAACGCTACATTCGTCGTAATCAGCGCCTGGACGAGGAAAATATTTACTAAAAAGGAAAAATATGGGGGAGGACACAATTATCGTACCAACGATTTTAACCGATGACACGAATGTTTTTGTTGAGCAGATGAAGGCCTATATTTCGTTTGCCAAGCGCATTCAGATTGATCTGATGGACGGCACTTTTACACCGAATCGTAGCGTGCCAGAAAGTTCAATTTCTCAGCTACCGAACGGTATTCAATTTGACCTACACATCATGGCTATTCGCCCGAGCGACCACTTGTCAGAGGTCTTGCGTCTGCATCCGTCACTGGCGATTTTTCATGCCGAGGCCTCGGAAGATCTACTCCCTATTTTTGAGCAATTGGAAAAAGCTGGAATTAAGGCTGGGGTGGCAATTCTACCTACCACCTATCCGGGTCTAGTGAAAAAATATCTTGAAGTCGCTGACCACGCTCTGATTTTTGCTGGCAATCTCGGCCAACAGGGCGCCAAGGCCGATATTTTGCAGGCTGAAAAGGTCAAGATTATTCGCGGTATTAAACCTGATGTTGAAATTGGTTGGGATGGCGGTGCTAATCTGACTAACGTGCGCGCGCTCGCGAATTACGAAGTAAATGTGATTAATGTTGGCTCTGCGCTTTCTCAACCCGAAGATAAAAAGGCTGCCTATGAGGCTCTCGTCGCAGAAGCCAAAAAACGTGGAGTCTTCCTATGAGTCGCGTAGTTTGCCTCGGTAGTGTCTTGCAAGACATCTATATGATCGACCACAACGATCTTGGCGAGATTAAGACCGGCGAGAAGCTGACGATCGATAAAAACAGTTTCGAGGTTGGCGGTGGTGCGGTCAATGCTGCCACGAATTTTGCTAGACATGGTCACGAAACTATTGTGATTTCTAATTTTGGTCGTGATAGTGCAGCCAATGCGATTTTGAATTTTCTCCAAAACGAAAACGTCGACACTAGCTACTTGAATTTTACCCGCAAAAAGACTGGCATCTCAGTGATTTTGCTCGATTCTGAAACCGGCAAGCGTACTATTTTAACCTGTCGTGGTGCTTCGGAAAGCTTTACTAAGCTCGAAGCTTCTGATCTTGATCTGTCTAATCCAGATTGGCTCTATGTTACCAGTCTGAATGGCGATATGAATACCGCTCTGAAGTTTTTTGAAAAAGCCAAAGAAAAAGATATTAAGATTATGTGGAACCCCGGCATGGAAGAAATTGCCGAAAAGAAGAAACTTTTAGGCCTACTTCAAGATGTCGATGTTTTAATTTTGAATGAAAAAGAAGCGAAAACCTTGATCGGCGGGGAAATCCTCGAAGAGTTGTTGGTTAAACTAGCTCGTTATGTTAAAACCGTGATTATCACCGCCGGCGCTCGTGGGTCCATCGCTACCAACGGTAAGGAAACTTATCGTCTCGCTGAATATGAAATGAAGACTCCGAAAGACACCACCGGTGCAGGCGACGCCTTTGGTGCAGGATTTTTGTCCGCCACCCTGGATGGTAAAAAGTTTAAGGATGCCCTAATTTTTGCCACCGCTAATGCCACCTCAGTGATTTCCTATATCGGCGCTCAAGCCGGCACGCTTTACGGTGATGAAGACCTTCATCCCATGCCAATCCAAAGACTTTAATATGCAGAAGCTTTCAAAATAAATTCTAAGTATAAAAATAGAGCTCGATGGCTCTATTTTTTTATAATCTAAAATTTGTTTTTGTCTAAACCGATCCACTTGAATTAAAACAAATCAAAAAACCGATGGGTCTTAGACTGATTTGAAAGTATTGTAAATATTTTGATCAATTTTCAGGTGACCAATCTTATTAGCGGCCAGAACTACTTCACGCACATCATCCGTGACCTTGAAAATCTTTAGGTCCTCTTTCTTAATCATGCCTTCTTTCAGCATCTTGTTAGTGAAAAACTTAATCAGTGGCTTCCAGTAGGCTTTTCCAATGAAGAAGAATGGCATCTTCGGCATCTTTTTGCCCTGCATCAGCATCAAAACTTCAGAAAGTTCATCTAGGGTACCGAAGCCACCAGGGAAGAAAGCATAAGCCTTACTCGACATTACTAACATCACTTTTCGGGCGAAGAAGTAGTGAAATTCCATGGTGTCAGTAAGGTACGGGTTGATTTTTTGCTCATGCGGTAAAATGATATTTAGGCCCACTGATCGACCACCATATTCGAAGGCGCCACGGTTCGCTGCTTCCATAATGCCAGGACCACCACCGGTGATCACTGGATGGCCATTTTCTGCAAGTAGGCGGCCAAGTTTCATGGCTTTTTGATAGTAAACGTCTTTTTCTTTAGTTCGGGCAGAACCGAAAATTGTTACGCCTTGGGAGAATTGACTGATCGTCGAAAGCCCCTTCAAGAGGTCCTTAGCATAGGCCATTGAACGGTCGATGTCTGGTCCGGCAATCTTATTGTCCTTAAGCTCATTGAGCCAGTTTAGTGTTATCTTATCCATTTCTTGATTATAACATTAAACATAACAGTTTTCTATCTTATGCTAAGTGGAAGCAGAAAGACCAAAAATTATATAAATCACCCCTGATACTATATAATATAAAACATGGATACCCGGGTCGAACAAATCATTGAAAAGGTCAAATTACAATATCGAAATATCGATACTATACTTTTGTTTGGCTCGGTGCTAAATCCCGATTGGACCGAACAGTCAGACATTGATATTTTCTTAATCGATGACACTTTTAATGATGCACGTTCTGAAGCTGTCATTGATGGGATTACTGTAGAGTTTCAGAAGGATAATTTTGAAAATATCCAAAGAGACATTCAGTCGGAATATGGACAACTCCTGAACCGCAATGTCTCGACTATGATTGCTACCTCTAGAGTTATTTCAAGTAAATCTTCCGAAAAACTCACAGAGCTTATAGATTCCGCCAAGCTAACCTTGTCCTCCACTCCGGTCTATAGCGAGCAGGATATAAAAATGTGGAAATATTCTATTGAGGATTATTTATCTAAAGCTGAAAAAGACATTAATAAAAATAATAGCTTGGCTTTTTATCTTCATGCGAATTATGTGTTACAAAATGCGCTTCAAATGTCTCTAGCTCTTAATGGCACCTATATGCCACAACCAAAATATTTGGGTAAATTACTAGAAGAAAAGGACCCTGAGTTATTTAAAATTTGGAATCAATACCTTGAAGCAATTTCATTGACGGAAAAAATAACAATATTGAATAGACTCAAAGAAAGGTAAAGCCGTGGCTCGTGAAATCCATCTTATCTTGCATAATATTCGCTCCATTTTGAATGTGGGAGCAATTTTGCGCACCGCCGAAGGGCTGGGGGTCGAGAAAGTGATTTTTTCTGGTTACACTCCAAGCCCGCTCCCTGTATCGAAACAACTTCCGCATATCGCCGAAAATATTACCGCCAAAATTCATAAGACCGCGCTTGGCGCTGAGGCTTATCTAGATCTAGCAGCGACTGATAATATTCTTCCAACCCTAGAAAAATATCACGCGGAAGGATTTCAGTTAGTTGGCTTAGAAAATAACCTAGACGATCCACGGCTTATTCAGATTAATTCATCGAATTTCCATAGTAAAATCAATCAAAAAGTTGCCTTGATACTCGGTGAGGAAGTTGATGGTATTGCCACGGAGCTTCGTGAAAAATTAGATGTTATTGTCGAAATCCCTATGGTGGGCCGCAAAGAGTCGTTTAATGTTTCAGTGGCCACTGGGATGATACTCTATGAATTAAAGTGTTATAATATAGAAAATAGGAGCTAAATGGAACGTTATAATCCCTTAAAAATCGAACAAAAATGGCAAAAAATTTGGGCCGAACAGGAAACTTATAAGCCAGAAGAAAATTCGAAAAAACCGAAAAAATATCTCGCCGAAATGTTCCCATACCCATCAGGTGCAGGTCTTCATGTGGGGCATGTGCGTAATTTTTCGATCGTCGATGCCTTAGCGCGTTTTTATTCTCAGAACGGTTATAATGTTCTACGTCCATTTGGTTACGATACTTTTGGTTTGCCAGCCGAAAATTACGCGATTAAGACCGGTGTTTCTCCGAAAGAAGCTACTCGCATTAATACCGAAAACTTCCGTAAACAGGCTCAACGTCTCGGTTTTGCCATTGACTGGTCACGCGAAATTAATACTTCCGATCCCGAATATTATCGATGGACCCAGTGGTGTTTCTTGCAATTATTTAAAAATGGTCTAGCCTACCAGAAAGAGAGCTATCAGTGGTGGTGTCCAAACGACCAAACTGTCCTTGCTAATGAACAGGTAGAAAATGGTCACTGCTGGCGCTGTGGTACCGAAGTTGAAAAAAAGAAAATGAAGCAATGGTTCTTCAAAATTACTGATTATGCAGATCGCCTACTCGCCGATGTTGATAGTCTCGATTGGCCAGAAAAAATCAAAACCATGCAGAAAAACTGGATTGGCAAATCAGTTGGTTCAGAAGTGGTCTTCCGGGTGGCTGATTCCACTCGTCAAATTAAGGTCTTTACTACACGGATTGATACGATTTTTGGCGCCACCTTCTTGGTGCTTGCTCCAGAACACCCACTCGCTCTTGAACTTGCTACCGAAGATCGAAAAGCCGAAGTGGCAGAATATGCTAAAAATGCCATTAAAAAATCCGAAATCGAACGCCAAGAAAACAAGGAAAAGACCGGTGTCTTTACTGGAAGCTTCGCGATTAATCCAGTTACTGGTGCCAAAATGCCAATTTATGTCGCTGACTATGTCTTAATCGGCTACGGTGAGGGCGCCGTGATGGCGGTGCCGGCTCACGATGATCGTGATCAGGCTTTCGCTGAAAAGTATGGCCTTGAAGTCAAGACCGTGATTGATGAAAATGAAATTTTAATTAATTCTGGTGATTACACCGGTCTCACCTCTGAGGAAGCTAAGGCAAAAATCACTAAGGATCTCGAAAAAGATCAGATTGCCGCCCCTCGCACTACCTATCGCATGCGCGACTGGTTAATTTCTCGCCAACGTTACTGGGGTTGTCCAATTCCAATTGCCTACGATAAGGACGGGAATCCTCACGCGATTCCAGAAGATCAATTGCCGGTCGTTTTGCCAGATATCACTGACTATAAACCTGACAGCTCTGGTCGTTCCGCTCTTGCTAAGGCCGAGGACTGGAAAAAAGTTATCATCAATGGCGAAGAAATGACGCGTGAGACCGATACCCTAGATGGTTATGCTTGTTCTTCTTGGTATCTCTGGCGCTATACCTCACCTCATGACAAAGAGCATGCTTGGGATCAAGAGGCTGTCAAATATTGGGCTCCGACCGATATCTATGTCGGTGGTGACCATGCCGTGGCTCACTTACTTTATGTGCGTTTCTGGGCCATGTTCTTCCATGATTTAGGCCTCCTGCCTTTCGAAGAGCCAGTTAAAACCTTGCTTTATAACGGTTACATCAATGCGCCAGATGGCAAAAAAATGAGTAAATCCAAGGGCAATGTCATTGATCCACTCGATGTGATTGATTCAGGTTACGGTGCTGATACGCTGCGCACTTATGAACTTTTCATCGGTCCTTACAATGAAGATGCTGCCTGGAGTACCAAGGCCATTGGTGGTGTTTATCGCTTCTTGAACCGCTGTTTTAATCTAGTTTATCTTGAAAATACCACCGCTAAGGTCGGCGACGAAGCTAATCTGATGGCTCGCCACAAAACCATCAAGAAGGCCACTGATGACATGAATCGTGCGAACTTTAATACCGTAGTAGCGGCCCTCATGGAGTTTGTTAATCATCTCTATAAAAATGGTGCCGCCCAGGCTGACCTAGTGGTTCTAGCCAAACTACTTTATCCATTCGCCCCACATCTCGCCTCGGAAATGCTCGAGACACTTGGTTCTGATATTTCTTGGCCAACCTACGATGAATCTGCCTTAGTCAGCGAAACTGCCGAATTTATCATTCAAGTGAACGGAAAGGTCCGCGCTAAGTTGCAACTCCCAACGGATATTCCTCAGGAAGAAATCCAAAAGCTTGCCCTCGCCGACGAAAATGTTCAAAAATACCTGAATGGCGAGCCACGAAAAATTATTTTCCCACCAAATACTCGCCTCGTCAGCATCGTGGTCTAAATCTAAAATCTTTTCCCAAAAAATCCACGAAAAAATCTCTCACCCGCTCTGATTTTTCTTGCAAATCACGGGTTTTTATAGTACAATAATACAAATTTATATATTAACAAGGAGCATTTAATGCCTGAACCTAAAAAGCAAAGCAGCCCAAGAAAGACTGGTCTACGCCGTAGCCACCTTCGTCTCGTCTTAGCTCGTGCAGTTAACAAGAAATCACCTGTTAAGGCTTTCGAAACTGCTAAGAAAACCCCAAATCTTAAAGTTAAAACTGTTAAAACCGCAGTTAAAGCTACTAAAAAGACAAAGAAAAGCGAAAAATAATGGCAAGTAATCGGCACCTTGGCAGAATTATTATCCTTCAAAGCCTCTACGAATACGAGGTGAGAAGTTTGGCGGGCGACGCTACAGCCGACATTAATGTTATTATCGCAAAAAATATCGAACCATACGTTAAAGCCGTTGGTGATACTGATTTTATTATCAATACCACCAAAGGTATTTTGGAACATCAAGAAAAACTTGACCAAGAATTACATCCATTAGCACCAGAATGGCCACTTGCATCTATTGCCGCAATTGACCGTAATATTTTGCGCCTCGGGCTTTACGAGCTTGAAGCTCAAGCTGTGCCCCCAAAAGTTGCTATCAATGAATCCGTTGAGTTAGCTAAGGCTTTTGGTTCGGAAAATTCATCCAAGTTCGTCAATGGTGTTCTCGGTACCGCTTACAAACAGCTCGGGTTCGAGAAATCTGAAGGAACAAATGAACAATCAAAGACCAGTTCAGTCGAAGGCGAAAAACCTCAAGAAGACTAAACCAAAGGCCAAAACTGATTCCCGTCGCGCATTTACCCCAAGGACACGAAATTCTCGCGACTCCAATCTTAAAAAACTTCAACAAAAAATTCTCAAGAAAAAACCGACCATCAAAGAAATTGTCCGCGAACCGACCTCTGGTGGTATCGTCTTTAGACTGACCAAAGATAAAAAAGATATTGAAGTTTTACTCATCCAAGATTCGAAAAATCGTTGGACTATTCCAAAGGGGCACATCGAACCCGGTGAGACCGCAAAACAGACCGCTATTCGCGAAATTGGCGAAGAAGCTGGTCTGAATCATATCCAAGTTCTCTCTTGGCTCGGGAAAATCCATTTCAAGTATCGTCGTATTGATAAATTAGTTTTAATGACTACGCAAATTTATCTCGTACGCTCACTCGATACTACGGAGCGCCCGACCAAAGAAAAATGGATGAATGGCATCAAATGGTTTAGCTTCCAGGATGCAATCAACGTGATCGAGTATGAAGATATCGAAAAACTCATGCTTATTGCCAAAAAACGCATCCGTCAAGGAGAATATTAAATAAATTTGAGTTTCTCAGGATACTTGAAAAACACTTCAAGTATCCAAAAGATTCCCAAGAAAGTAGTTATGGAACAAGAAATAAATCTTGCTGATTATCAAATTAATATCGCGGACATCAGGCAGCATATTGATGAGGTGGCGGTCAATAAGACTAAGAAGCAACCGCAAAACGCTGAAGAATTTACCGCCGATACTAAAGCTCTCTATGCCGACTTCGCCAAAGAGAAAATGGGTATCGAATTTAATGACATCTCGCTCTTTATTACCGCCCTTACTCATCGCAGTTATGTCAATGAACACAAAAAAGCCCATATCGAGCATAATGAACGTCTCGAATTTCTCGGTGACGCGATTTTAGAGCTCGTTACCTCTGATTTTCTCTATCGTAATTTTACCGAACCAGAGGGTATTATGACCGCTTGGCGTTCCGCTCTCGTGCGCACTGAATCAATTGGCCGCGCCTCCACCGAAATTGGCTATCTTCATCTCATTCGTCTCTCGAAGGGCGAGAAGCTCGGTAGTGACCGCACTCACGCCTCGATTATTGCTGACTGTTTCGAGGCGGTGACCGGTGCCATTTATCTTGACCAGGGCTATCTTCGCGCTAAACAATTTATTTATCAGCACATTTTGACTAAAATGGACGAAATTATTATCAATGAATCATGGCGTGATTCCAAGAGTTATCTGCAGGAACTCGCTCAAAAGACCGATGGCGCTACCCCTCAATATCACGTGATTAAGGAAGAAGGCCCAGATCACGACCGTATTTTCTCGGTCAATGTGGTGGTTGCCGGCCACATTCGTGGTACCGGTTCCGGACATAGTAAGCAGGAGGCTCAATCTAATGCCGCTACTGAGGGTATCAAATATTATAAAAAACACCTCGGTAATCAGCTTCCTGCCACTGGTCGCCTCACACTGCGCAAGTAATTTGCATTTTTTCAGAAAATCAGTTAAAATATTTAAAATTAATTAAGGAGAAAACATGCTCGCGATTCGTATGCAGCGTAATGGTCGTACTCACTACCCAACATTTCGACTAGTCGTCCAAGAATCCCAGCGTCATCCACTTTCTGGACGCGTTGTGGCTGAGGTCGGCAATTACAATCCAGAAACTAAGAAAACCACCCTCGACAAGGAAAAAATCGAGTTCTACCTTAAGAATGGTGCTCAGCCATCTACCCGTGTAGCTCGCATCTTGAAGCTCGAAGGTGTCAAACTTCCTGACTGGGGCAAAGAACCTACCAAGAAGCAAAAAGCTCCAAAGCACGCAGATAAGCTTCGTAAGAATCAACCAAAAGAAGAAGCTGAAGCTTAATTTCTTAAAAAACGCTCCGAAGAGGGGCGTTTTTTCACCAAAAGTGCTATAATATAACCATAAACTTAACCGGAGAACCTATGTCAACCATTGACCAACAATTTGTCGAATTTATCGTAAAAACTCTTGTCAGTAATCCAGAAAAAGTCGCTATTAATCGTGTAATTGATGAAAAAGGTGTCTTACTTTCACTTTCTGTCGACCCAGAAGATGTCGGCCGCGTCATTGGTCGCCGTGGTGCTACCGCTCAGTCTATCCGCACCCTCCTTCGCGCTCTTGGTACGAAGAATGATGCACGCTACAATCTTAAAATTGTCAACACTGACGAACTTGATGGCGAAGGCGAACCTACTGCCGCTCGCACCGTTGCTGATTACGATGACGAAACCGAAGCAGAAAACGACGGTCTCGCTGAGAAAACTCGTGCCGAGCTCGCCGATCTCGATGATCTTGAAGTCTAATAGGCTATACAGAATCAATTTATAATTGTCGAAAATACCCCGCAAAATGGGGTATTTTTCTTGCGAAATTCTCTTGACATTCAATACCATAATGGTTATACTAATGATAGTTCATTTTTGAACGAAGCCTAACTGCGAGTCGGCTTACATAAAACAAGTTGAGAGCTTATATGTTCAAAAATCCCACCCGAAATCAGGTGGTTTTTTGATTCTAAAAATCAGAAATACCCCTTGAAAAAATCCCGAAAATGCGTTAAAATGGCTACAAGAAGTAGTGTGCCTACTATAAACATGTCTTTTTATTTTAGCGAGGTGGAAAGACATAAGTGGCAGTAATCTTCGGCGCTAAAGATTATTAACACTAAATAAGAGGGAAAAGTGAGTAAAAATAGTACCATTACAGATGGCAACCGTGTCTTTTTCACCGAAGGAGACAAATTGCCTATCCCTGATCTTACTGCACATCAGAAAGATTCTTGGGAAGAATTTGTACGTTCGGGTCTACGCGAAGTTTTCACCGAACTCAATCCAATTGATGACTATACTGGTCAGAAATTGTCACTAAAGTTTAAAGATTATGAATTTAAGGCTCCAAAGCATACCATTCAGGAAGCCAAGTATAATCTTGAAACCTACGAAGCTCCTTTGCATGTCAAAGCTGAACTTCAAAACAAAGTCACCGGCGAAGTCGTCGAACAGGAAATTTACTTCGGTAATTACCCATGGATGACTGACCGTGCCACCTTCATCATTAATGGTACTGAGCGCGTGATTGTTTCTCAGTTGATTCGTTCAGCTGGTGTCTTTTTCACTGCTGAAACCATTGGAATGAAGCGCTATTACGGTGCTAAGGTGATTCCAGGCCGTGGTGCATGGCTTGAATTCGAGACCGCGCCAAATGGTTGTATCTATGTGAAGATCGATCGCCGTCGTAAAATCCCAGTCACTACCCTTCTCCGCGCTCTTGGCGTTGTGAAGGATGCTGATATTAAGGCTAAATTCGAAAATGTCGACACTGGTGCGATTAATTACATTGATTCCACCATCGACAAGGATACTACCAGCTCTCAAGCTGCTGCCCTTCTCGAAGTTTATCGTCGTCTCCGCCCAGGTGACTTGGCTACCGTCGAAAACGCTCGTTCCATGGTTGAACGTACCTTCTTCGACTACAAGCGTTATGACTACTCTCGTGTTGGTCGTTTCAAGATTAACCAACGCCTTGGCTTCGATACCCCTAATGACAGTACTCATCGTACCTTGCAAATGGATGATCTCGTAGCGATTATCGCCGAAATCATTCGCTTGAATAACACTCAAGAGCCTGCTGACGATATCGACTCTCTCTCTAACCGCCGTGTGCGTATGGTTGGTGAACTTGTCCAACGTCAATTCCGTCTTGGTATGCTTCGTTTGCAACGTAATATCTTAGACCGTATGTCTATGGTTGACGCTAAAGAAAAAGTCACGCCATCTCAGCTGCTTAACCCACGTCCAGTGGTCGCTGCAGTGCGTGAATTTTTCAGTACCTCCCAGCTTTCTCAGCTAATGGATTCTTATAACCCATTTGGCGAGCTTGCTCACAAGCGTCGTCTATCTTCCATGGGTCCTGGTGGTCTCACTCGTGAACGCGCCGGTTTCGATGTGCGTGATACTCACCCTACCCACTACGGTCGCATCTGTACCGTTGAAACCCCTGAAGGTGGTAACGTGGGTCTTGTGTTGAACCTTGCTACCTACGCTCGTATTAATGAATATGGTTTTATTGAAGCTCCATATGTCGTAGTGAAAAATGGTAAAGTCACCGATGAAGTTATCTATGTCGATGCTAGTGTCGAACGTGATATGGTAATCGCTGATACTTCAGTAAAATTAAACGCCAAAGGCGAATTTGAAGACGAATGGGTCTCCGCTCGTGTAAATGGTCAGCCAGTTCAGATTGAGTCATCCAAGGTAACTCACGTCGATGCCGCTCACAAGGAAATTCTCGGTATCTCTGCCGCTCTGATTCCATTCGTGGAAAAGAACCGTGTCGACCGTGCACTCATGGGCTGCGCCATGCAGAAACAGGCTGTGCCTCTTCTCCGTAATCAAGCCCCAACCGTTGGTACCGGTATCGAAAATGATATCGCCCGTGCCACTTCTCAACTTATTGTCGCCGAAGGTGATGGTGTAGTTGAAAAGGCCGATGGCCAATCTGTAATCGTCAAATACGCTGACAAAACTTCCAAAGAATACATTGTCGAGCATTTTGAACAAACCAACTCTGATCAATGTTACAACCAACGCTGTGTGGCGGTACGTGGTCAAAAAGTTAAAGCTGGCGACACTCTTATCGAAGGCGCTTCTCTTGAAAATAATGAACTCGCTCTCGGTCGCAACCTTCTCGTCGCCTTCATGCCATGGCGTGGTTACAACATGGATGACGCCATCGTGATTTCTCGCAAGCTTGTCGAAGATGATACTTTGACCTCTATTAATATTAAAGATTTCGATGTAGAAGTTCGTGAAACCAAACTTGGTCCAGAACAAGTTACCCGTGATATCCCTAACGTTTCCGAGCCCGCTCTTCGCCACCTCGGTGAAGACGGTATCGTGACCGTTGGTTCTGAAGTGAAAAACGGCGACATCCTCGTCGGTAAGATTACTCCTAAGGGTGAACAAGAACTCAGTTCCGAAGAGCGCCTTCTTCGCGCTATCTTCGGTGAAAAAGCCAAAGATGTCCGCGATACTTCAGTTCGCATGAGTGGTGGTACTTCCGGTAAAGTTATCGGCGTCCGCATTTACACTCGTGAACAAGGCCACGAACTTAAGGCTGGCGTTCCCATGCAAATCAAGATTTATGTTGCTGAAATGCGTAAAATCCAGGTCGGTGATAAGATGGCCGGTCGTTACGGTAACAAGGGTGTAGTTTCCCGCGTACTTAACGTCGAAGATATGCCATTTATGGCTGATGGTACCCCAATCGATGTCTTACTTTCCCCAATGGGTGTGCCTTCTCGTATGAACCTCGGCCAGCTTTATGAAATTCACATTGGTATGGCTGCTCGCATTCTTGGTTACAAGGTTGCCACCCCATCCTTTAATGGTATTCCTGATGAAGTCATTTCAAAAGAACTTGAAAAAGCTGGTATCGATAGTAATGGTCGTACCCAACTTTACGATGGTCTCACTGGTGAACCATTCCACGAAAAAACTGCAGTTGGTGTGATGCACATGATTAAGCTTCACCACATGGTCGAAGACAAGATTCACGCTCGTTCGACTGGTCCTTACACTATGGTTACCCAACAACCTCTCGGTGGTAAGGCTCAAAACGGTGGTCAGCGTTTCGGAGAAATGGAAGTTTGGGCTCTTGAAGCTTACGGTGCTGCCAGCATCCTTCAAGAAATGCTCACAATCAAGTCTGATGACGTTTACGGTCGTGCCAAGGCGTACGAATCCATTATTAAGAATGAACCAATTCAAGGCCCTAAGCTTCCTGAAGGTTTCAATGTCTTAGTCAAGGAACTTCAAGGTCTCGGTCTTAAGGTTGATCTTCTCGACAATGGGGAAGCACGTGATGCCGACTCTGTAATCGAAGACACCTCTCGTGAAATTGAACGCGCTCAAGATGACCGCCAAATTTACGCTAGACACAATGTTCATATTGAAGATGACAGTAATGATACCATCGATCTTACTGAAGAAGAAACTGAAGAAGCATTAACAGAAGATGGAATATCAATAACAGAAGGAGACGACGACAACGTCGATCTCGGAGAGGAGCTCTAAAATATGGCTTGGATGGATAATTATATCTCAGCCAGCGACTTCGATTCAATTCGTCTTTGCGTAGCAAGCGCCGAAGACATCTTGAGCTGGAGTTATGGTGAAGTATTGAAGCCAGAAACCATCAATTATCGTACTCAGAAACCTGAGCGTGATGGCTTATTCTGTGAGCGTATCTTTGGTCCAGTCAAAGATATCAACCCACATGATAGTAAACTTAAAGGTGTCCGCTCTCGTGAAGCCGCCGTCGATAAAGAAGGTAACTTAGTCACCAAATCTATCGCTCGTCGTGAACGTATGGGCCACATCAAACTCGCTGCGCCAGTTGCCCACATCTGGTTCATGCGTGGCACCCCATCTGCTTTGAGTCTTTTGCTTGACCTCACCGTTAAGTCAATCGAAAAAGTCGTTTACTTTGCTTCTTACCTCATCATTAATGCTGATGACGCTAAGATTGAACAAGTTAAAGGCGATTTGATTGCTCAGCACGATGCTGCAATTCAAGCGATTAAGATTCGTTACTCTGAAGCTGCCAAGGTTGAAGGTGCTAACGCTGAAACTCTAGCCAACGAAGAAGCTAAGGAACTTGAAGCTTTGGATGCTGACTTCTACTCCCGCAAGAACATTCTTGAAGGCTTGAAGAAGGGCGCCGTAATTTCCGAAATTGATTACCGCAATCTTCCAGAAGAATACGAAGAACTTGTCACCGTCAAAATGGGTGCTCAAGCTATCCGAGAATTGCTCGAAGAAATTGACCTTGATGCCATGATCGAAGATCTCTCTGCGCAAGCTGAAGACGCTAAGGGTCAAAAGGAACGCAAACTTATCAAGCGTATCAAATTGCTTGAAGGCATGAAGAATTCCAACATTAAGCCAGTCGATCTCGTTTTGACTGTGATTCCAGTCATCCCACCAGATCTCCGTCCAATGATTTCACTTCCTGGTGGTCGTTTCGCGACTTCTGATCTTAACGATCTTTACCGTCGCGTGATTAACCGTAATAACCGTTTGAAGAAATTACTCGACCTCAATGCGCCAGAAGTGATTATTCACAACGAAATGCGTATGCTCCAAGAAGCAGTTGACGCTTTGATCGATAATAATGCCAATCATGGCCGTCAAGCTAGCTCCCAAAATGGTCGTCGTAAACTCAAATCCCTCTCTGATCTTCTCAAGGGTAAGCAGGGTCGCTTCCGTCAAAACCTTCTCGGTAAGCGTGTCGACTACTCAGGTCGTTCTGTGATCGTTATCGGTCCTGAACTTAAGCTTAATGAGTGTGGTTTACCAAAACTCATGGCTCTTGAGCTCTTCAAACCTTTCGTGGTTTCTTGGTTACTTGCTCACGAATATGCCGCCAACTCTCGCGCCGCTTCTCGCATGATTGACGCCAAAGAATCTGTAGTTTGGGATGCTCTCGACGAAGTTATTCAAGGTCGCTATGTGCTCTTGAACCGTGCTCCGTCTCTTCACCGTCTATCTATTCAAGCTTTCCAACCAAAGCTCGTGGATGGTATGGCCCTCAAGCTTCACCCACTCGTAGCTTCCGGCTTTAACGCTGATTACGATGGTGACCAAATGGCCGTCCACCTTCCACTTTCCGATGAAGCTCAGCAGGAAGCCAAGACTTTGATGTCTGCTGCCAGCAACCTCTTGAAGCCAGCTGATGGTGCTCCAGTGCTTTCGATTTACCAGGATATCGTACTTGGTGCTTACTACCTTACTTACGATAAGCCAGGTACCGAATCAGAAACTCCACGTGCTTATAGCTCAGTTTTCGAAGCTGAAATGGCTTACGAAGCTGGTGATATCGCCCTTCAAACTCCGATTCGTGTCTTCGCTAAGAAAGCTATTCGAAATACCACTCTCGGTCGCGTCTTCTTCAACGAAATCTTGCCAGAAGATTACCCATTTGATAATGGTATTCAAACTTCTAAGCACTTGAAGAAGGTCATGGCTGACATCTTCAATCTTTATGGCGCCGATGAAACGGTTCGTATTGCTGACGAACTCAAGGCTCTCTCCTTCGAGTACGAAACTATCGCTTCTATCTCGACCTGTAAGGATGACTACCCAACCTACCCAGAAATCCAAGACTTCATCGCTAAGGGTGACGCCAAGACTGCTCTTATTCAAGATCAGTACAACCAAGGTCTCCTCACCGATGACGAACGTTACTCTTTGACCGTTGCGAACTGGCGTGAAATCGATACTGAGATTTCCAACTTCCTCAAGGCTAAGCTTGCAACTATGGATACCGACATTGCTGTGATGACCAACTCTGGTGCTCGTGGTTCTGTCTCTGGTATCAAGATTGCTTCCGCTGAAATCGGTATCATGGTGGATATCTTCAACCGTGAAATTGAGCTTCCAGTCAAGTCTAGCTACAAGAAGGGTCTCAATACTCTAGAATCCTTCATCGCTACCCGTGGTGCTCGTCAAGGTATGGTCTCGACCGCTCTCCGTACTGCTGACTCCGGTTACCTCACTCGTCGTCTTGTCGATGTGGCCCAGGATGTCTTTACCGTCGATAAGCCAAATGATGATCCAGGTTTCGAAATCTTCAAATCTGAAACTGAACACACTGGTATTGAATTTGCTCAGCGTATTGCTGGTCGCTTCGCTGCTTAAACCGTTCCAGGTTATCTCGAAGCTGATGAACTCATCACTCGTGAAATTGCCGAACAAATCGCTGAAGATGAAAATATCGATTCAATTAAAATTCAATCTGTTCTCACTACCAAGAGTATTAAT
>JABCOY020000040.1 GCA_013333375.2 Candidatus Saccharimonadota bacterium | reverse complement strand
CATTTATTAAAAAATAGCAAACAAAAACCAAACCTCTTATTATTTTAACTAGAAATCATTGTAAAATTTTCACTATGGTGTTGATTTTTAATCATTCCCTGATACAATAATATTATATTCGGGGATTTCCCGCACCCTAGTCGCAAGGCTAGGGGAATTTTTTTATAAACATCGCAAAAAACCAAACCCCAATCTCACAATTGGGGTTCTCTCTTTTCCAAAAAATTTAATTACTTATTTTACTTCAATCTCAGCCGAAATCCCTAAGTGATCCGAAGCATAGCCTTCATGCACCATGAAATTTTTCGTTTCCAGCTTATCGTTTGGCATAATATGGTCACATGGGACATCACCATTAAACTTCAAACCCGAAAGTGTATTTTTCACCCCATTTTCATACGTCAAATCACGCAAAAAGTCCAATTCTCTCATTGCTGGCGCTTCATGTCTCACATTCAAGTCACCACAAAGCACAAATGGTTTATCTTGATACGGTTGAATAATCTCCGCCAAATGCTTAAATGCCTTCACTGTATCCTCGTCTCCGAGGGGCTGCGAACGCCAAAATCCATGATGATTTGCGATCACCACACCGTTTTCTAGCTCCACCACTTGCACATTTAAATTGTTTGAACACATTTCTTCCAAAATCGTATGTTCCGTATATTCCCCGTTCACAAAAGTGTTCATCGTCGAACGAAACGGAATTCTACTTGAAATCATATTTCCTAGTTCAAAACTTCCGTTCGCCAAGTCACTACTCCAGTTTGGCGAAAAAAAAGCATACGGCATCCCCGTCGCCTGCTTGATCGCTTCCGCGTCAAAACAAAGTCGCGCTAAATGCACCTGACAATTCTCTGAGCTCATCACCTCCTGCATACAGATTACATCAAAGTTATTATTTTCCAAAAAGCGTTTTAATTCCCCCTCCACTTTTCCCATCCATACGTTCAATTGTAAAATTTTCATGCTTATATTGTACACCAAAAATCCCCTCATCGAGGGGATTTTAAAACTAGTGAAATTATTCAGCATGAGATTCCGAAGTATTTTTATTTTTCTTTCTCCTCTTCGGGCTCACATTCTTCCTGTTCTTCATAGAATTGGAAGTCGTCATCATCTGAAACCAACGGCCAAACCCCCATTGCGAATAACGTTATGTTTATCGCTATACACACTAAAAGTTCTGCCAAATTTCGACAAGCCATAATCGTTAATCCCCATAATGGGATTAGCATCATCGAAAAAAACCAGACATTTGAAAGACTCTTCCGCATTTGCTCCGAATATTTGTCATGTGTAAAAACCCAAATAATCAGACAATAACAGAATAAAAATCCTACCATGAAAAATACAATTGTTGGTATCGAGTTTCCGCATACATAAAAGACCATGAGCATTACCAAAATTCCATAAACAAAATCCGCTAATGATACTCGACCTTCTAGTAGTGTCTCTCCTAGCATCCAAAAATCACATTCCTGTTTCCTGAAAATTGCCTGCCGAAAATAGTCTATCATTACAACCGCGAACCCTAATATGCTAATACCGACACCTACCTGAGGATCACTCAAACAGATAATCGTCGAAATTAAACATAACAGAATTCTCATTAAATTTCTATTGCTAAGTTTAAACAATTGTTTCATTTCCCCCCCTCCATTTTCCACACTGTCTGTGTTTTTAGTGGTTTAATGCCCCTACACAGGCTAAATAAGTCAAAACCGCAGCCATAATTAACACGTAACTCAAGATCAAATAAATTGCACTTGACAGAATCCGATTCAGTTTTAGAAAACTTTTCTCAAATTCCGCCGGCCAAAAAATCTGCAAACCATAAAAAGCTGTCGCTAGACTCACCAACATTAGTGCAAAAACTGTCGTCAACTTCTCTGTTCCCGGAATAAAAATATACACGCTATATGTTAAAAAAATCCATGCATGCATATTATTACAGAATTTTCGATTCAAGCTTAGCTCTTCTGACAGGAATTTCACCCACTTGTTATTTACTCGCATATATGGATCTAACCAATACGCATTCACTAGCAGGCTCGGTAAAACCATCACCGGAAGTCCGATCATTAAAATCGCCATCTTATAGCCATTTGTCACCGAAAATCCAAAAAATAACACCATTAAACTAATTACCACCTCTAGCAGCATAATTCCGTTTAACACTCTAGTTCGTCGATTTTTCTCTTGCATTGCTAAGGCGATTTTTTCATCTTCAAAGTCATCCACTGCCTTACTTAATTTAATCAATTCCACGAAATTTCCCTCCATTTTTCCCTCCTTGTCGTATCACCGAAGTGACCCAAAAATAGTTTCAATTTTCCAAATTCAATTAAAATTAATTAGGACTTAAGCTTACATAATTTCACCTCATTTCTAAAGAACTATTTTGGGACAAAATTGTCCAAACACAAAATTACACCAATATTATAATACAAACAATCATTTTTGTCAATATTTCACCCCTGTTATACCTCACCATGGATCTTCCTTTTTACTATTTCTCCATGCTTAAATCTCTTCACTCTTACCCTATTTCTCATCCCTCTCAGCTTATTTTTATCCGCCCCTTCCTCTTTTCTCATCCCGCTCTGCTTATTTTTGCGGTATAATATAAGCATTATGGAGCACGAAACACGCAAGAATTTTAATCAATTTCAACAGGAACCAGAACTTCACGTCCAGAATCGTAATCAAGGTCCTGAAATTCCTCAATTAAGTCGCTCCGCCGCTTATCAGGAACGTCAATTCCAGAGGCACCTTCAATCTGAACTTGATAAAAAGCGCGAAAACGAGCCCGCTCTCGATACTATTGGCGAAAGACTTATTTATCTAGCTGCTATGGCTGCTCCTACCATTGGTCGCGCTGCTCTGCTTGCCATTGGCACAGGACTTGCCGTGAAAGGTGTTTCTATGTTGGCCAACCACCTCTCTAATCAATCCATTGAGCAACACCAAAAAGACATGGAAGAACTCGGCGTCCCCCTCGAAGATGACGAAGAAGACGATTATAATCGCACCTTCACTGGTTATGAAGATTACATGAATCATCACAATGCTCTTCGCGCCCAAAAAGGCCTCGAACCAGATTACACTCCCGAAAATGGCCCAATTGAATACCAAAATCAATTCAATCCACTAATTGAAACCTCACAGGCTTCCAACGACACCGAAAATTCCGCGTACTCCATCCAGCTAGATAATGATATGCAGAAATTCACCCCTGATAATAATCTCACTATTCCTGAAGAAAAAATAGCTGACGGTACCACTTCCATAAATACTAACGCCACCCAAACTGAACACCGCACCGCCATGACCTTACAAGACGAAAAACTCGCTCATACCGCCGAAAAAGCCATTCTAAAAACTGTTAATTTCCCTGCCGGCATCGGTCAATTTAAGTCTTTTATGGATTATAAAGCCATCACCGATAAAACTACCCCGAATTATAATTTCACTCACGAAAATGCCAATTTCCATGTCGGAAAATCCGGCCTCACCTATTATCAAGATGGCGAAAATACCTACCCAGTCGTCGCGGTCGGTAGTGGCATCTCTGACAAAATCGGCCAACTCATCGAAGTCACTCTTGATAATCAAGGCCATCCAAACATCTTACGCTGCGTAGTTGGCGATCAAAAAGATGACGGCGATACCGATCCGACCACTCATACCATTCACAAAAACGACCATAGTGTCGTCGAATTCCTTGTCGATTATGACCGTCTAAAGGAAGCTAATCCTACCGCTGTTAGCATGGGCGACCTCACCTACCTCGATAATTCCCAGTTCAATCTCAAAGGCAGCGTCACCAAGGTTCAGGTTCTTGACCAAAACTTCCAATCAAACGAAAATCAATAATAAAAAATAAGCCCTCGCGGGGCTTATTTTTAACTTCTGTCTTATTTTGCGACAGAGAGTGAGATCTTGCGACCTTCACGATCAATATCTAGAACCTTGAAGTTCTTGCGTTCGTTCAAGGTAAAGATCTTTTCTGGATCGACGTCGTTACCTTCACCAAGTTCAGAAACGTGAACCAAAGCTTCGACAGCTGGAGAAATCTGAACGAAAGCACCAAATGGGGTGATACGAGTAACCGTACCTTCCACTTTTGAACCCTTCTTCAAGTTTTCTACCTCTGATAGCCATGGATCAGCTACGAGTTGCTTAATGGAGAGGCTGAGGCGTTCCTTATCAATCGCAATAATTTTTGCCTTGATCGTATCGCCAACCTTAACGTAGTCAGATGGATTGTTTACGCGTTCCCAAGAGATTTCTGAGATATGTACCAAACCTTCGATACCTTCCACGTTTACGAATACACCGAAGTCCACCACACCGGTTACTACACCTTCGACAGTGTCACCGACATGAAGTTCAGCAAAACGAGCAGCGAGGCCGTCTTTGACAGCTTCCTTTTCAGAGAAGATAAGCTTATTATCTTTCTTACTTGCATCAAGAATGCGAACTTTGATTCCCTTACCTACGAGAGAATTGAGGCGTTGCAAGATTTCGTCCTTGTCAGCAGAACCTACACGTGGGTAGTGTTCAGCAGAAAGTTGTGAAACTGGCAAGAAACCACGAATTCCTTCGTATTCCACAAGAAGACCACCACGATTTGCATCAAATGGGGTAACTTCCACGATTTCAGAAGCATCGAGCTTGGCTTGGATTTCATCCCAACCTTTATCCTTCACTGCCTTGCGGAGTGAAAGAAGCACCATGCCGTCTTCCATCTCAGAATCAATCACAGAAGCGGTAACTTCTGCACCTTCTTCGAGGTTACGTGCGAAAGAAGCTTCGCGGCGAGGCACCAAACCTACACCTTGTGCACCGAGATCAATCAAGATTTCGTGCTTTTTTACTGACAAAACAGTTCCGGAAACTACATCTCCAGTTGCTGCTTTTTTGATAGAGTCACCAGCGTTAGCTAGCAATTCATCCATTGTTACTTTTTTGGCATCAGCCATTCTTATATTTTTCCTTCCTTCAGGTCCGTTCAACTGATTTTCTTCCACAAAAAATCACTTGAACGAACCCGAATCTATTCCTTAATATATCAAAATCACCTCTGTTTGTAAAGTGTTAGCCTTCTCCGCTTCTGCTTTCTTTTTTCTCCTACCAAGATTACAATAAACTTATGAAAAGCGAGGTTAATCATAAAAAGCAGCAATTTCTCGATTTTTTGCGTTCTGAGTATCCCGATTATCATTTTCACCTCAAATCCCGCTTCTCTTTTCGTTATCCGAAAATGATTAATCTCGACCAATCCACCCTCCTCGATAATACGCCTTTTACTGATTTCGCCCTTCAAACTCTTCATGAACTTGGCCACGCGCTTAATGAACACCAAAATTATGCCACTTCTATTGATCGTCTCAAACTCGAATCCGAAGCCTGGCAAACCGCCAAATTTCTCATCAAAAAACATCAACATTTTAAAAATATTGAGTACTTAAAT
>JABCOY020000039.1 GCA_013333375.2 Candidatus Saccharimonadota bacterium | reverse complement strand
GAAAAGTTCTTAAGCTCGCCCGATTCTATGCTAAAATATACAGAGTTAAGCCAAGATATTAAAAAATATCAGCAGCTGACGACTCTTAATTAAGGAAAATATGTATTCAACCCTAGCAATTAGTGATAAATCGAATGGGAAAATTGTTGGCACACATCAGAAACTCGACCGAATTGCCCGCAAAATTATTGATAAAAACCTGCCACACAATTATTTTTTCCCAAACATTTCAGAAATCTTAAATTTTGAAGGTATGGGCGGACCGGACGGCCTGAAGCGTAAAAGTCCTGGCGTCGACGAGCCGATGCACTTCATTGACCCAGATCATGATAATGGTAAACTCATGACTTTGATTTTGGATCACCAATATAATCTAAGAAAAGCCCTCGAAGAGGGGAATAAGGTGCGCGCCAGTTTCGAGGCTGGCTGGATGGCCCATGCTATTACTGATGGTCTGACGCCCGCCCACCATTTTCCTCTGGAAAGTACCCAAAAACAACTGATGACCAAAGATGAATTTGTCAAAGTTTTCGGTATTCCCATCAAGGGAATCATGCGCGGACGCAATTCGCTTGAGACTCTGCGCAACAACTGGCTCTATTGGGGCGCTAATGGTTTTATGACGAAGCACGTGGCTTTCGAATATGGTGTCGCGATTACTCTTACCGCTCTGCCGGAGCGTGCCGTGATGCCGAAAATTAAGAAAGCGGAACTCATAGATATCGACCTTGAAAAAGCCTTTCATGAGTCTCTCGCTAAAGTTCATGCCCTCAAAATGTATGAAAATTTCTTGAACCAAGGTTGGAATACCGAGCTAGTTTTTCAAACCAAGAATGTACTTTTGCCAGAAATCGTCCGCGCTATTACGCTTGGTTGGGCTTCTTCGATTCCGTATTTTAATAAAAAACTGCTAAAATAAAACTATGAAGTTTATGGCAAAATCTGGCAAAGTTACGGATCTCCGGATTACCTCCGGAGTACTTCGTGGACAAAAAATCCTTACTCCGAAGCTTACCGTTACGCATCCGATGGGCTCGCGCGAACGTCTGGCAATTATGAATTCTTTGTCGACTCATCTCGAGGGAAAAGTAGTGCTCGATGTTTTTGCTGGCACTGGCGCACTGGGTTTTGAGGCGCTGTCACGTGGTGCTAAACATGTTTCTTTTATTGAAAATCATCGTGAAGTCGCGAAATTGATTCGTCAAAATGCCGAAAATCTCGGTGTTTCGGGCCAAGTACGGATTTTTGCCAAAAAGGCAGAAACTCTGACTTTTGATAATCGTTTCGACATCGTTTTTGCCGACCCACCGTATGATAAAATCACCCCGAAACTGGCGGATTATCTTGCTACGCTGCCGAAACTTGCAAAAGAATTTTTAGTTTTGTCTCATCCGGCCACTTTTGACCCCCATCAACTTGATGCGGAAATTATTTCTACCAAGGCTTATGCCGGCTCACGTATCACAATTTTTAAGATTTAATTTTATTCCTTTTATGCTAAAATAAGCTTATGAATCTTCAAAAAATTTACGATTATTTTTTCAGTAATAACTATATGACTAAGATGCCGACTTTTGGTGAAGTCTTAGCTTCTAATGTTATTACCTTGCTTTTATTGTTAATTATTCTCGGCCTTTATATTGCCGGTAAGGTTCTTCTGATGAAGAAAATCTATGGCGAGAAAAAGATGTGGCAGGGCGCCATTCCGGTGTTGGGTTTGATGAAGCTTTATGACGCAGTCGAGTTAAATAAGTTATTCGCCATCTCAATTCTCATTCCAGTAATCGGTTTAATTCCGTACTTTATTTTCTGCTACAAGCTACCTGCCGCTTTTGGTGAAAAACAGCCAGCCTTTCCGTATTTAACGATTTTCTTCTCGCCCATCATTATGCTGATGTTAGCTACTGAACAAAAATATGAATATCAATACGTCCGTGGCAAAAATATCCCATTCCAAGGGGCTTTCGCTCTGAATAATGCACAAGCACCTACCGAATCTCTAGTTCAGCCAGCCTTAGAGACCCCAACACAACCAGCCCAGGAAACCGTAGTCGAATCGCAAAATCCTTCTACTTCAGATAATCAGGTTCAATCCAGCGACTTGAACAATCTTCAATAATTTTATATAATATCACCATGCCCGAGTGGTGAAATTGGTATACACGTATGCCTTAGGAGCATATGCCTCACGGCGTGCTGGTTCAAGTCCAGTCTCGGGCACCACCAAAGGAGAGTTAGATGGCTCATTTGAGTCATTTTTTTGTGGAATAACAAAGTAGAGTGGGCTCAAGTTGTGCGTCCCAATTTTTTTCAAATTCCCCAGTGCCAAGATTAGTCTTGCTTCCATCTCGGTTAAAGACTCTTCCAATTCCGCTTTTTCAAGGATTTTAATAAAACGTTCGTGGTCGGCTTATGAACGTTTGTGTCGTATCACAAGAACTAGCCAAGTTTTTCAACAAAAAAGTCGGCTAACTGCCAACTTATAAGAGGGCGGTGTCCCGCATATTACACTGCAGGTCCTGCCCTCATTACCTATAGTTACACTCTAATTATTTCTCAAATCAAGGGTTTTGCCGCTTTTTACAGAGATCTCCCGCATTCGCTTCTGCCCGTTCACATGCAAGAGACTGGTTCCACTGGAGTAGGAGATGTGTTTTGTAAGTGTTGATTCTTCTAGAAGGCTTTGCCAGCGTAGTAGTTCCTTACAGATTACGTTCCAATTCGATAGTGGTAGGGACACCAAACAAGTTGTTTACAGAAAAAAGCTGCCGTCAGGGCGGTTTTTTATTGTAAGCGCCTTAATGCTTAATAGTCTCTATGGTCCATGATAAAATATTTACATGTCGGTTGTAATAAACGGATATAAAGATACATTGCTTAAAAGATTTAAATCGGAAAAACAACGCTTATTGTCTTTTCTTCCAGACGCCATCATTATTGAACATGTAGGAAGTAGTGCTGTTGGCATCGGCGGCAAGAATATTGTAGATATCCTAATCGGTGTTAGTGACAAAGATGAGATGCTTAGGATTCGGGATATTTTAAAAGAAAACGGATATTTTGAGGGTCATGATTCTCATGATGACAGAATTTTTCTCGCAAGCAGTGAAAATGAAACCGGGGATGGTGATTTTCATATTCACATCTGTCCAATAACTTGCAATTCTTATAAAGATTTCATTCTTCTTCGCGATTTTTTAATATCAAATCCAGAAAAGGGTAAAGAGTATTATAATAAGAAAATCGAGTTTGCGAATAAAGCTGGTTTTAATCGTCAAAAATATAAAACATTAAAATCACAATATTTAGCTCAATTATTATCTGAAATAAAAACAAATCTTTAAGGAGATTTAGATGTGGGAAATGACTGAAAACGAATTAAATGAGATTATCTCAAAATATCAAATGCCAGAAGGTCGATATTTAGTAGTACAAGAAGGCTCTTTTGGGGAGAGTGAATTTTTCTGGGTTATTAAGAATGAATCAACTAATAAAAAATACCTGCTAATGAATACCTACTCTCATCATGGTGTCGAGGCTGAGGTTGAATATTATCGTGAAGAAGGGTTCGACAATTTAGAAGCTATCCCAAGAAGAATTAAAACCTTAGAAAACGCAAGCGATGCGGATGATGAAATCTCTAAATATCTATTTGGAATGTATTCTATTTTTGAGATGAAATCATAAAATTGAGATGTTAACTCAGGGCAAATTTTGCGTAATCAGCCCAAAAATTGTATAATATATAGGTATGCCAGAGTTTCGCTTACATAGTAAATTTCAGCCCACCGGTGATCAACCGGCGGCTATTGCTCAGCTCACACGTGGTCTCAAGATGGGGATTCGTGAGCAAACTTTGCTCGGTGTGACGGGTTCTGGTAAGACTTTTACTATGGCGAACCTTATTGCTAATGTTCAGAAGCCGACTCTGATTCTTGCTCATAATAAAACTCTCGCCGCTCAGCTTTATTCCGAATTTCGTGAATTTTTCCCCGAGAATGAGGTACATTATTTTGTTTCTTATTTCGATTATTACCAGCCGGAAGCCTATATCGCTAGCACCGATACTTACATCGAAAAAGATTCCGCCATCAATGATGAGATTGACCGTCTGCGTCACGCAGCCACAGTTTCATTGCTTACGCGTCCAGACACCATCATTGTGGCTTCAGTCTCTTGTATTTATGGTATCGGTTCGCCCGATCATTACACCGAAATGTCCCTGCATCTCGAAAAAACTGGCCATACTTGGCAGGTAGTTTCGAAAAATACTCTCCCGGTCGCCAAGCTCAATCAGACTAACCTAATGATTTACCTCATCGCTATGCAGTATCACCGAAATGACCTTGCTTTTGAACGTGGTAATTTCCGGGTTAAGGGCGACACCATTGATCTCTTTCCAGCCTCCGGTGAAATTGCTTATCGCTTTGAATTTGCTTTTGATGAACTTGAGGAAGTCAAAATCATCGATCCTCTCACTGCCGAAGTCCGCGAAAAACCCGATCAAGTTTTTATCTTCCCGAATACTCACTATGCCACTCCAAAAGACCAACTCGATCGTGCTATCGATTTAATTCAAGCCGAATTTGACGAACGTCTAAAATATTTCGAGGCTAATCATAAATATCTGGAAGCGCAACGTATTTCTCAACGCACCAAATATGATCTGGAAATGCTCAAAGAAACTGGCTTCGTAAAGGGAATTGAAAACTATTCTCGCCATCTAGATGGCCGTAAGGCCGGGGAGCCACCTGCGACTTTGCTCGATTTCTTCCCAGATGATTTTCTCTTATTAGTCGACGAATCGCATATGACTCTACCACAGGTGCGCGGGATGTATAATGGCGACCACGCTAGAAAATCCACTCTGGTAGAGTATGGCTTCCGCTTGCCGAGCGCCCTCGATAATCGTCCTCTAACCTTTGATGAATTTGAAACCCATATTCGTCGTGCGGTTTATGTTTCCGCTACTCCAGGCAAGTATGAATTAGAGGTCTCTCCTAAGCCAGCTGAGCAAGTAATTCGTCCGACCGGACTCCTTGATCCAGAAATCGATGTTCGACCAAGTGAAGGCCAAATTGATGATTTGATGCATGAAATCGAAGACCGTATCGCTAAAAATCAACGCGTCATTGTTACTACTCTCACTAAGCGCATGGCGGAGGATTTGACCGACCATTTGAAGGACCATAAGATTAAAACCGCCTATATTCACTCTGACATCGACACCCTAGAGCGCGGTGATATTTTGCGCGATTTGCGCTCTGGCGTTTATGATGTCTTGGTCGGTATTAATTTACTACGTGAGGGTTTGGATCTACCAGAAGTTTCACTTGTGGCAATCCTCGATGCTGATAAGGAAGGTTTCTTGCGTTCTGAGTCGGCTCTCATTCAGACGATTGGTCGTGCTGCGCGCCATGTCGAAGGCCACGTCATTATGTATGCCGATAATATTACCGAAAGTATGGAGCGGGCAATTTCCGAAACCAATCGTCGCCGTGAAATCCAGCAAGCCTATAATCGTGAACATGGCATCACCCCGACCTCTATTAAGAAAGAAATCTCGTTGGGCCTCCGTGCGATTATTCCAGAAAAGGCCAAGGAAGATAAATTAGACCTTAAGAAAGTACCAAAAACCGAGCTTCCGTCACTAATGAAGGAGCTTTCTGAGCAAATGCAACTCGCCGCCGCCAATCTCGAATTCGAGCAAGCTGCCAAGCTCCGTGATATGATCCAAAAAATCAAAGACGCCGAGAATAACTAAATCTATTTTAAAATCTCCCTTACTCGCTCCCGTAATACTGGCACTACCTCCTCCTCGAACCAAGGATTCTTCGCCTGCCAACGAAAATTTAGTGGACTTGGGTGGACGATTGGGAAATATTCAGGTAAATAATCCTGAAATGCCCGTACTGTCTCGGTCAAATTCCCCTTAGCGTTAGAGCCGAGATAATACTTCATCGCATATTGCCCAATCAAAATTGTCAGCTTGATGTTTGGCATCAATTTTAAGATTTCTGGATGGTATTCTTCGGCGATAAATTTTCGTGGAGGTAGGTCGCCAGTCTTGCCTTTGCCTGGATAATAAAAATCCATCGGTAAAATCGCAATTTTCTGCGAATAAAATTCTTCTTCGCTTACTCCCATCCATTCGCGCAATTTTTCGCCTGATTTATCCGCGAACGGCACCCCACTTTCTTCGACTTTTCGGCCCGGTGCCTGACCGATGATTAATATTTCCGCCTTATCGCTCAGCTGATAAATTGGCCCCACATTGCGTTCGGTGTATAAAACATTTCTCGGATCACGTCTTAATTTTTCGGTAATTTCATCAAATTCATTCATCGTAATTCGATAATATCACTTTTATGCTAAAATAAAATAAGTCACATTTAATTTATTTGTTAGGAGGTAAATGGCTAATACAAATAAAATTCTCTCTGTTGAAAAAGTTACTAAGACTTTCGGCAAGGGAAATAGCCTCACGAAGGCCGTCGATAATCTTTCTTTCTCCGTGAAGAAAGGCGAATTTCTCGCAATCATGGGCGCCTCCGG
>JABCOY020000038.1 GCA_013333375.2 Candidatus Saccharimonadota bacterium | reverse complement strand
ATTACTTTTCATCGTCAGCTCCGCAATAAGCGCATGTTTAAATAAAATCATATAAAATCGTGCTACAATAGGCTTATGATAAAAAAGCAAATTAAGTTTTTCATCCTGCGTTGGATTGTCTCCTCGTTCTTGATGTGGGTTTGTGTTAAACTTTTTGGTCGCGTCGATCAAGGGGTTGATACTTTCGGGGTTTTTGTCACTGCCGGCCTCGTCCTTTCTGTGGTTCAAACCATCGTGAAGCCAATTTTAACTATCTTCGCTCTACCTCTGATTTTGCTCACTATGGGGATTTTTAACCTGGTGCTCAACATTGCAATGTTGTGGTTGGTCGTACATCTGGTCCCTCATATTTCTATCTCTGGTATCCAGCTAGTCTGGTCATGGTTGCTCATGAGTGTCCTGACAAGTCTTGTTAATTTCGTCATTCCAGACTATAATTAAATTATGAATATTGGAAGTATCCTCGAAAGTGTAAGTCTTATCTCGGCCGTTCTCGCCATGCTCCTTATTTTATTGCAACAACGCGGCGCCTCTCTCGGTGCAGGTTTTGGTGCAAGTGGTGAATTGTACACCACCCGTCGAGGCCTCGAAAAATCCCTCTTTAATGCCACTGTGGTATTGGTTGTGATGTTCGTCGCCTCAATCTTAGGTATGCTTTTGCTGCCTACCATTAGTTAAATTATGAATAAGACCCTCAAAAAACGTAGTCAAAAAATTTCCAAAAAAATTACGCTCTTTGGTCGCAAAATCAGCGAAAATAGTAAAGAGCACGTCAAGGAGAACTTGATCGGTCATATTTCGCATGTGAAAAATGTCCGTCTCTTTGTGCTGGAATGGGTGCTTTTAATCTTAGCTATTCTGCTTTTTGCCACCGTGCAATCAGTTTGGTATTCCGAATCCTACGCTGTGGAAACCTACACCGATGGTGGTAATTTTACCGAAGGTACTCTGGGAAAGATTAACTCCATGAATCCGCTTTTTGCTACTACTTTCTCAGAGGAGGCTCTTTCTCGTTTGATGTTTGCTCGTCTCGCTGAGGTAGATTACTCTGGTCATACCGGTGCAGGTCTGGCCGAAACGATTACTAGTAATACTACTGGCGATGAGTGGACGGTGCGCCTGCGCCAGAATTTGAAATGGTCAGACGGTGACGATCTTACTACGGATGACGTGCTTTATACGGTCAATACGATTAAGAGTGCTTCTCTAAAATCGAACTTCAGTAATAAATTAAATGGTGTCACCGTACGTCAATCCGAAGACGGTTCACTAGTTTTTAAGCTCGAAAATACTAATGCTTTCTTCGAAAGTAATTTGAATTTCCCCATCCTTCCAGCCCATATTTTGAAAGACGTGAAGCCGGATCAGTTGAACGAACATAAATTATTTACCAAGCCAATTTCTTCCGGTCCGTTCGTCTTTAAGGCTACCCAAACCATCGGTAATGAAGGCGAAAAGATAGTCTATTTGAATCGTAACCAAAATTATTATAAGGGAAAAACTCTGCTTGATAGTTTTTCTATCCATGCTTTCTTAACCACTGACGCGATTAAGGCTTCTCTAAAATCCGGCTCTATTACCGCTACTGGCAGCCTTCCATCTCGTTACACTACGGAACTTCTCAATGAGAAAAGCCTCAAGGAACAACAAACCACCGTTAATTATGGCGTCTTTGCCTTTCTAAATACGACCTCTACTTCCAATACCGCGCTTCAAGATAAGGCCTTCCGCCAAGCCCTCCGTCAAGGTTTGAATTATGGTAATCTCTTATCTGGACTAAACGGTGAGCAGGCACTCAAATTCCCGATCACTGAACAGCAGGCCAAGACTCTGTCTTTCCCAGAAGCTGCCACCACTAATGTCACCGAAGCTAAGTCTAAGCTCGATAATTTTAAGGCTAATAAGCCCGAGTACTTTGGTACTGACCTCCGTATTGTTACCGTTAAAGGTGATAAATACATGGAAGAAATCGCCAATCGTCTCGGTGAACAGTTAAAATCTCTCGGTGTACCAAACCAGGTTGCGGCCTACGAAGCCTCTCAGGATTTCACGCTTAATGTCCTCCGTCCACGGAACTATGACATTTTGATTTATGAAATCGCCATGGGTGCCGATCCGGACGTGGTGCCTTATTATCACTCTGCCGAGGCTACCGAAAATGGCTATAACCTCAGTAATTATAAGAACGCTACGGTTTCTAATCTGATTCTTAGTGCCAGAAATACTATCGATATCTCACTGCGCGACGCCAAATATCGTAAATTCCTCGAAATCTGGCTCGACGAGGTGCCTTCGATTGCGCTTTATCAATCTAGTTTGCCATATTTTATGAATAAAAACGTGCGTGCCTTCTCGGCGGATCAGCACCTAGTCTCGGGTGAAGATCGCTTTAACGATATTATTAATTGGTCGGTGAAGAAAACTTTTAAAAACCGCACCCCATAGAACGTAGAGGTATCCTTAAATTTCAAGTCTAGGGTAAAAGAACTCTAAAAAATCGCGCCGCCCACAAGATAGGCATAATTTCAAGATTTTTCTCCCCATAACGAAAAAATATGTTATAATAAAAACATGCACCTGTGGTGAAATTGGTATACACGCTACCTTGAGGTGGTAGTGCCTTCGGGTGTGCTAGTTCGAGTCTAGTCAGGTGCACCAAAAAATAACTCCTTATGGAGTTCTTTTTTGTTACCCCCGATGCGTCCCAAGGGGCAAACTGGTGCACCAACTAAAGAAGTCTACCTTGGTAGACTTTTTTAGTTGGTACCTAGATTAGACGAGAACGTAGTTCGACTGGACGACGAAGCGAGTGAAAGAAAAAAGCTAACTTTTTTCTTTCTGAGCGAGGAGGAACAGATATTTTTCTCAAAGAGAAAAATATCGACTAGTCAGGTCCGCCTAAATAACTCCTAACGAAGTTCTTTTTTGTTGTACAAATTGTGAACGACTGGCGATATTGACTTTTTGGGCCTGATTTGATATGATGTAGATATATCACGACGCAGGGATGCACCGAACGGAGAAATACCTAAGGCGAACCTGCTTTTTTGATTGTCAGGTTATTTCTTCTTAAACTCAATCTTGCTTCTTACGGCAGGACCGTCAAGATATACCCTATATGTATCGGCCATGCGACGTTTATAGAGCGAAGACAAATTCTTGCGGCTTGGTGCTAGTAATTTTTCAAATTTATCTTTTTGGATTAAATAATCGACCATGCGCCAATAGTCGCCGTCGCCGGATACGAGTACTACCTTATCAAATTTTTCTTTTTCGGCCAAACTCTTCATAACCGTGAATACTATATCCGTATCCACATTACCTTTCTTCTTACTAAGTGCGCTTTCGGCATGTTCGCGAAAGATGACAATATACCCAAATTTCTGAAGCGCACTGTATAGGTCTTGGTTCTTCGGATCATAGGCACCAATAAAGTAGTAGGCCTCATTTACGTTGTACTTTTGGCTAAGATATACACGAAATCTCTTCAAGTCAACATTCCAGGATGGATT
>JABCOY020000037.1 GCA_013333375.2 Candidatus Saccharimonadota bacterium | reverse complement strand
TCTAAATCATGACGCATAAAACCGTTTTTCTCGTAGACGGCTATTGCATGTTTGTTGTCGGATAAAACGAGTAATTTTATACTGGTGCAATTCTTTGATATAAAATAATTTTTCATTTCATCGAGCAGTTGCTGTCCAATGCCACCCCCTCTATATTCTGGCTTCACAAATAGTAGGCCAACCCAGCCCTCTTTGGAAGGATTATGTGTTAAATCATAAAAAATATCGGCACCTTTTTTATGTTCAATTATTACTCCTTGAATAAAACCAATAATTTGATCTTTTTCTTCAGCAACAAAAATTTTGCCATCCATATTATTGGCATCATCTATCATTTTTTGCATATATTGACGAGTGTCTTCAATGCTTTTATATGGTAGAGAATCGCGTGTTCTATCAATTTCTGAAAAATACTCTTGTAGCTCAAATTGCATTTTTATTATGTCATTAAGGTCGGTTGCTTTCATTTCTCTAATCATTTTTTGCTCGCTTATAAAATATTTATTTAATTTTCTAATAACTTCTCTGCTCCGGACACCCGCCTAGCACATTACTCATGGCAGATTTTTCGGCTTCTGTGATCCAGAGATTATATTTTTTCTTCACCGAAATCTGGCGTGCCACATATTGGCAACGAAAACTCTTATTCTTCGGTAGCCAACTCGCCGCATCGCTATCAGATTTTTGTTGGTTGGCTGGCCCATCCACTGCGGCGAGATTTAGTGGATCAGTCGCAATCTGAAATCTGATATCACTGCTGAGATATTGCGCCCCTTTTTGCCAGGCATCCGAGAGCGCCACGATGTGGTCAATCTGGATTTTCTTACCAATCTCTTCACGACTCGAAAAACTCATCCAAGTTCCGGTGTACGGTTCATAAAAACTTCCCGAAATTACGTTGCACTTTTGGTCGGTCTTCGCTGTCTCGCCAAAATCCCGCTTCAAGATCCGTTGTCTCAAGTTGCATCCCTCAATCTCTGGCCAATTCTTATAAAATTCTGTGCGTTTATAACCAGTCTTTGGCGCGCGACCTTTCACTTCGAGATTAGACAAGACCTCACTAGCTAGTGGTTTGGAATTAGAGGTATCGGTGCCATCCGTGGAGTTAACAGTACTATGTTTGTCTGGATTGTCTTGGCTTTCTGTGTGGCTAGTATCGCTCACGCCGCCATGCTCGTCGGGCTTAATACTTTCACTCTGCTGCTCAGAGTGGACCGGCGTGTAGTTATAAGATTTTGGATTTAGCGCTACCGTCAGCAAGAATAAACCCAGCAAGCTCAGGCCGGTTACTACGCGTCTTTTGAGTAAGCGTCTATTCTGCATCTAAGTCGAACCTCGATAGATTAATCTCGTTTAAAACGTTTGGCGTATTCCACCACCGAAGCTAAATCTTCATCTTTAGTAAAATCAGCCGAGTCGTCAATCGCAAGGAGGGAATTTAGGAGTACGCGCGCATCGAGTAAACCTGAGATTTTCCCAGCTTCATCTACCACCACAAAAGCCTGCGCATGTGAACGAAGTAAGGTGAAAAGCGCCTCATAAAGTGGATAATTTTCCGAAAGATAAACAATTTTACGGTCCATAAAAGCCGAAGCCTGATCGGTGTCCTTGATATCTAATTGAAAAAGTGTTTTAGCATGTAAAATTCCGGATAGTTCACCACGGCGATCGACTACAGGGAACTGGCTCTGGCCTGATTTATAGAGTCCAGACAAGGTTAATGGCCCCATATAATCTTCTTCGCCTACGAACTTTAATTCCGCTTTTGGTGTCATGATATCAGAAACCTTCTTACTATCGAAACTCATGACCTTCCCTAAGGTCACCTTCTGGCTATCCGAAAGCACCGAATTTGGCATCTTATTAATTAGCCAAACAAAATCTTCCGTAGTCTCCGGAATGAATACTTCCGGCATAGCAACCGTTTTTGTTTCGGCGGCACCAATATAATAATTGGTATTTTTTAGATAATCCGTCGCCTCTTCGCGTCTAGTTAAGGCCTCTTCGGTTTTCTCATGATTAATCATACCATCGCCATCGGTGTCAGTAGCGCGAGTTACTTCGAGCTCAGAATTCGAAAAATGGTTGTTGACTAAATTAGCTCCACCAAATTGACTGAGCGAACTAGTCTCATGTGTGGCTTCTGTCGACTCATTTTCTGCTTTATTAAATTTACGATCGAAAAATCCGCGCTTCATTGGCCCCTCGAAAGAATCCGCTTCCTCGTCACCGTCTTTGCGGCTCAAAAATTGTTTAATCGCCCCGAAAAAGGCGGCTAATTTCACACCGATTTTTTCAAACCAGACTTTTAATCCATGGGAAGATTCCTCACCACTGAACACTCCGGTCGCGTTTTCTTGTTCGCCGTTAAAATCGGTCCTATCTTCTGTTGTATCTGTCATATTCGCCTCTGACACGGCTCCTCCTTTAGTCTAAAATATTACAACTTAGACAAAATATGCTAATATTTATATTATACAAAAAATCTACCAAAAAGTAGAAATTAGGAGGAAAATGCAAAAACTGATTTACGGACTTTTAGGGGTGCTAGCTGTGGGATTCTTGTGGCTTTGTGGCAACGCGATTTCTTCAAATCTTTCTTATGACAATTGGATTAAGGGGCTTGATACAAATAAATATATCGCCGCCGACTCTCGTAATGGCGATATTGGTGATAATTATGAAGGCAATAAAGACGCCAAGGTGATTATCTCTGAATATGCTGACTATCAGTGTCCATTCTGTTCCACGGTTTTTCCATATCTCTCTGATATCGTCAAGGAATACGACGGCCAAGTCGGCCTGGTTTTCAGAAGTTATATCCTAAGCTATCATCAAAACGGCACCGCCGCGGCTTCGGCTGCTAATGCCGCCGCTCTTCAGGGCTACTGGGAGCCATACGCTAAGAAGCTTTTTAAGGAGCAATCGAACTGGGAATCTCTTTCTGCTTCTGACCGGGACAATCATTTCCGTGAATATTTTGTCGAAGTGACCGAAGGTAAGGGTGATACGGAAAAATTCCTTAAAGATATGAATTCTGATGCGGTAAAGCAAAAAATCAAAGCCGATATGGCAATTTCCAAGCGTCTTGGCGTCAACGAAACTCCAACCATCTATATTAATGGCAAGGTCTTCGAGCTTCCTTCCGCTAAGGAAAAAGAATTCAAGGAAAAACTCCGCGAAGTCATTAACCAAGCACTAAAATCTTAGTTTAGGCATATACTAGTATTATGAACCACAACTTTGATCCGGACTATCTGGCTACTAATCACCCACCCACCTTTTTCTTTTACGATTTGGAGACTTCAGGTATTAATCCGCGCGAGGATCGCATCATGCAATTTGCTGGTCAGCGCACCGATTTAGAATTTAACCCCATCGGCGATCCGGTCAATCTCTTCGTGCGTCTCGATGAAGACACCTTGCCGAGTCCCTACGCTATTGTGACTACTAATATTACCCCGAACGATACGCGTATGGATGGACTTTCGGAGCCTGAGCTTTGTAAAATTTTACAAGATGAAATCTTCACTCCGAATACGATTATTTGCGGCTTTAATTCCGTGCGTTTTGACGATGAATTTATTCGCTATCTGTTTTGGCGTAATTTTTATGATCCATATACTTGGCAATATCTCGATGGTCGTAGTAAGTTTGATATTTTGGATGCCGTACGTATGGTGCGGGCACTCCGTCCAGAGGGGATCAATTGGCCAGTTGCGGAAGACTCCAAGACTGGCGAGAAAAAACCGACCAACCGTCTCGAACTTCTCACTGCTCTGAACGGAATCACGCACGAGCATGCCCATGATGCGCTTTCCGATATTTATGCCACAATCGCCGTAGCGAAAATTATTCATGAAAAGCAGCCAAAACTTTTGGATTTTCTCTTAAAATTGCGTGATAAGAAACAGCTTCTGCGTTTTCTGAACGCCACAAACCTTTCCGTCGATTCCGCGACACCTTTCGTTTACACTAGTGGTCATTATTCGAGTAAGACTAATCACACCACCGTCGCCATTCCAATCGCGCCAGGGAAAAATCAAAATATCTTAGTCTTCGATTTGCGCTACAATGTCGAGGAAATTTTGCAGGCGGAAAAGGAATTCAAACCTGAAGAAAAGGTCAGTCGAGCTGGTAAAAAATATCAAACTTGGTTTGATTTCTCGAAGTATGTCAAAGAGCTAACCCCGAGCAAATGTCCGGCTGTCGCACCGCTCTCAGTCTTGGATGTCGAAACTACCGAACCTAGTTCGAATGGAATCGAGGAGTTTCCAGTCGGTACCACTGGCTGGCAGAAAATTAAGCTCGAAAAATCTCAGATGGAAAAGAATCTCGAAACCCTAAAAAATCACCCAGAATTCATTGAGCGGATGCGAGAATTATTCACCCGCGAGCGTAATTTTGATAAGCTCGAAGAGGCCGAGTCTAGACTTTATGACGGTTTCTTAAATAACGAAGATCGCAAGCAGGCCTCTGTTGTGCCGAATCTTCGTGCTAATGAGTTGGCTGATTTTCATCCACTCTTTCAGGACGAACGTCTCGATTCATTACTGCTTAATTACAAAGGCCGTAATTTTCCAAACGCGCTCAGTCAAGATGAAATCGCGAAATTTGAGAAATACCGTGCCGCTAGAATCACTCGTCAGGCCCCTGGTTTTATTCAAGCGATGAACGATTTATTGAAACATCATCAAACTACCGGCGAAACTGCCGATGGTCGCAAAATTCTCGACTCCACCCTCGAAGATCTCAAGATGTGGTTCGAATTAGTTTCTTAAGTTTAGTTTTATTTTAGTTCCCATTGAAAAACTGTTTATGCTAAAATAAAACTATGAACGGTCAAAAAATTCACTTAAGTAAACCTAATTGGGGGTTGCTTAAGAGTGAATTGAAGTTCCTTGGATGCTTTTTGACCTTAATTACTTTTTCTAATTTTGTTTTTAGTAATAACACCTTTGCCTTATTCTTTCCAACCCTTTCGGCTTCCGTGGATAATACTGCAGCTTCAGTCAATGGAAATCAGGTGATAAACAGCGCGAATAAAACTACAGAAATTCCTTTAAACCTTACGGTAAGTACAAATAACAAGACTGGCTATACGGCAATTTTGAATTCAGAGACTAATGAGACAGCGCTAGTAAATAACGATTCTGCAAATGGTGTAAAAATTAATTCAATTAGTACAAATTTATCGTTAAATAATTTACCTAATAATACCTGGGGCTATAAGTTTGGTGCGTCTTCAAACTATGCGCCGATTCCAGCATTGTCTACTCCAGTGCAAATCTTACAGACTACTGGAAAGACTAACGGCAATGAATCAAGTCAGCTAAGTATTGGCATGAAGCTAAGTGACAATCTTGAAAGTGGTAGATATATAAATAAGCTAATATTTTCAATTCTAACCAATAATTATAATCGTATCGCCATCATGACGGAGGGTCCTGATTTTAATACAAAACTAAAAGCCTTAGAAACTGCTACAAATAAAATCGAGCACTTTAAGAAAAGTCCTATGCCACCAGTTGTCTATATGAATACTGTCACCATCGATGATGAAGAATCTGATTATGAAATTAAACTTTGGTTAGACCCAACAGACAAGACAGCCTATTATTATGCTGAAACCGAGAAGGTTTATTTGAATGAGGATAGTAGTATGATGTTTTTTCGATTTATGGGTGATGAAAATATAAAAAACATTTTAGATATAGATCTATCTAGTTTCGATACTTCTATGGTAACAGATATGCGCTCTATGTTTGCCAATATGCATAATATTACTACTCTTAATCTTTCCAATTTTAACACTTCTAAAGTAACAGATATGGCTTATATGTTTAATGGTATGCATAATCTCATTACATTCAATCTCTCCAGTTTCGACACTTCAAGGGTGGTAGATATGAGTAATATGTTTTACAGTATGTATGCCCTCACTAACCTTAACCTCTCCAACTTTAATACAACGAATGTGACCAATATGGGATTTATGTTCTTCAGTATGTATAGCCTCACTAGTCTTGACCTCTCCAGCTTTGATACTTCCAATGTGGCAAACATGAGTTACATGTTCTATGGTATGTATGGTCTTACCAGTCTCAATTTATCAAGTTTTAATACCTCCCATGTGACGGATATGAGTTACATGTTCATCGGAATATCTAATCTAATCAGTCTCAATTTATCAAGTTTTAATACCTCCCAGGTTACGGGTATGAGCTTTATGTTTTCTGGTATGACTAATCTCATCAGTCTTGACCTATCCAGCTTTGATACTTCCAATGTGACAAGTATGTCTAATATGTTCTCCTACATGCCTAACCTCATCAGTCTAAATCTCTCTAACTTTAATACTTCCCAGGTGACAAGTATGGCTAGTATGTTCTCACTTTCAGATATTGATGCATCTAATGACAAACTAGAAAAAATATATGTGAACAATGATTTTAATACATCTAAACTAACAAGTTATTCTAGAATGTTTGACAATCGTAAGAAGCTTCGCGGAGGTAACGGGTCGTATCTAAACAATCCATCCACCGCCGATAAAACCTGGCTCCGCATCGACGACCCAGTCAATGGCCGCCCAGGTTACTTTACCAGGAAGCCATAGGTAATCCGCGTAAAACCCTATACCCGCATCTTTTGTATTGCATTTTATCTAAATCTCCCTGGGCTATTACAAAATTTGACAAAATATATTAAAGATGATATTATAAAAAAGTCACTAGTTAACTCTTTTGATGCAACTTGCAAAATTGGTGAAAAATATTTTCCAATTTGCTACAAGTTTACTTTTGCCATAAGAATAGGAGGAAATTAATTATGGGGAATGAACTTAGAAGCAAAATCAAGAAAACTGTAATATCATTTTCAATATTACTTTCAGCAGCCATGGTTATATATTCATCATCATATTACCTAATTACTGCATCTCCCCACGCAAGAGATTATCCAGCATTTATCGCTTTTTTCGTGGCTGGTGTGCTTGCAATCTTCATTGGTTGCGCGATGTATTTTTGTAACGACTAATTATTTTTTTCACCTACCTTCTCCGAAAGGAGGGGGCATTTTTTGACTGTTACTCATTATGTTTATGGTAAAATAGATATATATGCAAGGCCAAAAATCACATTCTTTTAAATTATATTTGTGGAAAAATATTTTCGTAGTAGGTGCTGGTTTTTGTGCCTCTTTTCTTGGTTTAAGTTTTAATGCCGATGAAGTTTCAGCTCTCTTCGTGCCGACCCTTTCTGCTTCCGTAGATCAGGCTAATTTGCAGGTGAACGGCAACCAGGTAATAAATTCCTCCACGCAAACCACTGAACTTCCGTTGAACTTTACAGTAAATACTAATAATCGTACTGGCTACACTGCCACTATTAGTGCTGAAACTAACAACACTTCTCTAAGCAATAGTGCTTCGTCAACTGGCGCTAAAATCAGCTCAATTAGTTCCAGTGTAGAACTTAATGATCTGCCAAATAATTCTTGGGGCTATAAATTCGGAACGTCTATGAATTACGCACCGATTCCAGCTTTGTCTACACCAGCGCAAATTCTTCAAACTACAGGGAAGACTAATGGTAATGAATTGAATCAACTTAGTATTGGTATGAAACTGGCCGATAATCTAGAGTCAGGGAATTATCAGAATAAATTGGTCCTTTCTTTTGTCTCCAACCCTTACCAAATGCGCGCCCTCATGACGGAGGGAACGGATTTTAATGCAAAACTAAAATCTCTCGAGACTGCCACAAATAAAATTGAACATTTTAAAAAGAGTGCACTTGCGCCAGTAGTTTATATGAATACGGTAGATATTCAAGATGAGGACTCTGATTATAGGATCAAACTCTGGCTAGATCCGACAGATAAGACAGCCTATTATCATGCTGAACCAGAGAAGGTTTATTTAAATACTAATAGTAGCATGATGTTCTTTTCAGGGGATAGTGAGCAAAAAATAAAAAATATTTTAGAACTAGATCTCTCTAAGTTCGATACCTCGAGGGTGACGAATATGAGCCATATGTTTAATGGTATGCGTAATCTCACTACCCTTAATCTTTCCAACTTTAATACCTCTAATGTGACGAATATGGGCGGCATGTTTTTTAACATGACTAACCTTACCACTCTTAATCTTTCCAATTTTGATACCTCTAAGGTGACGAATATGGGGTCTATGTTTTATGGTATATCTAATCTTACTACCCTTAATCTCTCTAACTTCAATACTTCACAAGTGACGATTATGGGTGGTATGTTTTATGGTATGTCTAATCTCACCACTCTGAATCTCTCCAATTTTAATACCTCGAAAACAACAGATATGCGCTCTATGTTTAATGGTATGACTAACCTAGCGTCCCTAAATATTAGTAGCTTCAATACTGAGAATGTCGAAAATATGTCTGGTATGTTCTCGCTGTTGCGAAAAATTGAACATCTAGACCTTAGTCATTTTAGAACCGACAAGGTGACAAATATGGGGTCAATGTTCTATCAAATGACAGCACTAAAAACTATCAATCTCTCCAATTTTAATACAGCAAACGTTACCGACATGTCTAGTATGTTTTCAATGGATGATAACTTAACAGAGCTAGATTTAAGCTCATTCGCTACGCCAAAAGTGGAAAATTTCGGTTATATGTTCGCAAGTTTTACTACAGATAATAGACTGACTAGAATATATACCTCAGGTGATTGGGATACTTCTCGAGCCATTGCTGCCGGTATTAGTGCACCTAGGAATGTGTTAATATTTGCCAATCGTGTAAATTTGGTTGGTAATAATGGTTGGACTTCTGCTACACCTAATAATGTTGGTCTCGAGGCTCTGCGCATTGACCGCCATCTAGCTCCAGGCTATTTCACACTTAGATCGTAAACCCCTAGCATCTCGACAAAACGCTAATTTTTTGTTATAATACCTGATTGATTTAAGTATGGAAAATGGGACTAAAAACGTGGAAGAACTAACAAAAAATAAGGGTCTACTCTCTCCGGGCGGTAAGGCACTTCTGAAAGATAATCCAGACAATTACATCAAGATTCGTGGTGCTAGGCAGAATAATCTCAAAAATATCGATCTCGATATTCCGCGTGACAAGCTGGTGGTGATTACTGGGCTTTCTGGTTCTGGTAAATCCAGCCTCGCCTTCGATACGATTTACGCTGAAGGTCAGCGTCGTTATGTTGAGTCACTTTCCTCTTATGCGCGTATGTTTCTCGGCGTGATGGATAAGCCGGACTTTGATACGATCACTGGGCTTTCACCAGCCATTTCTATCGACCAAAAATCTACCTCTAGAAACCCTCGTTCTACTGTCGCTACGGTTACGGAAGTTTATGATTACTTGCGTCTACTTTTTGCGCGTGTCGGTGTGCCGCATTGTCCGATTTGTCACCGCGAAGTATCTAAACGTTCCGTGGAAGATATCGTCAATGAAGTCATGAAGCTTCCGATTGGTTCGAAATTGATGCTACTTGCGCCAATCGTGCAACAGAAAAAAGGTGAATTTCTCCACATCTCCGAACAATACCTCCAAAAGGGTTTCTCTCGCGTGCGCGTGGATGGTGTGGTTTATGCCTTGGATGAATTCCCGACTCTTGAAAAACAGGAACGTCACGATATCGAACTAGTAGTCGATCGCTTCATTTTGAACCCAGAACTTTATTCCCGCATTTCTAGCTCCATTGAGCAGGCTCTCGAGCTTGGCCAGGGCTTGATCATGCTACTTAAGATTAATGACAATTCTTCCACCATCGAAGGGAAGAATCTCGGTAAATCTAATACTGAAGTTCTTACTTATTCCCAGCGTTACGCCTGTCCAGTTCACCCAGATGAATTGATTCCAGAGCTCGAGCCACGTCTATTTTCTTTCAATGCCCCTCAAGGCGCCTGTCCAACTTGCACAGGTCTTGGTACACGCATGGAAATTGATCCGAATCTCGTATTCAATCAAAATCTTACTATTGCCGAAGGTGGTATTCGTCCGTTTAATCGCGTGCAAAGTGATTCCTGGTGGCTCAAGCGTCTTTCGGCGGTGGCTGCACGCTATGGTTTTTCGATTCATGTGCCAATTCGTGAGCTGACGGAAGAGCAAAAACATTTAATCCTTTATGGCACTGGTAACGAAAAATACGAAGTCAAAATTTCTGGCTCCGGCAAGTTTAAGGATGGTGCGACCTACGAGTCAATCTACGAAGGCGTGATTCCGACTCTTGAACGTCGCCACAAGGAAACCGACTCAGATTTTATGCGCAAAGACATCGAGCGATTTATGCGCGTGCATGAATGTCAGACCTGTCACGGAGCTAGGTTAAAACCCGTCGTGCTTGCGGTCACTATTCACGGTCTGAATATTAATGATTTTTGTAATCTCGATGTCGACGCGATGCTGGATGTTTTATCGCAGGATCTTGAATTTACCGAGGCGGAGGCCTTAATTGCGCGTCCGATTCTCAAAGTAATTCGCGAGCGCGTTAAGTTTATGCAGGACGTTGGTCTAGGTTATCTTGAGCTCAGCCGTGCCGCCAATACTCTCTCTGGTGGGGAGGCTCAACGTATTCGCCTCGCCACCCAAATCGGCTCTGGTCTCCAGGGTGTGCTTTATGTGCTGGATGAGCCATCCATTGGTCTGCATCAACGCGATAACGATAAATTAATCGCAACCTTAAGGCATCTTCGTGATCTTAGAAACACCGTGCTAGTCGTCGAGCATGATGAAGATACCATGATGAGTGCAGACTATTTGGTTGATATTGGTCCTGGGGCTGGTGCGCACGGCGGCCAGGTGATTTCCGCTGGCACGCCAGAGGAAATTGCGAATGACCCTGAATCCCTCACCGGTAAATATCTCTCTGGTACCAAGAAAATTCCTGTGCCGAAAACCCGTCGCAAGCCAAAACTCAATCAATATCTCACCGTGGTCGGCGCCAGGGAAAATAACCTAAAAAATCTCACGGTTAAATTCCCCCTAGGCGTAATGACGGTAGTTTCTGGCGTCTCGGGTTCTGGTAAATCTACTCTAGTCAATGAAATTCTGGCTAACGAATTGCTTGCCCGTCTTCATCGTGCTCAAACCGTGGCTGGTGAACATGATCGTATTGACGGCATTGAGAATCTCGATAAATGTATTGTAATCGACCAGAGTCCAATCGGTCGTACACCACGCTCGAACCCAGCCACCTATACAGGTGTCTTTACCGCCATCCGTGAACTTTTTGCCGCTCAACCAGAAGCAGAGATTCGTGGTTATAAGGCCGGTCGTTTCTCCTTTAATGTTAAGGGTGGTCGCTGTGAAACCTGTCAGGGTGACGGTGTGAATAAGATTGAAATGCACTTCCTGCCAGATGTTTACGTCACTTGTCCGACCTGTCATGGTAAACGCTATAACCGTGAAGCGCTCGAGGTCAAATACAAAGGTAAGGATATTTCGGATGTCTTAAATATGACTATCGACGAGGCGGTGGAGTTCTTCGAAAATATTCCTGCCATTGCTAATAAGTTGAAGACGATTCAGGAAGTCGGTCTCGGCTATATTCGTCTCGGCCAGTCTGCCACTACTTTCTCGGGTGGTGAAGCGCAACGTATTAAAATTGCTACCGAACTTTCTCGTCGTTCGACCGGCAAAACTCTTTATATTTTGGATGAGCCAACCACTGGTCTGCATACCGATGACGTGAATCGCCTCTTGAAAATCCTAGATCGCTTGGTTGCCGGCGGTAATACCATGGTTATTATCGAACATAATTTACATGTGATTAAAAGTGCCGATTGGATTATTGATATGGGTCCGGAAGGTGGGCAACATGGTGGTCAAATTATCGCCGAAGGTACACCAGAAGAAATCGCCAAAAATGATCAAACCCCTACCGGTGTTTATCTCCGCGAGTTTCTCAAGTAGAAACCGTGTTTAGCCTAATTATTGCGGCACTAAAAAATCCCTAGTCAGACTAGGGATTTTTCTAACAATCGGAGCTTATTCAGTAGGTTATTTTATCTAATGGCCAAGGCTTCACATAGTTTGTCTAATAATTAGAGCTTCCGTAATTCATCTGATCGCTAAGGCTTCGCGCAGCTTATCGGATAATTGATTGATCTTCAGAGTCTTGTTGGCCTTTGAATTTTCGACATTAATTTTCGCAAGCATCAGAGCACGTTGCAGATTCCAATCGGTTACTAGGGCTGAGAAAATTGTGCCTGCAATAATCGTCGCGGCGACGTCGCGTGTCACTTTCAGGTCCTTATTTCGAAAATCTTCCTTGAACACGCCAGCTAGGATTTGGTTTTCTGCTATATAAATTAGCTTCAAAGTCGAAAGCGTACTTAAAATTTGTTTCACTCGCATCATTTGCGATTTTTTGCCCATCACGAATACGATTTCTGCTCGCTGTAAAAGGCGATAAAAAGTCGTCAAATTTGTTTTCGTCAAATCTGGCGCATTCAATAATTTTGGCAGCTCCGAGCGGTCAAAACACCAAGCTAGCCTAGTCTTTGGATGCGTCTCGAGATAATCCAAAATCGCCTTAATTTGCACATTATTTAATTCCGCCGACCAATCGATATAAATGTAGTCGAATTTGGCCATGCGTTTTTCTAAAATTTTGCCATTAAAGTCACATTGTTTAATAAATTCTGGCGCCAAATTAATATAGTTATTTTTCGAAAGTAAAATATATTGAAAATCGTCACAGGTTTCGGGATTTTCCGGGCTAAAAGCCGTTTCCGTCTCGATACGAAAATTCGAAATTACCTCATCGGCCAGCTTCTGTCCGGTCATGATACTGAAGCGATCGTTATAGTATTTTTCGCTACCATCATAAGTCAGATCAAGGTGCGCATTCTGGTTTTTATCCAGTTCGAAATTTTTCGCATCCAGAGAAAGATAAACGTTTTTAATATTTTTACCAATAATTAATACTTTCATCTTTTCTCCACCTCTTTAAATTCACCAGTTTTTAAGTTTTCTAGAGTATATCTTCCAAATTCAATGCGATGTAGCTCCACTACTTTGTATCCTACCGCCAGGAAAGTGCGACGAATTTGACGATTTCTGCCTTCGCTCATTTCTACTAAGAATGTGCAACCACTCGGGTCGGATTCTTCTTTTTTGAGGAATAATTTACTCTTACCATCCGGCAAATCAATTCCCATATCGGAAATCATTTGTTGGTGTAGCGGTGCGAGTGGGCGATTTAATCTCACGATGTAGCTCTTAATCTTAAAAAATTTCGGGTGCGTCATCGAGAAAGCAAAATCGCCATCGTTGGTTAATAAAATTAATCCAGAACTGTCCTTATCAAGCCTTCCCACAGTCTTCAAGCCCTGATATTTTTCGGGCAAAAGTTCAAAAAGGGTCGGCGTCTCACCCTGGCGTTTCTTGGAGCAAACATATCCCACGGGCTTATTTAGGATTAGATAAGTAAAACCTTTACGCTCTTCAATTTTTTGACCGTCCAAAAAGACCTCATCGCGCGTTTCATCGAATCGACGGCCTAAAATGGCAACTTCCTGGTTGATTTTTACGCGACCATCTGCGATGAGGTTATCGGCTTCGCGGCGCGAAACGCCAGTTTGTTCGGCTAAAAATTTATTTAATCTATACATTACCTAAAAATGGGTTAGGGTTATTAATTGGTGGTTGCGCTGGAGCGACAGGTTGTGTTGGCATGACGGGTTGTGTTTGTGGGATAGGCTGTGTTGGCGAAACGGATGGTGCTGACACTACGGGTTGTGCTTGTGCTACTGGCTGTACTTGTGCAGTTGGCATTGCTGGTTGCGCTTGTGTGACTGGCTGGACTGGGGATTGAGCTGGGGTGGCCATAAATTGTGTCATCATATTATCTGTAGTTGGAGCGGTTGCTGTAGTAGTCGGTGCGCCGTTTGTGTCATTTAAGACTTCATGAACAGCATTCACTACATCTTCAATTCCTACTTGCGATTTTACGAGGAAACGGTCCGCCCCAAGCGATTCACCACGGGCTTTTTGATCATCCGCTGAAAGTGCGGTCATCATAATTACCTTAATATTGGCGGTTTCTGGCGTCGAACGCAAAATATCGAGCATGTCAAAGCCAGAAATCTTTGGCATCATCACATCAGAAATAATTAAGTCTGGGCGTTCTTTTACTGCTAGGGCAAGAGCTGCTTCGCCGTCACCCGCGGAGGCAATTTCATAACCTTCCGCCGTTAATCTAATTCCGTAAATCTCGCGTAAGCTTTGGTCGTCTTCAACTAATAAAATTTTTGTCATCTTCTCTCCTTACTTATTTAAGATGTTTGGGTTAGTTGGCGTAATTGGTGGGGTAGGCATAGTGGTGTTAATCGGTATAGCTGGAGTCGGGGCAGGATTGACTGACGCAGCTGGAGTCTGAGTAGGATTGACTGGTGCAGTTGGAGTCGAAGCAGGATTGACTGATACGGTTGAGGTCGAGGCGGGATTAGCCGGCGCGGTCGATATGCTTTGTGTATTTGGTGCAGTTGACGAAGCAGGTGTATTTTGAACTGGGGTAGCACTGTTCTGTAGAAATGGATTGGATTGTATGGTTGACATAACTGGTGACGCAGGAGTCATCGGAGCTACGGGTGTGGCTGATGCGGCTGGCTCAGCTGTAGCTGGGGCTGGAGCCTGAATTGATGTAGTCGACGCTGTTTGTGCTTGCATAGGTGTTTCAGTTTGAATCGGTGTGTTCATTGTTGTCGATACTGGCGTTGCTGCTGAGATTGGTGTGGTCACCTCAGTCGAAAACTGCATTGGTGCCGGAGGTTGATTTTCATTAGAAGCAGAAACAGCAGGATTAGAAGCAACGGAATTTTGTGGTGTCATTGCCTGAGTATTGGCTTCAATCTGTTTGCGGCGCAAATATTCTTCGTAGGTCAGGCGAGGGAAGGCCACGTAGAAAGTCGAGCCTTCACCGAAGGTGCTTTCCACCCAAGTCGAACCACTCATGGCTTCCACGCGTTCCTTCACAATATAAAGTCCCAGACCAGTACCTCCAATCGTGCGAGTTTCTGAATTATCCGCACGGTAGAATTTTTGAAAAACATGTTTGCTATCTTCTGGAGAAATACCAATACCAGTGTCTGTCACATTAATCAAAACACGGTCGCCATCGCCACGCACATTCACCCAAATTCCACCCCCGTTATTGGTATATTTAATCGCGTTTTCGATCAGGTTATTAATAATCTCACGTAAGAAATCCACATCGACCGCCGCAAAAACTTCTTGATTGATCACGCGCCCGCCGTTCATATTGGCCGAAGAGGAAGAACCAAAGGTGAAATGAATATTTTTTTCACTCATTTTTGGAATTTGACCTTCCGCAATCGAGCGTACCGTCGAAGTTACTTCAATTGGTGTTAGGTGAGCTTTAATTCTCTTATCATCAAGTTTCGTTACATCGAGCAAATCACGGAATAATTTACCGAGATGTTGAGAAGATTTATGTGCCTCTTCCAGATATTTTTTCGCGCGTTCGTCAATTGTGGCAGTTTTTGGATTTAAAGCCAATCCTAGATATCCTTCAATCGAAGCTACTGGTGTGCGCATTTCATGAGAAGCCGTCGAAATAAATTCGGTCTGCTCACTCTCAGCCTCAAGCTCCGAAGTGATATCATAAAAAGTCACGATGCGTTCATTTTTTGGCGAGTGCGCGGTAGTAATTTTAAAGGCAACTGGTTTTTTCTGCCCCTGTAGATTCACCAAGAAATATTCGCGCGTGGTGTAATTTTGGCCATTATTTACCGCATAGAAAACCAGGTTATTTTGCGCTGGAATCGCCACACCTTGGCCATTTTCAAGTTTCAAAATATCTTCTAATTTAGCCCCTAAGAAGTTTTGCGCCATTTGTCCACCAAGTAGGCTCACCGCAGCTGGATTAATGTATTCAATTACCCCAGTTGGCAACACAATAATTACACCACTATCGATCGTATTCAGTACTAGATTGGCTAAAATTTCCGCACTCTCCGCACCAGCCACGGCACCACCAGTGCTATTCGCGCCTGTCTGTGCGCCCGGTCCTTTTTTAATAAAATCAAAGATACTCATTAAGCTTATTTTAGCATAAACTTATTGGTTCAGTGCAAATATATGTTAAAATCGATGTATGAATAAGGACACTTTTTACATCGAGCCCGAGGATGATATTACTGACATTATCAACCATATCAAAGCTTCCAAACAGAAAATTATTGCACTTGTTCCACCGAAAAAGTTGAACGTTTTACGCAGCTCTATTAACCTTAAACTAATCGCTCGTACTGCAAAAATGCATGACAAGGCCATCGTGGTGGTCACTACTGATCCGACCCTCATGAAAATGGCGGCGCTTTCTAGTCTACCTTTTGCTAAGAATTTAAACTCGCGCCCGACCTTGCCTTCTGAATTTAATGAAGCGGATCTTGAATATCCAGCTAAGGCTAAGAAAGTAAGCCCGAGTGATGAAATTGAAATTAATGAAAAGGCCGCTCCGTCCAGTAGTGTTTCTCGTGTCCGCACTACGAATGAAGACGCTGCTAATCGTGCAAATACCACCTCGAATCTTACGAAAAATTCGACTATGAATCTGGATTCTGAAGAAGTCGCGAAGAATTCTGAAGATAAAGAAGCAGATAATCAGCCGAAAAAGATTCTTACTCTCGACTCTCTGAAAAATCGCATCATTATCAGTGTAGTGGCCGCGGTCCTTTTGATCGGAAGTTTTGTCTGGGCCTTTATTCTGGCACCTGCCGCCAAGATTTCCGTCAAAATTAAGACCATCGCTGAGAATTTCTCCGAAAATGTTTCTTTTGTCACTGATGCCAAACAAGCTGTCTCGAAAGATGGTAAATTCTTCCTCGAAACTGCTAGTTTAGAAAAGAACTCTGAGGTTGAATTTGAAGCTACTGGTGAGAAAAACGTTGGTGATAAGGCCACGGGTGAATTACGCCTCATCGCGACCTTCGACATGTCGACTACTACGGCTACGGCTTCTAGGCCAGATGTTGCGACTGTTCCTCAAGGTTCCGCCTTTGCCTATCGCAACCTCAATTTCTTAACCAACCAAGAGGTAAAAATTTCTTGGGATGGCTCAATCTCGAATTGTGACGCCGGTCGCCACAGTGGTAAATGTCAGGTGGCTAAAACCGTGAAAGCTACCGCCATCGAAGGTGGTGCGAAATATAATATTGAAGCTGTTAGCTCCGGTTGGCAGTCTTCCGTGGCTGGGGTTGAAGGTTACGCAAATTCAGCATTCAAGGGTGGTACGGATAAGATTCAAAAAATTGTCACCGCTTCTGACATTACCAAAGCTAAGGAAAAATTAACCGAAGCTGATGGGGTAAAAGAGGAATTATTCGAAAAAGTCCCTTCTGATGATATTAAAATTGAAGATAGCTACAAAAAAGTTACCGCTGACCCGACTTCCAGTCCTGCCGTCGATCAGCCAACAGAAAATGGCAAGGCTAAGCTCACGGCCAAAACTACTTATAGTGTAAATTATGTTGATAAGGCGGCAATTGAGGAATATGTTAAGTCTGTGGTTTCTACTCGTCTCGGTAGTGATCAGAAAATCTACGAAACTGGCAATATTTTCATTGAAAAATTCCAAAACAATAATAATTCCGTAACTGCTAAGATTAAGGCTACCTTGAAAACTGGTCCAGAAGTCACCGAACAATCTGTACTCGAAAAATCCCTCGGCAAAAAAGTTGGCGAAGTGACTACTTTAATTAAATCCATCAATGGCGTTTCTGATGTTGAAGTGAATACTTCCTTCCCATGGGTGCGTCAAATTCCAAACGACGCCAATAAAGTATCAATTAAAATCACGGTAGAGAACTAATGCGCATTATCGGTTTAGACGTGGGCACTAAGCGTATCGGTGTAGCGAAAGCGGACACTTCTGTTCGCATCGCTATTCCGAACGGCTATGTCTTGGTCAATGGTCAGGAAATTCCGGAGATTCTCCGTATTGCCAAACTCAATGATACTAATTTCTTCGTCGTGGGCCTACCTCGTAGTAACGACGGCAATGAAACCGCCCAGTCAGCCTATGCCCGCAAATTTGCCGATACTCTCGCTGCCTCTATGCCGGGTGCCCGTATTTATTTTCAAGATGAATCGCTCACTTCTGTGGTGGCCGAGGAACGTCTGAAAAAACGCAAAAAGAATTTTGAAAAAGGTGAAATTGACGCCGAGGCTGCCAGTATTATCTTGCAAGATTTTATCGAGCATTATGCCGCTAAACTTGCCCAAAATTCTGCAGTCAAAATTCCGAATCAACTAGCGAGTCCTGCCGCCAATATAGACCCATCTGCGAGTCCTGCTTCCACGCTCGGATCACCAGAAGTTCAATCTATTATTAATGAGCCTACCAAATCGGAGGCTGAATCTACGGAGTCTCCCAGGCCAGATAGAAGTTTAGAAAAACCTATGAAAAAAGTTAAACGTATTTTATTTTCACTCTTTATTTTGCTATTTCTCGCTGGGCTATTTGGTGGTGGGTATTATTGGTATTCCTTGCAACCAGTCTCTTCCGCTAATTGTCGTTTTGATTCCGCTAAGGCCGCCTCTGAATCCAACGAAAAAGAGGCAGATTCTAATTGTGAGTATCAGACCATTGAGGTGACCGCTGGGGAGTCAGTTAAAGAAATTGCCAATAATCTCAAGCAAGCCGATTTAATTAGAAATCCCCAAGCCTTTGAACTTTATGCTCGCATCAATAATCTTCACGCCAAGTTAAAAACCGGCAAATATAGTTTCCGCAAAACCATGTCGGCGCGAGCTATCGCTAAACAATTAGTGAATGGCGTCGTCTCATCCGATGTCTTTAATCTAACTATTCTCCCTGGCACTAATCTCCTCGGCGATAAGGGTAAATCACAGACCGGCATCATCCATCAGTTCCGTACTCTGGGCTATTCCGAAGAGGAAATTAATCAAGCTCTCACTAAGCACTACGATAATCCTGTTTTGAAGGGTCTCTATGCGGACGAAAACAAACTCTCTAACCCGGATATTCCCGCGAAATTAGCCCTTGAAGGTTACCTCTATGGTGAAACTTATCAATTTTATAATCACGAAAAACTCGAAAATGTCATCACGACCATCCTAAATCAGTTCAATGATGTGGTAGTCTCGAATCAACTCGAAGAAAAATTTAAGGCCAGAGGTTTATCTTTGCGTGAGGGTATCACTCTTGCTTCCATTATCCAAAAAGAAGCCAACACGGAAGATATGCCAGGGGTTTCGATGGTTTTTCAAAATCGTTTAAAACAGGGGATTGCATTGGGTTCTGATGTGACCGCGACATATGCTGCGGACATTACCGGCATTGATCGTGCCAATGCCACCAATGCGGATATCTTGGCGGTGAATAGTCTTTATAATACTCGCAAGTTTCCGGGTTTGCCTCCAGGCCCTATTGCTGTGCCTTCCAAGGCCGCGCTTCTCGCGGTAGCTGAACCAGATAGTTCGAAAGCCTCTATGCTTTATTTCTTGACAGGCGACGACGGTCTCATGTATTATAGTAGAACCGACGCTGAGCACAATCAGAAGATTCGCGACCACTGTCAGAAACTCTGTAAGGTGCAAATTTAGGGGCAGCGACCGGCTAATTATGACAAAGAAAAAACGATCACAATTTAGCTTAAATTACTTTATAACCAAGATATTTCCTTATTTCGCCCTATCTGTCCTGATTTTTGGTGTGGTTTTTGTTGGTTCTAGAGATAAACAGCAGTCCGATGATAATTCCAGTCCGAACCTGGAATCCATTTCTAAAAAAGATTATGCCGTTTCTGCTGACCAACTTTCCGAATTTTATATGGTTTCCGAACTCGCCAATACGATGAGTTTAGCCTCCTCCGATGTGCTTAACGTAAACTACAACTCCTTCACCGTGCTCCAACAATCTGGCCAGGCTTCTGTTGAGAAAATGGAAAAACCGACTACCTTGAATCTTGCCGCCTGTGCTAAGGTTGGCGTGATCAAGCATGTTATGGCCGAAGGTGAAACCCTCGATACTTTGGCGGCTAAGTATGCATCCTGTGGCGTAGACATTAATATGATTCGTTGGTCGAATAAATTCAAGGCCTCCTATGTGCCAAAAGTGGGTGAATCGATCTATATTCCATCACGTGCTGGTATTGTTTATACGGTAAAATCTGGTGAAACTGTCGCTTCAATTGCCGAAAAATATAAATCTTCCGCCGACGAAATTATTACTTCTAATAACCTTGAATTAGACCAGACTCTGACCGAAGGCCAGGCTATTTTACTACCAAACGGTGAACTACCAGATAAGGAGCGTCCAGATTATGTGGCGCCTGTCGTCCGTCCGACTTCTTCCTATTCTGGTAACTCAGCCTATTCGGTTTCTTCTTATCGTACTTATTCTACTTCGAGAAACCCAATGCCATGGGGTTGGTGTACTTGGTATACCTGGGAACGTCGTGCCGCCATGGGTTCGAGCCATATTCTGCCGGGTGGTCTTGGGAACGCTAACACTTGGGGCTACGCGCTTTCTGGTCTCTTTCCAACTAGTCGCGGTACTAATCCACAAGCTGGTGATATTTTTCAGACTAACAGTGGTTACTATGGCCACGTCGGTATCGTGGACTCCGTTAATGCCGATGGTACGATTACGATTTCTGATATGAACGGTCGTGCTGGTTGGGGTGTGGTCGGTTCTTACACGATTGGCCCAAGCGAATATGCTAAGTATCTCTTCATCCACGGTCGCTAATTTTAGCTACTAGCGCATAATCTCTGTTTTTTATCAAGCTACACTTTTATACCACTTATGCTATGATGAAAATGTATGGAGAGAAATTTAGTTAAAACTGCGAATCAAACTAGATTTTTGAAAGAAAATAAAATTCTATTTTCAGGATTGATCTATCTAGTTATTTTATTAATTATTAATATCTTTATTCTGTCGTTCAATAGTCACGCTATAGATCCGACACTTAGTGTTACCTTTGATCGGAATGAGTTTGATTATAATTTTTACAGCGTCGATGTGGTTAATACGTCAGAAAGATATAATTGGGCAAAGCTAACTGTAAAAACGAATGCTCCGGCCGGCTATACTACTACTATTAGCGCTAATTCCGATGAAACCGCTTTAAAACACATCGATAATACAATTAGTACTAAAATTTCTTCAATCACGAGTCCAATCGCACATGATGATTGGATCCCAAAAAATACCTGGGCCTATCAGTTGGAGAATCAAAATAACTATATGCCAATCCCCAAAGAATCAGAGCCAAAAGCTCTTGTTGCCACTAATAAGGCCTCCGATTCAGTACCAAACGAAAATAATTTCAGGGTAGTAGTCCGTGCTAGTACGGATCTTATGCCTGGAATTTATCGAAGTAGTCTGATTCTCTCAACGGTAATTAATCCATTTGAGACTGCCGCCTATCTAACTACTGGCGATGACTTTCAGGCTAAACTTAGTGAGCTTACTACCGATAAAACTAAGATTAAGTTAATTCGACGTGCTTCTGCTTTACCTGCCGCTAGTACTAATGTGATAAATATTAATGACCCTACGAAGCCATTCTACGAAATTAAGGCTTGGTGGGATCCAGTTCTTCGTCATCTCTTTTTCTATACCACAGCCGATAAAATCTATTTCCATGAAGACAGTAAAAATACTTTTAAAGATCTGTCTGAGCTTAACCTTATAGATTTAGATAGTTTTGATGCCAAATATGCTAAAGATATGTCGTATATGTTTGCTGGTTTAAGGAGTTATCATAATATTAAAACCGAAAACCTCAACGCCCAGAGTGTCACCAACATGCGTGGGATCTTCCGGGATAACCACCGAATGTCCGATATTTCGATGGCAGGCTTTAATACGGAAAACGTGACTGATATGTCAGAAATGTTTGCCGGTAATTACGAAATTATTGGTCTAGATCTAAGTGCCATGAATACAAAAAATGTGAAGACCATGAAGGGGATGTTCAAGGGTATTAATAAACTTGGCGTATTAAAGATAAGTAATTTCGACACCAGTAATGTCACTGATATGTCAGAAATGTTTTCTGGTATGAGTAAAGTGATAAATATTATGCTAGATAATTTTGACACCGGAAATGTCGAGAATATGAGCGAGATGTTTAAAGACTGTTCTGTAATTAAGCTCCTAGATTTAAGTCATTTTAACACCGCCAAGGTCACCAATATGAACTCTATGTTCAGTGGCGCAAATGAATTGAGGGTTCTCAATATTTCGAATTTTGACACTAGCAAGGTTACGGATATGGCCTATATGTTCTATCAGGTTCACGGTATTACCAGTCTTGGTTTAGGGAATTTTAATACCGAGAATGTTACTACTATGGAGGGTATGTTCGCGGAGATGAAGGGTATTGTCGATATTTATCTAACTAATTTTAAAACTCCGAAGCTCACTAATGTTAGTAGAATGTTCCAGAGGTTTAATCCTAGTAGTATCGCTATTAGGTCAGGTGAGGATAATCTTAAGCATATTTATGCCAAAAATGATTTCGATATCTCAAATATTACTGAAGAAGGTGGTAAACTGATCTTCGATAAGCGTCGAACTCTCAGGGGTGGTAAGAACTCCTTTATGATTATTCCAGCCAATGCTGGTAAGGAATGGCTCCGTATCGACAATGGCAGCTCCGCCAAAGGCTACTTCACTAAGTTGTAATAATAATTTTATTATTAAAATTCAAAAATCGCATTATTCTTATGTTAAAATAGAATGATGTTGAGCCAAAAATCACTTTTTAAACCAAATATTTTGTTGGGAAAATATTTAATTCTTCCATTTGTAATATGTCTTTCCTTTATATTAATTAATTTTAATTCGAAAAACACTAGCGCCCTATTTCGGCCAAATCTTTCCGTATCAATTTCGGATAATCAAGTTAATATTAACGGTAATCAGATAATTAATTCAGTTTCGCAAACCTCGGAATTGCCAATCCAAGTTACTGTGAATACGAATAATAAAACTGGCTATACTGCGACCTTAAATACTGAAACCAATGAAACGGCCTTGATAAATGCTGCATCGACAAACAGTATGAAAATTGAATCTATCGATGCAAGTAAAGCACTTGCGAATTTTTCGGAAAATACTTGGGGATTTTTAAGTCCTACTGGTGGAGATTATCAGCCGGTCCCGAGTCTTCATAATCCAGAGAATCTTTTAAGAACTACCACAAAAACTTCAGGTAATGATAATTTTAATTTTAAAATCGGCATGAAATTATCTAGTAATCTAGAAAGTGGAAGTTATGCAAATAAGTTGGTGGTTTCGATAATTTCTAATCCATACACACCAATTGCCATTATGACAGAGGGGCCAGATTTTAATGCAAAGCTAAAAGGCTTAGAAGACTTTGATAACCGAATCGAGCACTTTAAGAAAAGTTCAGTGGCGCCAGCCGCTTCCATAAATGCCGTGAATATAGAAGACGAAGAGTCCAATTATGAAATTAAGCTCTGGCTAGACTCAACTGATAATACTGTCTACTATTATACAGAAGCCGAGAAGGTGTATTTAAATATGGATAGTAATAATATGTTCTATTTTCTGCCTGACCTGATTAGCCTTGACCTATCGAGTTTCGACACCTCCCAGGTGACAGACATGGGATATGTGTTTTCTGAGTTATCTATACTCGCCAATCTCAATCTCTCTAATTTTGATACGTCCAAGGTGACAAATATGGAAGGTATGTTCTCTGAAGTATCTAAGCTCACTAATCTCGATCTCTCTAGCTTCGACACTTCCCGTGTGACAAATATGGGTCTTATGTTCTCATTTGCATCCAAACTCGCGAGTCTCAACCTTTCTAACTTTAACACTTCCCAGGTGACAGTAATGAATAGGATGTTCTCCAATATGTCTAATCTGGCTAGTCTTGATCTGTCGAGTTTCGACACTTCTCAGGTGACAGAAATGAGTAGTATGTTCTACAATACACCAAATCTAACTAGTCTTGATCTCTCTACTTTCGATACATCCAAGGTGACAGATATGAATAGTATATTCGCACTAGCAAATAGCTATGTGTCTAAGGATAAACTAGAAACAATTTATGTAAACAATGATTTTAATATCTCTAAGCTAAAAATATCCCCCCTAATGTTTAATAATCGTAAAAAACTCCGTGGCGGTAACGGCTCCTTCCTCGCCAATCCATCTCAGGCCGATAAATCCTGGCTCCGTATCGACGATCCATCCAATAGCCGCCCAGGCTACTTCACTCGAAAACCTTAGGAAAGAATGTCGCATGCCTTTTTCGGTCATAAAAGTTATTATGTTTATGGTAAAATAGATATATATGCAAGGCCAAAAATCACAACTGCCGAACCTCACGGGGGGGGTGGTTTAGACGGGAATTAAAGTTTCTCGGTTTATTTTTGGTGTTAATTTCTTTTTCAAATATTATTCTAAGCATCAATACTTCCGCTCTTTTCGTTCCGACTTTATCTGCCTCCGTTGACCAAGCCAATCTGCAAGTGAATGGCAACCAAGTGATAAACTCCACCGATAAGACCACGGAGATTCCGTTTAATTTTATAGTAAATACAAATAACCGCACTGGTTACATCGCCACATTGAGTGCCGAAACGGATAATACCGCACTAACTAATGCGAGTTCTGCTGTGGGTGCGAAAATCGATTCTATCAGTACAAACTTGACGCTGAATAATCTGCCAAATAATACTTGGGGTTATAAGTTTGGGGTGTCTTCAAACTATGCGCCGATTCCAGCTCTCTCTACTCCAGCGCAAATCTTGCAGACGGCAGGAAAAACAAACGGCAATGAATCTAACCAGCTAAGTATCGGCATGAAATTAGCGGAAAATCTAGAATCAGGGAATTATACGAACAAACTGATTCTGTCTTTTGTTTCTAATCCATACACGATGCGTGCTATTATGACGAATGGTCCGGATTTTAATCAGCGCGTGGGTGCGCTTGATCTGAATCAAACCTGTCATATCGATCCAGTTACGGGGCAAAATTGTAATCTCAAAAATAAGGATAATGTCGAGCATATTAAGCATAGTCTCGTGGCTCCCGCAGCTTCCATGGTAGCAATCAATATTGAGGATCCAAATAACTCAGATTATGAAATTAAAGCCTGGTTTGATTCTTCCGAAAAGACAATTTATTATTATTCTGCTGCCGAAAAAATTCATCTTGCACCGGATTCATCTAGTATGTTCCTATGGTTTACCAAGGTTAAGGATATAGAATTAGCTTCGTTTGAAACCAGTGAAGTCACCGATATGTCTCAAATGTTCAAGTATTGTAAAGATTTAACTTCTTTAAACCTTTCTAATTTTGATACCACTAAAGTTACTAGTATGGCTCGCATGCTCGAAGCCTTACTAAGTCTTACTAGTCTAAATATTTCTAACTTCAATACGGAAAACGTGGAAGACATGCGCGATATGCTTGGCGGGCTGATTAATCTTCCCACTCTCGATATCGCAAATTTCCGTACATCGAAAGTACGTGATATGAGTGGTATGTTCTACAACCTAAAACAAGTTCAAAACCTAGATGTTTCACGGTTCGATACTTCAAAAGTTACGGATTTCTCCCGTATGTTCCTTGGGGATTCAAATATTCAAAATTTAAATCTCTCGAACTTTAATACTCAAGTTGCCACGGACTTATCTTATATGTTTTACGGTATGTCTAATCTAAAAAACCTCAATATTCAAAGCTTTAACACCGAAAATGTTAAGGATATGAACAGTATGTTTGCGTTTACTTTGAGGATTCCTACATTGAATTTAAGTCATTTTGATACTAGAAATGTCACGAATATGTCCGACATGTTTTATGGTTGTGGCTCTACTGGTATTGATGTTTCGAATTTCAATACACAAAATGTCGAAACTATGGCTGGTATGTTTGGTAGTGTCTCTAATGTTCAAATCTTAGATTTATCATCATTTACCACACCCAAAGTTAAAGATTTTAGTCGAATGTTTTTATGTGATAATGGTCAAGTTTGTGAGCTCCAAAAGATTTTCACTTCTAATGATTTCGACGTAAGTGTAGCAAAACAATACAGTCAATCACATTTAACCGCTAATTATGAGATTTTTCATCGTAGGTTTAGTCTCCGAGGTGGCGAAGGTACCTACTGGGGAAACCCAGATCTCGTTAATCTAGACGGACTACGTATCGACGACCCCGCTCATGGCCGCCCAGGCTACTTCACCCGAAAACCATAGGCTAAAGGCATGCGATATTCTTTCCCCTTATGCTGTATTTTTCCACCAAAATATATTAAAATATCTCTAATATGTTCTGTGATACGGCAAAAGTGAGTTTGAAAGCTGGAAAAGGTGGCGATGGTGCCGTCTCTTTTCGCCATGAAATTTACATTAACAAGGGTGGCCCAGATGGTGGTAACGGTGGTAAAGGTGGCTCTATCATCTTCCAAGCCGATAAAGATACGAATACTTTAATTGATTTTCGTTTTAATCCAATCCTCACCGCCCCAGACGGCGGCAATGGTTCCGGCACTCGCAGTAACGGTCGCTCTGGTAAGAACCTCATTGTCGAAGTGCCAGTCGGCACCGTCGTAAAACGTGATGGTCGGGTTATTGCCGATCTCACTGAAGATGGTATGCAGGCGGTCATCGCTAAAGGTGGCGATGGTGGTTTTGGTAACGCTCACTTTAAGTCCAGCGTGCGCCAAACTCCAGTGATTGCCGAAGTCGGTGAACCGGGTGAGGCCTTTGAGGCGGAAATTGAACTAAAACTTCTTGCTGATGTGGGTCTCGTGGGTCTTCCAAATGCTGGTAAATCTACCTTTCTGGCTAGTGTGACTAATGCAAAGCCAGAAATTGCTGATTATGCTTTTACCACCCTTACGCCAAATCTCGGTGTGGCTACTATCGACCGCCACGACCTCTTGATTGCAGATATTCCAGGTCTTATCGAAGGCGCTAGTGATGGCCGTGGTCTCGGTCATGATTTCTTGCGCCATGTCGACCGCACCGCTGTCTTATTGCATTTGATCGATGTTTATCAGGATGATGCCGGTGAGGCTTATCGCACGATTCGTCACGAATTGGAGAAATATTCAGACCTCAAAAATCGCTTCGAAGTGGTCGCGCTGACCAAATGTGAAGGTCTCGACGATGAAATTATTCAAATGCAAAAACAGGCAATTCTCGAAATCAATCCAGAGGCTAAAATTTTTGCCATTTCTTCCGTAGCTAAGAAAAACCTCGACGACCTACTTCGCGCTCTGCTCTTAGCTGTGAAAGAGAATCAAAAACAGCAGGAAATCACCGCCGAGCAAATTGGCGCTAAACCAGTTGAATTTAAAACTGCGGTTATTTCACATCAAGAATCGGAAATCCCAACTATCTCGCTCAGTCATCATGAGCTAAAGAAAGCCTGGCAGGTTACACAGGATGAAAAAGGTGTCTATCATGTCACCGGCGAAAAAATTGAAAAATTTGCTCGTCGCACCGATCTTTCGAATTACGCTTCGGTTAACCGCCTGCGTGATATTATGAAAAAACTTGGCATCCGTGCTGAACTTACTACTCGTGGCGCCAAAGCCGACTCGATTATTGAAATTTCCGGCAAGCGTTTTACCCTCGTAGAGGATTACTAAGAAAATAATATGGCCGCTTAATCTGTCGGTCATGGACTCAAAACAGTCACCATATCTTAAACCCAAGAAAAATATCCTCTCGCGAGGATATTTTTGCTGATGCGCGCCCACCCTAGGGCACATTGGTTTGTTTTAATCCGTATTTTTGTTTTTAATGAAATCTCCACACTCCACTAATTGCATAATGGAACCCTGTGAAGCGTATCAGCTTATGTTTATCATATAGGTTATGCTCTCTAATGTCAAGAGAAAAACATAAGAATTTAGTTACCCGCGCAAAAATTCCTCAAAATCCAGAAAATTTAGTTTTGTGGAACCTAAAAAAGGCCAGCAAAGCTGACCTTTTGAAAAATAGATTAGTTGGTGTTGAAACGAGTCAACTTAAGAGTTTTTAGCCGCGCGAAGCTTCTTCAGTGATTTGCCGACAGATTTTTCTTCGTCGATCAAATCGCTTAGTTCCTGCTGTGCCTTATTAAGCTCAACCTCCGCTTTATCTTTAGCTTGCGTCAACTCGGCATGCTTTTCCCGGTAATCTTCCATGTTTGTGTCGAAAAGATCAAGAGTCCGCTTTAGCTGATTAAGCTCATTGTATCGCGGTTTTTGTCGCTCTTCGTAAATTTCCGCTTCTACATTCATCCGGTCTATCACCAATTCGGATTGGTTAGATAGATTTTTGCTGAGTCGCGCCTCCAGTTCATTTAAAATTTTTGAACATGGACTAATCTCTCCGGTCGGACCAGGCGTGCTAATCACGCCTAGGTCATCTCTTAGATATTTAACCAGATCAGTCAGAAATACGTTTTCTTCCTTGAGGTTTTCGTTCATGGCTTTGGCAGCACCATTCGATTCTAGTAACATTTCTAGATGCTGTGGATTGTAAAAACCGTTATTAGATGCCTTGTCTGACATACGATTAACCTCTTCGCGCACCTTTGACTGTTCCTCCGTCAGGAAGCTAATCTTAGAGGACAAATTTTGGTAATCCTCCATGAGCGCATTGAATTTCTGTGAAGCCTCCAGACATGCATTTCGCCTCGGCTCCATTTCTTCCTGCAAGGCATTTTCACGAGCTTCCAGCTCTTTAATTCCCATATTGCAATTTGTGTTTTTAAAACCGCTTTGTTTTTGATTCATAGTACCCACCTTTCTAAAAAATCATACAATTTACACATGTTTTCGTGTTTAACCGACTAAAGACTTAAAAATCGGCAACCCCTAATTCAAATACTTTATCCAATTCTGAAAATGCATTATTTAGAGCGTTAAAAGTATACCTTAATGTTTCTATTTCATCGAGTACCTCATGAAATCTTTTCGAAGCTCCATTGGTTACCTCAATTAAATCCAGATACTTTTTGGATAAATCACACTCTGGAGAAACCCGATACTTCATCATCTCTCTTTCATGCCCGGCGTCAAGGTTATTTTTCTCCTCTTTAAGCGCATCAATCTTATTGACCAACGTCTCTCGTTCAGTTTTTAGAGAATCAACCCTGCTGAATTCATACTTGCTTCGAAAAACTATCGTTGAATCAATAAATTTGAGCCTCCTAGTCAACATCGAGATTTCATCTTCAATCTGATCGGAGCGCTGTTGATAATCCAGTTGCTCCATCAATTTTTCTTGCAGAAATTCTCGATTTTGCTTCTTCAATTCTAGTAGAGCGGAAAAACAGGTTCGTTCCGCCTCTTCGGCATTCCTCAAATTCTGGTGGGCAGTTCTTAGTATTTTTTCTAATTCCGCCCGACGTGGTTCTAACTCATCTCTCTGAAGTTTTACCTTATCTTGCAACTCTTTAATTTGTCGTTTTATCCCTGACATTTTACACCAACCTTTCTGTGAAAGAACTAACCGCATTCACGGCTCCGACTCTAATATTATGCCATGAAAATCGATATTTGTAAATGTGCTATAATAGACTTATGTCTAAGGTTAAATTTACCATTATTTCATTATTTTCTGACGCTCTTAATCCATACCTAAATACCTCCATGATGTGGAAGGCTAAGGAGAAGGGGATTGCGGAATTTGATTTTGTGGATCTGCGTGAATTTGGCCTCGGTGCGCATAAATCTGTCGACGACACTCCTTACGGTGGTGGCGATGGTATGCTTCTAATGTGTGAGCCAGTCTTCAATGCTATCGAAAGTGTGAAGAAAAACAGTCCAAACGCTAAGGTTATCTTGCCGACTCCAGCCGGCCAAACCTGGCATCAGGGAATTGTGCGTAATTTTGTCGAGCGCATCAATAGCGGTGAAGAAAATCACTATATCATTCTTTGTCCACATTACGAAGGCTACGATGAACGCATTTTAACTATCGTTGATTATAAGATTTCGCTCGGTCATTTCGTCTTGACCGGTGGTGAGTTGCCAGCGCTGATCGTGATCGATAGTATCGTGCGGTTACTTCCAGGGGTGCTTGGTGGGGAAAACTCTGCTATTATCGAAAGTTTTTCCGAAGAAAACACTATTGAGTATCCACAATACACTAAGCCAGCCGATTTTCGCGGTATGCAAGTTCCAGAGGTGTTGCTTTCTGGCCACCATGCCAAAATCGCTGAATGGCGCAAAGCTCATAGTCGCCCAGTCGACCAGGGCAATCTTTAATGCAATTGAACTCGAGTCTAGGTGAGATTAAGGGTGTCGGCCCCAAAACCGCCGAAGCCCTCGCCGCTCATGGCTTTCAGACTTTTAAGGATTTACTTTATTATTTTCCGCGCAAATATGAAGATTATGCGGCCTACACTAAAATTTCCGAAATTCGCCCCGGCAAGGTGGTAGTGAGAGGAAAAATTCGTGGCTTGCGTAACATCCATACTCGTCGCCGTAATTTTACCATTACTCAGGGTGAGATTTTTGATGAAACTGGGGCGCTTCGCGTGGTTTGGTATAATCAGGCCTACCGCATCAAGAATTTTAAGGAAGACACCGAATATTATTTTACCGGTGAGTATGATTTTAAGTATAACCGCTATCAACTCACAGCGCCCACTGCAGTCCTGGCCTCTGAGGTGGAGGAGTCTAAGCAGGATGGAGGTTTTCAGCCGATTTATTCTGGTAGTGGTCGCTATAATTCCGCCTGGTATCGTCGAATTTTTGCTAAACTTCGCCCGTTCTTTTACCAAATCCCCGAACTTTTACCTTCGCAAGCTATTCCGATAACTCTCACCAAGCTCACTCGTAACCAAGCTCTTTTTAATATGCATTTTCCCGAGTCCGAGCAAGAAGTCGAAAAAGCCCGCACCTACCTCGGTTACGAAGAATTATTTGAATTAATTTTAGCTTCCAAGCTGAATCAAAACGAAGTTTCCAAATTAAATGCCAAATCGCTCAAATTTAACCTCATCGATATTAAACAACTCCTTAAGACTCTCCCTTTTGAGCTAACCGACGCCCAAAAGCGCGTGACTTGGCAGATTCTGAAGGACCTTGAAAAAACTCATCCGATGAACCGCCTGCTTCAGGGTGATGTCGGCTCAGGCAAAACTATTGTTTCGGCTATTGCCGCTTATCAAGCGATTAAAAACGGCGCCCAAGTGGCTATTCTGGCTCCGACGGCTATTTTGGCCACGCAACATTATGAAGGTTTATCTAAAATCTTGCAGCCGCTCGGTGTGAAAACTACCCTGCTAATCAGTGCCACCAAGGACAAAAACAGTGTAAAAGCCGCGATCAAGTCTGGCGAAATTGATCTCGTGATTGGCACTCACGCTATTCTGACCGACGATACCACTTTTTCCAGTCTCGGTCTTTGTATCATCGATGAACAGCATCGTTTTGGTGTCTTGCAGCGCCAACATCTTTTGGAAAAATCCTTTCAGAATCAAAATCCGGATTTTCAGCAAATTTCCCCACATTTTCTCGCCATGACCGCTACGCCGATTCCGCGTTCTCTGCAACTCACGATTTTTGGCGACCTCGATATTTCGATAATCAACCAAATGCCGAAGGGTCGTACACCGATCAAAACTCGTATCTACAATGAATTAAATCTTAAGGACGTAATTTATCCAGAGCTAGCTGAACATCTCGCCGCCGGGGAACAAGTTTACATAATTTGTCGCTTAATTGACGAGGCTATTTCCGAGGAAGATAAATCGCGCACTGTGCTAGAAACTGCGAAACTTATGCAGAAACAGTTTAGTAAATATCAAATCGGTATCTTGCATGGTAAATTAAAGCCTGCCGAAAAAGATCAGGTGATGCAGGATTTTAAGGATAAGAAAACCCAAATTTTAGTCTCTACCACTGTGGTGGAGGTGGGTGTGGATGTACCAAATGCCACTCAGATTGTGATTCTTAATGCTGATCGCTATGGTTTAGCTCAGCTTCATCAGTTGCGTGGTCG
>JABCOY020000036.1 GCA_013333375.2 Candidatus Saccharimonadota bacterium | reverse complement strand
TTACCAGAACCGGTCGGACCAGAAGTCAAAATCATACCATTCGGACGTTCAATTCCCCGCTGCACCATCGCCAGCGCATGCCCCGTCATACCCATCTGTTCAATGTCGAGCGTCGTGCCACTCTTATCCAAAATACGAATCACTACCTGCTCACCCCAAATCACCGGTGAAACCGCAATACGTAAATCAATTTCCGTGCCTTCCACCGATACCGTAAACTGACCGTCTTGTGGCACGCGGTGCTCATCGATTTTCAAGTTCGCTAAAATCTTAATCCTTGAAACCAAAGCCGGTTCAATCGATTTCGGCAGTTCCATCACCTTACGAAGCACACCGTCGATGCGACAACGTACTACTAATGCCGCTTCTAATGGTTCAATATGAATATCCGAAGCCTTGGTTTTCGTCGCATAATCCAAAATCGTAGTCAAAGCTTTCGAAATCGGCGAATCCTGTGTAATGGTTTTTACACTCGAAGAGTTAGCATCCTCCTCATCACTACTTTTAACCGCTTTTTCTACCGCGCGAAAATCACCCTGATACTGAGCAATCGCACTCTTGATCCCCGCCTCGCTGGCCACCATGCCGCGAATTTGCTTCTGAGTCAAAGTCGAAAGATAATCAATCTGCTGCACGTTCGACACATCCAGCATCGCCACATACAGAACCCCATTCTTCTCCCCTAATGGCACCACCATTAATCTCGAAACTACATCATAAGGCAGCAAAGTCAAAATCTCGCGATCCATTTTCACGTTATGCAAACTCACATACGGCACATTCATAATTACCGCCGTCGCATGCGAAATTGTTTCCGCGTCGCAAATTTTTTGTGCTACCAAATTAGCCAGTAATGGCTGCTTACGTTTTTCTGCCTCTTCGACTACTCTTTTTACATCCGACTCAAAAACCAACCCTTCTTTAATCAAGAGCTGAATTACTTTTTCCTGTGAGTCATGTGTAAACAAAATCTTTTCCTTTAATTTTCTTTTTTGGTTTCTGAAGTTTGATTCGTCGAAGTTGAACTATTTCCAGAAGTCTTATCTGAAGCTTCATTTTTCGATTTATTTTCGATCTCAGAAGTTTTATCTGAATTCGTCTTCGCCTTAGAATCTTCATCTTCACTATCGGAAGTTTTTTCAGATTCTTCTTTTTTCTTTTCTTCCGCTTTTTCTTTCTTTTCTTCTTCTGCTGCAGTTTCTGGGGTAGCGCGTCCACAAGCCACTAATTCTGCACGGTCGAGGATACCGTTACGGTCCACATCTTCACAACTACCCACGTAAACTTCTACCGTTGGATTAATCGCATCCACATTGAAGACTTCCGGATCAGGACTCGTCAAATCTGCCGTAATTTTACCAATTGTCTTATGTTTCAAATAACGTGTATCTGGATCGCCCAGCAAGAAGCTACAAGCGATAAATGTTAGTAAGACCCCCACGCTCGCTACAAAAGTTACCGTAAAGATGTCTGAGCGTCTCATTTCTCGTCCTCCTTTTCCTGCTTTTTCTTTTCTTCTTCCGCCTGCTTCTTGGCTTTTTCTTCTGCCTTCTTCTTTGCCGCCGCGTCTGCCTTGTCCTTCGATTCCTGCGTACGTGCCTTACCCGAAGCGTAAACCGTCGAATCTTTTTCACGCACTGCCGCACCCTTCGTGTAATAAGCCGCGCCTTGAGCCGTTAATTCAAGTCTCGAAGATTTGGTGGTTAAATTCGAACTCCATTTAATCTGTGCACTCTCAATATTGAACGAACGAATCGATTTTTCCAAATTCGAGAGCACTTTCATCGTATCTTTTTCGTCCTTCTTTACCGAAATCGAAACTGGGATCGTTGAGACACCGACAATTCCACTATTCTTATAAGAATTTCCTGGCGATAATTGTTCTGGTTCAAATCCTGACAAAAGAAAAATCTGGTTAATTGAAGCTAAAAGTGCCTCATCATTTTTCTGCGCTGGCAACGCATCCGGAATTACCCTTAGAGCCGAACACATCTTAATCATATTGAGATTATAGGCTTTTTCGTTATCGGTTTTTGAATTCAAATACAGCTTCGAATAATCGATACGATTTTTGTTTTCATCAAAACAGCTCTTCTGGCCGTCTCTCGCAATCGATTCCAAATTTGTATTATTTGCCATCGTCACCAAAGCGTTATAACGCAACGTATTAGCCAACTTCGAAACGTCCACCTTATTTGGATCGCATTTCGCCAGTTCTTTATCGTTATATTTACCATCCTTATCCGTATCTTCACAGATACCGACATTTTTAATCGTCTGATAATAATTATTGATGGAAGTATCTCGCGCCGCAATTACCTTGCCATTAAAACTCATGTATTTAATGAAGTAAACTGAAAGTACCAAACAAACCCCGAAACAGACCGAAGCCGCCAAAACAATCAAGGTAATTTGTTGCCTAATTTTATTAATTCGTACGCGTTTTGTTAAAATTAATTCACTCATTTTTTACCTTCTTTAATTGTTTGTTCCTGCTGAAGTTTTTTGCCCCACACATTCTGCATCATCCTTTGCACATTCCTTTGCTGGTGCTGCGAACATGCCTTCCACTTGGAGATAAGAGTCGGTTACGTTTTGACCGGATGGACCAAATGTCATGATATGCTTGTTGGTAAACTTGAAAAGTTCTGGATCCACATTAATAATTGTCGAGAAGCGCAAAACTAAATTAGAACTCGAATCACGACCGTTTGAAGAATCCGTCACACGAATGCCGTTTGGCACCATCTTACATTTATTTTCCGCTGACCATTTCACATTATCACCGTTCTTTTCACCCTTATAAGTAATACAACTACTTTCGAAGTGAGGCACGCTCGAAATTTTACCGTCCAATCCCATCGAAGGTGTATAAATGTAATTTTTCACATTCTTAATTTTTTGCGTGCGGGTCTTTACGCCATTCACTTCTGATTCTGAAACTTCTGCGTTGGTATCAAGCGTATCTTGAATTCCGTCATCCGCCGTACGCATTTTTTCGTGCTTATACCAAAGATCGAATAGTGGGCTACGCCAAATCTTTTCATCTGGAATAATTGTCTGAATATCTGTCTTGACCACATCGCCATTACTCTCTACATTGCCACTCTTTTCCGTATTTTCCACATGCTCGACGTCGTCCGAAACATTTGATTTAGCTTTTACTTTGCCAAAATCACTCTTTAAGTTTGTGTTCGAAACATTCGAATTATTATTTGACTGAGTCAAAGCTGATTTCTTTTGATGATCATTTCGTGAAGGATCACAATCTGTTAGACCGCGCTTCCAAATCGCATAAGTATTGCCATTATCGGTCAAAATATTACCCGCCGCATCCGTTTCCTCGATACAACGTGATGGAATCAAATTCCCCTGTGCATCCACAAAGCGGCCATAATCATATTTCATCAAATTCACTGATTTTTTAAATGACTCTAGTACACGGTAATCGATATATGGTTCTTCCCCCGCATTTGCTTGCGCATCAAAATTTATCGTCGAAGTCGAAAGATTTACATTCAAATCCGAAATTTTAATCGTGTCTTTATTGGTTGGAAAAAGATTTTTTAACACCGGAAAAACTCGCGATAACACTGAACGATTATCGTTAATCGATTTCAATTTTGCTAATTGATCTTGGATATTTAAGAAATCTGGTAATTCTGAATATTGGTTAATTGTATTTGAAAGATTCTCGATGTGCTTTCCCTGACTTGCAATTGTCAAATCCTGGGCGCCCTTAAAAATCGCCAAAAACGCCGTAAACACCGATGAAGCAATAATCACCACCACACAACCAAACACAATCATGTTGCGTAGCTTCATTAACTTCAACATATCCGTCTTGATATCTGGCACCAAGTTAATTTCATATTTACCAGTTTGCCCCGTCATCATTTCATTATCGGTTTCACCAGTAAAAATACTTTTAATGACATCAGGAATATCAGAAAGATGCATGGTTTTAAAATCGATTTTTTTCATTAGTCATTGCTCCTTTCTGCCAGACCGATCGCCACTCCGAATTCCGAGGCTACTGGAAGTAGTAATTTTTGTTGCTGCTCATTAACACGTACATATTGCCATGGATTACCCTGAATCGTCGAAATACCCGTCTTCGCTTCAATATATTCTGCCATAAGCGGAATAATTCCCGCATAACCCGAAAGAATAATTCCCCCAAATTGCGCGCCAGCATATTTATTCTGGAAGAAACGCACCGACTTCACTAATTCCATCGTAAAACCTTCCAAATTACTCGAAAGCGTTTGATAAATTTTCCCCTCAAACTGATCCTGCAAAAGTCCATACTGCAAAATAAACTGTTTTGCCTGTGCTTCTGAAATCGAAAGTCCATTCGCTACGGTTTTAATAAAAGCAGAAAGTCCACCCGGAATCGAGCGCACTAATCTTGGCGCCCCGAGATACATCACTACGAGGTCCGTGGAATTTTCTCCAAAATCAATAATCATTCTCGCATCTTCCACCCCGATCTGCGCCAATGCTCTCACCATTGCAATTGGTTCTGGTTCCTGCGCAATCACATTTAGGCCCAACATTTCGATATCTTCGAGTCTTTCTTCGGCGTAGGCGCGATCCGTGGATGAAATCAAAATTTCCGCCTTCGTATTATCGTTAGGCGATACTCCAAGCACCGCAAAATCAATCTTCGCATCATCCACTGCCATCGGAATATACTGGTCAGCTTCGTACTTTACGGTTTTCGCTAATTCTTTCTCTGGTGCATTTGGTACTTCAATAATTGCTGTATAAGTTTTGCGCGCTGGCAAGCCAATTGCGATATTTTTGGTAGTAATACCCGCCTGCTTTTTCGCACCCAAAATTGTTTCGGCCAGTTTCCTACGACCCTGTTCCGAATCATCCATCGTAATTTTTTTATCCACCGGCACATAAGCAAACTTTTCCAGTGCCCAACCCTTCTCAATATTGCCTGATAATTGAATCATGCGAATTGAGTTGGTTCCAATATCCAATGCGAAGAAATCGCCCACACCACGTAATAGACTCATATAGCCTTATTATAACATAAGCGAAATAGAAATTTTTATTTTTTCCTACAAGATTTCAATTGATTTGTTACTCTTCGAAAAACTAATTTCCTGCACCACCAAATCCTTATATTCCCCCTCCGACTGAATAAAAATTCTCTGTTTTTCTTCAAAATGAATCGTCTTTTCTTTCAATTTCCTGCCCGGAATTCCACTAAACATTGCCTGCAACATAAAAAACACCATGGCAAAAAAATTATTCAAACGCTGTTCCGTATAGAGAAAAGTTTCTCCCAAATAATACTCCCCACCCTTCATCAATCTCGCCACATTTTTCCCGTTCACCACCAGAATGTCCGAATATTTTTGTCCATCGATCGTAATATAATCTTTCTTACGATTCACAAAAAACCACATCAAAAGTGTCTTCAAAGAAAAGATTAAATTAAATTTCGATTTCCTCAATTTCCTACGTACTTTTTCATCATCAAAAATTTTCGTCGATTCTGCCATCATCCCTACCGTAAAATACGCCAATGCATAACGAAAATGTTTTCCGTCTATCAAAGCTTCAATTGGAAAAACTTTTTTACCCGAATTTGACCGTAAAATCTGAATAATATCATTAAAGTTTCCGTATGGAATCACATAAAATTTTGCATCCTTGCCAGATTGCATAATCCCGTTCACTCCGATCCCCGCCGTACCGTCACCTCCGGCCACTAGCACCACGTCTCCATCCCCAATTAGATTCGCCAGTCTCTTCGCATTTTCTTCCAAAGTCGGCGACTCCACATCGAAGCGCAAAAAAGTAATTCCCTTCTGCTGCAAAATGAATTCTCGAAGTGTTGTCACCACTTCTTTTTCCACGCGTTTATAACCCGTACTTTTCCGGTTACAAACTAAAATCACTCTCGTTCTCGTCCCCGCGAGCGCAGCCAAACGTTCTCTAATATGTTCCAGATCGGCTTTTTTCGACATCTTAATTCCCGTTGCCGTAGATACCACCAGGCAATAGGAAGTTCAAAATTCCCCACATCAAAGCATAAACCAAAAGTCCAATCACGATTTGCATTGCGCGATCCTTCGCTGTTTTGATTTTTCCTGGATCATTTTGTGAAGTCATATAAAGAAAACCGACATAAGTGAATCCTGCTACTGCACCCACACCCACACCGTAGGTTAAAATATTCACCACACTACCGATAATCGAAAAGAAAGCTTCTTCGCTATCCGAAGTTCCACATTTGATAATCGCGGTTGGCACACCACAATCTTCTCCCTCTGCGAATACTCTTGCAGCCGGTAAAAACGCCACCATCGACACGCAAAAAATCGCGAGAACTGGTAGCAAATTTAATAATTTTTGACAAAAATTTTTCATTACTTTTATTATAGCGTATCTTGTGATTTTCGCACAGTTTCCTGCCCGAAAATCACTCGCTCACCTATTTTAATGTAAATATTCGTGCAGTTTTTTCGTATCTTTGTGTTTACGAAGTTTCGACAACGCCTTCGCCTCAATCTGGCGAATACGCTCACGGGTTACCGAGAATTCCGCACCCACTTCTTCCAAAGTGTGTGGACGACCCCCACCGATACCGAAACGTAGTTTCACTACTTTTTGCTCACGTTCTGAAAGACTAGAAAGAATTTCCGCAATTTGCTCCTTCAACATCTGTGCTGCCGCTGCATCTTCTGGTGAAACTCGACCTTCATCCTCGATAAAATCACCGAGCACCGAATCTTCATCATCACCATCACGACCCACTGTCGCATCGAGTGAAGCAATATCTTGCTTAATCTTCATCACATAGTCGACTTTTTCTGGTTCCATGCCCATTTCTTTGGCAATTTCTTCCACAGTCGGCTCGCGGTTAAGTTCATTCGTCAACTTACGAGTAGCGCGAAGCACTTTATTAATTGTCTCTACCATGTGCACTGGAATACGAATCGTACGTGCCTGATCGGCAATTGCACGAGTAATCGCCTGACGAATCCACCAAGTTGCATAAGTCGAGAATTTAAAACCCTTATCCGGATCAAATTTTTCTACAGCGCGCAAAAGCCCCGTATTTCCCTCTTGAATCAAATCCAAGAAGTCCAAACCTCGGCCAGAGTAGCGTTTTGCAATCGAAACCACTAGACGCATGTTGGCTTCCACCATTTTATCCTTGGCTTTTTTCTCACCCTTTACGATGCGATAAGCCAAATCTACTTCCTCTTCATTTGAAAGTAGTGGAATCTTACCAATTTCACGCAAATATAGACGCACCGAGTCATCGGCGAACTGATCTACGTTCTCTGCCGTAATCTCGAGGTCTTCATCCGTCAAGTCATCTTCCGAGACTAAATCGTCATATTCTGGCTCTGGCGCACCATCCAGGCTAAAGGAGTTGAGGAGGTCTTCTTCCTCATTAATCTTGTTCTTATCTTTTTCCACGACATTTTTTCCCATTGCACCAATTTATATCACAAAAAATCAAACACGTCAAAATCTCTCCCTT
>JABCOY020000035.1 GCA_013333375.2 Candidatus Saccharimonadota bacterium | reverse complement strand
CGCCTACCAGGGGCAATCCGCATCACGGTTTTAAAAACATTAATATAAGTTTTCACTAAAATAATTATAGCATAAGAGGTTTTTGTGATTTCAAATAAAAAAACACCAGACTAGCTGGTGAATTTTTTAGTAAGTTAAACGAGCGCGGCCTTTAATGCGACGACGCTTGAGTACCTTTTGACCGTTTTTGGTCGCGTTACGCTTCATGAAACCATGTTCTTGCTTGCGTTGGCGCTTATGTGGTTGATATGTACGCTTTGGCATTATTTTTCCTTAAAACTAATAAAACTATATTACAGAGTTTTATCTGATTTGTAAACTTTGTATAATTATACCTTAGTTTTCCACTTTTTTCAATAAGTTTTCCACATGGGTATATCTATTAGGCGAAAATTGTGGAAAACTTCTTCCCTGTTAATTTTTATATAGCTATATAATAAAAAATATTTTTTTAAACCTGTGGAAAAGTCTGAAGGTCTGTTATAATAGAGGTAATCAAGGTTAGTTAATGTTTGGAGGTAGCGTCGGTGTTTGATGTGTGGAATAATGTGCTTGCTGAATTAGAAAAGAAACTGCCAGAATCACATTACTTAACATTCTTTAAAGACTCGAACACCTCCTTAATTTCCAATAAGGGTGGTCATATCCAGATTAGTGTGCCTAACACTTTTATGCAGACGAATATCTGCAAAAAATTTGATGCGGATATTCGGGCAGCGCTAAATAATAATGGAGTAGAAGTTCTAACTACCGAATATTTAATCGCGACCAATAAAAACAATAAGTCGCGCGAAACTACGAATTCTCGTGGTAGTAATTTCAAGAATCTCTCGGACCGCGTAGGAACAGTGCAGCGAATTGACTTAGAAAGACATTCCTCACTAAATATCCGTGGCCAAAATCGGACTGGTCTAAGTGAAAAATTCACCATGGATAATTTCATCATTGGTACAAATAATGACCTGGCAGTTTCGGTGGCAAAAAACATTATTGAAAATCCGGGGATGAAATATAACCCATTCTTTCTTTACGGTGGGGCGGGTCTGGGTAAAACTCACTTGGTGGAAGCTATTGGTAATGAACTGGCGAGAAGGCACCCAGAATTTAAGATTTTATATATTCCAATTAATCACTTTTATAACGATTTCATTCAATCGGTACGTAATGGTAAGATGGATGATTTTCGCAGGCGTTTTTCCGAACTCGATGTTTTGATTGTGGATGATTTTCAATTTATCGTGGGTAAGGAAAAAAGTCAGGAAGAATTCTTCAATATTTTTAATGACATGCAACAACTGAATCGCCAAGTGATTATTACTTCCGACCGTTTGCCAAGTCAATTAAAAACCGTGGATGAACGTCTAGCTTCGCGCTTAACTCAGACCGGAGCTTATGATATTCAATTCCCTTCCTTTGAAGATCGCTGTGCAATTTTACACGCGAAGGCGGAATTTAATGGAGTGGAAATTGAAGATAAGGCAATTGAATATATTGCAAAAAGTGTGGAAACCAATATTCGCGACCTGGAAAGTATGTATAGTAAGGTGATCGCGATGGCAGATGTGAAGTGTATTTCCCCATTAATGGTAATTAATGAAGGAATGGTGGGGGTGGTCGGTAACACGACACGTTCGAAAGTTTTTTCGCCAAGCACGGTAATTGAGACGGTAGCAAATTTCTTTAATATTTCTCCAGAAGAAATCTGTGGGCGCAGCCGGGTGGCGCATATAAAAACCGCGAGACAAATAGCCATGTTTATTATGTCGCGTGATTTACAAATGAGTACGACAAAAATTGCCAACGAAGTTGGGTTAAAAGATCACACAACAGCAATGCACGGAATTAAAAAGATTGAAACCGACACGAAGACGGATTTTGTACTACGCGATCAGCTAAATGAAATTCGTGATCTATTAAATAATGGCATCATGTAAGTAATTGTGGAAAAGTGGTGAAAAACAATGTGGAATAAAATGGAAAAGGTTGCTAAAAAGTCAGTTTGGTTTGAGGAAAAGTCCAGGTTTTACACAGTGAGTGGAAAACAAAATCGAGTTTTCCATAAAGTTTTCCAAGTTTTTCCCACAGTTTTACACAAGCAAATTTTAAAAATTACCCCTATAAAAAGATCAGTTTTCAACTTTTACACATAGCCTACTAATACTACTAATAAATATATAAGAAAGGAGAGTTATGGAAATCAATGTTGAACAAAGTAAATTAGCCAAAGCATTAAGTATCGTTAGTCGAATTACAGGAGGAAGTCGTACGACTTTACCGATTCTGAATAATGTCTTAATGGAAGCTAAAGATAATAAAGTAACTTTAGTGACAACCAATTTAGATATGGCAATCAATTATTACTTACCTACTACCCTAGCTAAAGATGGAAAAATTACTGTACCAGCCAAACTTTTAGCGGATTTTGTGAGTAATTTACCAAAAGGTGAAGTGAAAATTCAGGTGAATCAAGAGAAATTAACGGTGAGTGAAGGAAAATACAAATCAGTATTTAACGGAAATGCAGCAGAAGATTTTCCAGAATTACCAGAATTTGATGAAAAATCAGCAATTTCCTTCCAGATGGGGATTGATGATTTTCGTTTGGGTATGAATGCGGTAAAAATTGCCTGTTCATCGGATACGACACGTCCGACTTTAACGGGAATTTACTTTAATAGTTTTGAGGGCGGGCTTTATGTAGCAGCTACCGACGGTTATCGCTTAGCGGAGAAAAAACTGATTAATAAAATTGAAAGCGAAATTAAGGCGATCGTACCAGTGCAATGTATCGTGGATGTGCTGGGGGCAATTTCGGATAATATGGAAAATATTGAAATTTTATTTGATGAATTTCAAGTGCGTTTTCGTCTAGGTGAAATTGAAATTATTTCAAAATTAATTGACGGGGCTTTTCCGGATTATCGTAAATTAATTCCAGAAAAATCCCAGGTGGAAATCTTACTGAATAAGGCGGAATTATTACGCGGTGTGAAGCTTGCGGCGTTGTTTTCGCGCGCAACAAGCGGATCGATTGTTTGTGAGTCGAAAAAAGATGAGCAAGTTTTTGTAGTTTCTTCGGTCTTAAATGAGTTTGGCGAAAATAAATCAGAAATTGAAGCGGAAATTTCCAATGATGCAAAAGTAGTCTTAAATTCAAAATATCTAAATGATGTTTTATTGGTACTAGATGAGGATGAACTAAAATTCGGAATTTCCGGAAAACTTTCACCAGTGTTAATTCAGAATAAAAATAGTTTCGATTATACGCATATTATTATGCCTCTGAAGAGTTAGATGTTAATTGATTATATAAAATTAAATAATTTTCGGATTCATAAAGATTATTATTTAAAAATTAAACCAGATACGACGCTGATTTTGGGGGCGAACGGCATTGGTAAAACTTCGGTGATTGAAGCGATTTATTTGGTATTGCGTGGAAAATCTTTTAAGGCGACCGATAAAGAAATTTTGAACCGAGAAAGTGAGTTTTATCGGATTGAACTAGGTAAAACTGACGGCGAAAAAATCGTGGCGACTTTCGATGGGAATAAAAAACAATTTTTAGTGCAAGATAAAAAAAGTGCGAGGTTGCCAAAGAAAGATAAGTATCCGGTAATTCTCTTTTTACCGGAAGATATGCACTTGATTTCCACAAGCCCGACGAAACGACGAAATTATTTTGATCGAATCCTGGAGGAATTTGATTTAAATTATCATCATAATTTATTGATGTATGAAAAAACTTTGAAGCAGCGTAATGATCTACTAAAGAAGATTGCGATTTCGGAACAAGAATTCGGTTTGGAGAGTGAAAGTGTGTTTTTTTCACTGAATATTATGCTGAGTAAATATGGTACGGCGATTAATCAAACCAGGCAGCGGTATATTGGAAAAATTAATGAAAAAATGACGATGCTGTATCGTTCGATTGCGCAAAATTTAGACGAGATCGAGATTTATTATGAATCTTTATGCGGATTAGATCAAAACAGCTATTACAAGCGCTTAGATGCGGAATTTCGCATAGATTTGATGCGGGGTGCAACAAAGTTTGGCGTGCATCGGGATGATTTTTTATTTAAGTTTAATGGCGTGCTCGCGGATGGAACGGCGAGTCGGGGAGAAACACGGTCGATTATTTTGGCTTTAAAATTTAATGAGGCGGAGTTAATCGAAACAGAGACGCGAAAAAAGCCGGTGATTCTACTCGATGATGTTTTTTCAGAATTAGATAAGGGGCGACAAACTGCCTTGGTGGAAAAATTCAAAAATCATCAGGTGATTTTGACGTCTGTGGAATGAGTGGTGGAAAAATAAGACTAGATAAATAAAATTAATCTTCAGAGTCGTGTTTAAAATTTGGGTCAGAAGCTTGATCGGAATCACAGTGAGTATATTTTACTTGATATTTAAAAAGGTTAATTCCCTTTTGTTTAAAATAACTTTCGGCGACTTTTTTCAGGTTTTCTACTTGATTATCGCGGCAAGTCATGAGATCTATTGTTAGGGTGATTTTATTAAAATCTTTTTCGTCACGAGAGGCAGAGGCGGAAAATCCAAGTTTAAAATTTCGAACTGGAGTGGCATCAAAAATAGGGTCTTTATTATATTGATCTATTTCTTTGGAAAGTTTCTCTTCATAGATTTCTTCATATAAATTAGCAGCATCTGGATTTTTCGAAAAATAATCCTGATTAGATTCATCGGGTTCAAGCATTTCATAAATAAAAGTACTTTCATTTGCTGTAAAAAATAAATCTTTTTTATATTCTTTAAAACCAGGAGCTTTAATTATGACTTCTTTCTTACCGGGAGTAGTATGAAAATTACCTCTATTTGAATATTTCTTTCCTTCGATAAATAGTTCTGCATTTTTTGGTTCAACAAGAATTTCAATTTTTGCTGAATTAATAGAAAAATAACTAATAGTTGAAAAAATTATTAATAATATAATAGATGGAATCAAAAAGACCAATATTTTTTGATATTTTTTTAATTGACTAATCTTATTAATCCACATTTTTAATTACTCCGTTGTAGGTGTATTTGTTGTATTATTTGTAGTATTATTTGTAGGTTTTTGATTAGTAGAGTTGGTTTGATTTGTGGAAATATTGCCACCAATAAAGCGATATGCTTTAAATCCATAATTATAAGTGCCAGTAATTCGTGGAGTTTTACTAACTATTTCACCCTTTGAAGCATGTGCTAATTTACCAACACCATCTTTTGTTTTAAAAAATATTGCTATGTGTTGATGGTTCATTACTATATCGCCATTCTGCAATACATTCCAGTTTGTACCATCGAATTCTGGAACTGGTTGATATTTTGAAGGGTTTCCTTCTACATATTTACCCGTTGCTCTTCCTGTCCCCGCGCTCATACCACAACAAACAAAGTCAGGATCTAATTTGGTATAACGCATAACGGTAGCCACAAAAACATCACAAGAAGCACCGTGATAGACATGATGTCCAGTATTGGCTATCTTAAGTGCTTCCTCATATTTATCTACCATGTTTAGTTTTACTGCTTCAGCTTCTTGCCCTTCTGGCCATGAAAAACTTATTGCGGTATCGACAATGAGATTACCGGTTTCGGCGGAAGCAGGGCCACAGCTTATTCCGGATGAAGTAAACGATCCACCACCACCGAGTGCTTTGTATTGAATAAAAGTTCCGGCGCGAATCGAGGCTGGACCAATAACTGTACATTTATCCTTTTTACATTCAAGCCAATTTTTATTATTACGAGAATCACGGTTGGCGTCAGCTAGGTTCATGACATATGGAGAACCTTCACCAAGTTGACTAGCCTGTGTGTCATTAAAACCTAGATCTCGGCCCTGATTAACGTATATTTTGGCGCGACCATTATACTTGAACCACATAGCCTTAACTCCATCATCGGTGGTTAAATCAAGACCTTTGCCATAATCAGAGAGAATTTGCTGGGCAAGTTCGTCGGTTTGCTTTTGGAATTCTTCTAAGGTGACCGGGCCAGGTGGATAACGATTAGTATTACGAGCTTCATAAAATTGATAGATACCTTGATGATTATCTGGGTTTATAGTACCATTTAGACTGGTTTCCATATTGTGGATTACCGCAAACATCTGCCATGGAAGATTATACTTGGCAGCAGATTGCTCATAAATTGGTTTATTTTTTTCAATTAATGCCAATTGACCTTCAGTTAAGACTGGGTCACCGTTATATAGTTTATTTCCGGATAGATCTAGAGGCGTGGAAGAGACACAATTACTAGCTTTACCATCGTAGTAAAAAATATTATTTCTATCATAGAAATCTAAAACATTATCATCATTTTCAGCGTGAACATAGGTGGCGTTAATAATTGTAAAAGTAAGAAGAATGAAAAAAGAAACCAAAAAACGGGGGTTCAAAAAGAATTTTTTGAGATTTTTAGAGAGTGTTTTGACCTTATTCATGTGATTTAATTATAGCATTAAACGAGAGAAGTTTGGAAACGGAACTTATAATCGAGACTATATTTAGTTCCCTTTTCTTGATTAGATTTAGTGTCGATATCTTGCTTGAGATAGGTAATCTGAGAAGCGAGAGTGGAACGGTAGAGTGATTCGCCGGTAACGAAAGTTTTGACTGGCTTCATGAGAATATCGGCTAGGGTTTCTGGTGGTCGATGTTCGGCGAGATAATTGTAATAATCAATAGTAGCAAGGACGAATTCAGCATCGGTTTTACGTAGTCCAGAGAATCTGGCGAGTTGACCGGAGGTGGAATTGTCAATTGGATTTTCTTGGCGATATCTGGTGGTTGCAGCTAGAACTGGATCTTGAAGATTGCCGGCAGAGTCTGTATTGTCTTCACACTTAGTTTGGGTACAGATGCGGTTACGTTCGACGAATTTTTGGAGATAACGCATTTCTTTCCAATGTGGATTGGATTCGCCCATGACACAGTTTTTACCAGAAGCCCAGGCTTGGGCATCTGGATCAGCGGCAATAAGTTTTTCGATACCATCTTTTAACCCCATTAAATCAGGTATAAAACCGAAGAGATTTTGATGAATAATTTTACCAAGAATACCACTATTTTTTAGGGCATCTTCTTTTTTCTGAACTAAATCATCCATGATATTTTGGTCGAAGACACCAAATGGAGATTCACGGTTATCACAATAACGAATCTTATTATCGAGAAGACTGGCTTCAATAACTTGAGTCTTATTGTCTTTTTTAGTTGTATATTTTTTAATAATGCTTTGATAGGTGGAATCTGATTCATCGAGATTTTTTAGACTTGGATCAGAAGCACTGATGTCTGAGCCATACATATCACAGACGGCACCAATATTAGCAAGACGCTGACAAATTTTGGAATCTTGTCTCTGATTTTTGAAATTTACGCCAGCAATATTGGAATCATAAACTGTACTAACTACACCATTGGCAGCAAAAGTATTTGTGGCGGTAATGTTTGCGAGTGAACTAATACTTCTAGAGGTATTAGTGGTGAGATTGGAGAGATTCTTTAGAGGACTATTATTGTATGGCATATAACCAAAACGGACTACAAGATTACCGAGGAAAGTATTTGGACTAGAAACGTCAAATGGGCTACGATTCATACGATCGAGTTTAGCCTCTTCATTAGCAGCAATGATAGTTTCTTGAAAATAAGCATCAGCAATTTCTTTTGAGGCGGGACCTTGACCAGCAGCTTGGCGACCAATACGCCCGTTCATAATATTCGCGCCACCAACAAAGCTTTCGCCGCCAGGAATACCCTGTAAAACAAGAGCTGGGTTACTAAAAATAGTTTTTGCAACATATGGAATAAGTACGGCGAGGCCAGCTTTGATAGCAAAACCAGCAATAATACTGAGAGTTTTTTGGGCGGCAAATTTTTTAAGTACGGTTACAGCAACAATACTAGTACCAGCACTAAAAGGTGTAGTAACAACCGCTGCAACATTAGAAGCAATATCAACTACAGAGGCAGCGAAGCTAGCAACGGCACATCCGGCATTGGCGGTAGTGGAAGTGGCAATACTGAATTGAGCCGCATTAAAAACATTTTCAATGGCATAGTTTTTGGTTTGACTGAGTTGAGCTTTTTCACCTGAAAGTACAGAGTAGGCACCTTGGGCCTGAACTGGAGCGCCTTCAATTTCTTTTTCTTGTCCATCGGAGGTATCGATATATTTGGCTTTTTTTGATGTTGTTAACCTTGATAAAGCTTCATCTATCGGCGAAGTATTTCCCTGTCCAGCCTTGGCCTTACTGAGTGGCTCGATAGTGGAGGAGAAATGATGTACCATATTGATAATTTGAGAGGCAGCTACGGCTAAACTTACCATATTGGCGACACGTAATACGCCACAACCGAGTGCCGCACCACCAGCCACTACAGATAAGCCGTCGATAAATTTTTGGGCTTTAGTGTTGGCGGTTTTAAGATTGGCCTTTTCGGTTTCAATAGAACTTGGTTTTTGTCCATCAGTATCAACGTCTGGAGTGTCAGAGTTGTAAGATTTACTCTCAACGGATTGAGGTTCATTTTCAACTACGGTTTTAGTATTACCATCTTCATCGGTTTTCGATTTTTCCTCTTCGGTGACATAGCGACCTTCAGCGCCGTGGCCTTTATATTGATCAATATCAGTTTCTAGGAAGGCTTTTTCATCAGCAGCTTTATCGTCGGTGCGTTTAAAAGATTTAAAAAGATTTCGAGTAACTTTAATGGAACTAAAAGTAGCAGCGGCACCTGGGTCGAAAAAGTTAGCAGTGCGACCTCGCTTGGATTTAGTGAAGGCTAATTGAAATTTTTGATCGGAATCATATACAGCCTTAAGCTTATCAGCGGTAATAGTTTTATTATTGTAGATTAGTACATATTCGTTGGATTTTTCCTGAACTTCAATATCGTTCTTAGCGAGACGCTGCTTGAGATAATCCGGGAATTTGCCATGCTTCTTTTGCATATATTCTTTAGTCATTTGGAGAGAAGTGGCGGAATAGGTGCCGAACATGGTGTCGGTAGCGCGAGTAACGAGGGTTTCGATATGATTGGCGATATTAGAGATGCCAAAAATTACACTAAAAAGTCCACCAAAAAGGAGGACGATAAGACCAATGAGAGGGGCGTATTTTTTGAGTTTTTTAGCTTTTTCTTTACCAGAAAGTCGATTTTGATTTTGGAAATTACCGGAGCCGGTATAGAAAGATTTTTG
>JABCOY020000034.1 GCA_013333375.2 Candidatus Saccharimonadota bacterium | reverse complement strand
TTCTCTTGTAGTATTACCGAATAGAAGATTCAAAAGAGGCTTCCCGGCCTCTTTTTTTGAATTGAGGAAATACTTGATTTTTGCTATAATTATTAGGAAATTATGAAAAATATCTATATTACCACTGCCATACCATACGTTAACGGTTTGCCACATATCGGACACGCCGAAGATTATTTGCTTGCCGATATTTATAAACGCTATCAGGAGCTTTTAGGTAACTCTGTGCGTTTTCAGGCTGGTACCGATGAGCATGGTAATAAAATCGAGAAAAAAGCTAAATCTCTTGGCATCGATACGCAAAAATATGTTGACGATAATGCCAAAAAATTCCAAGAATTCATCGCCCGTTTTGATGTGCAGTACACAGATTTTATTCGTACTTCTGATCCAGAACATATGAAGCGGGTGCAGGAAATTTGGCGAAAGCTCAAAAGCCATATTTACACTGCAAGTTATGATGGTTGGTATTGTGAGGGTTGTGAAAGTTTCGTTACTGAAAAAGAATACACCGAAAATCAAGGTATTTGTCCAGATCATCAAACTCCATATATTCGCCTCTCTGAATCAAATTATTACTTCCGTATTAGTGATTTTAAGGATGAAATTCGCGCCAAAATCGAAAGCGGTGAAATGCAAATCCTGCCAGAATTTCGCAAGAATGAAGTTCTGAAACTTCTAGCTGATGCGCCAGATGTTTCGATTTCACGTCCGAAATCGCATCTTTCTTGGGGTATTCCAGTGCCAGAAGATGATTCTCAGGTGATGTATGTCTGGATGGACGCACTCACCAACTACATTACCGTACTCGGTTATCCGGATCAGGATATTTCTGAGTATTGGCCAGCTACGGTTAGTATTGTCGGTAAGGATATCCTGCGTTTTCATGCTATTTTATGGCCAGCCATCCTATTGGGTCTAGGTCTTCCTCTCCCTAAAACTCTTCTTTCACACGGTTTTATTTTGGCAAACGGCGCAAAAATGAGTAAGAGTATTGGTAATGTGGTAGACCCTATTGAGGTACTTGATAAGCATGGGGTTGATGCTTTCCGCTATTTCTTCTCTCGCCATATCGATACTTTTCTCGATTCTGATTTCTCTTGGGAGAAATTTGAAAATGCCTATAATAATGAATTAGCGAATGATTATGGTAATCTCGTGCAGCGTCTAGCTACACTCTGTAAAAAGAACCAAGTCAGCCTCACTGACGTTAAATCTTTTGAGTTCACTCCAGAATACCGTGAATTGATGGATGACTTTAATTTCTCTGGTGCTATTGACTATGTCTGGAGTCAAGTTCAATTAATCAATAAACATATCGAAGACCAGAAGCCATGGACTGTAGCTAAGACCGATCCAGAAGCTGCTAAACAAATTTTGGCCAATCTCGTGAATGAACTTCTTATGGTCAATCACTTACTTAAGCCATTCTTGCCAATCACCGCCACGATTGAACAAATCTTTACCGCTTCCGAAATCACCCCACCAGCTACCCCACTCTTCCCAAAGGAACGCTAGAAAAATAGCCCCGTAATGGGCTATTTTTTTGATATATGATGTAAAGCTAAAAATCCTATCTGAAATTTTTATCTATAAAAATAAGACCCTCGCGTGGGGGAGTCTTATTTAATTTGCTACAGATTATTTGCAGCACTTGTCGTGATGCTTTTCTTCACAGCATTCACATTCACAATCATCAGAAAGTGCTTTAGCTACATCAGCCACGAAGAAGGCAAGGATGCCTGCTACAAGTGGGGTGATAATGTGAACCAAAGATTCGAGAGCTACGGTACCCATCAAGGCGTCAAATTTCTCAGCAGAAGTTGGGAAAATTTGGTACATGATAGCAATAGCTGGGTTCAAGATGAAGTTATTGCGAAGCTTGAAGAAGCTGTCGGAAAGAATCAAGCAGAAGAGAACTGCGAGAGTTACACCACCAGCGATAATTGCTGCGTAGGTGAAAGCACTTTTCTTGTGATTGTATTCTTGAGCACGGTTGAAGAAGAATGCTACGGTGAAGACACCGACGAATTCGATCAACATGTATTTCCAGAAGTCACTGCCGGTTGCTGCGGTCAGAGCTGGAAGTTCAGCGCTGGCGCCGCTAGCTGTGCGGAGACCGCCGATAATTAATAAACCAAGCCATGCACCGACGACCTGAGCTACGATGTAAAGTACGCCACGAATTGCAGAAACGCGACGAGTTGCCATCATACCAATCGTGGTAGCTGGGTTAAGATGCGCACCTGAGTAAGCATAAACTGCCAAGGTAATCGCAAGGAAACCGAACAAAATATAAAGTGGTTGTTGGATTCCAAGGGTTAGAAGAAGCATGGAAAGGAACATCGTTCCGATTACTTCACCGATCACTGCACCCCAAATACGTGGAGTTTCGAAAATCGTTAAAATATTCTCACCTTCAGGATATTTGCGAGCAAAGAAACCCTTGAATGGATTTTTGCTTTCCTTAATTTTCTTTTCTACTTTGAGGACTTCTTTTGTCATTTTCTTTTCAGCCTTCTCAGTCGCTTTTTTGCTATCGTCGACAACTTTTTCGACGACCTCGATAACCTCTTCTTTAATTTCGGTTACCTCTGGTGTATTCACAGTCGTTTTTGGCTTGTGTGCAGACTTTTTAGTCTTTTTTGCCATTTTACCTCCTTAATAATATTAAAAAAATTATATCATAATATGATAAACTATGGTAATGTATATCGAAAGGAAAAGATGGGCGTAATTGTACAAAAAGATCAAGATAAAAATGCAGATCTCACTCAAAGAATTACCGCAGACCTTCGAAATCGTGCCAGGATGCAAGCTAAAATGAGCGATCCTGACTTGGTAGAAGATTCTGATTATGCTAAAGACCTTAAAACTACTAGTAAATTTGGTTGGTTTTGGCCAGTATTAATCATCCTCGCAGTAATTTCTTTAATCTTCATTAAATTCTTCTAAAAATCTGCATTGATCGCGTCGAATTGGCGCGATTTTTTATTCCCAATTCGTCTTCAACTTCACCTGAAAACAGAGTATAATAGAAGGAGTTATGGAATTGGAACAGCTAAAAGCCGAACTTAAATCTCTCGGCGAAGAATACGCAAAAATGAAGACCTTGGCTCCCGAAGAGCGCAAGGCTTTTGGTCAAGCTTTGAATCAAAAAAAGCAGGCCGTTATCGAACAAATTAAGGCCCTCGAAGCCGCCAAGCAAAATACCGCCGTGAAAGCGATTGATCTTACCGCCCCATTCGACGTCAATCAATCGAAAATTACTTTTCATCGCGGCAGTCGCCATCCTTTAATGATTGAGCTCGACCGCGTGATTGATATTTATTCCCGTATGGGTTTCGAAGTCATGGAATCTACTCAGCTTGACGATGAATTTCATATGTTCGAATCTTTGAACTTCCCAGAAGGTCACCCAGCCCGTGATGGTTATGATACTTTTCGCACCAAGGAAGGTTTTATCCCGCCTGCTCATACTTCCACCATGCAATATCGTGCACTCACTTCGAGGTTAGATAACCTAAAAAAAGATGGCCAGATTGCCGTGGTGATTCCAGGTCGCGTTTTCCGTAATGAAGATGTTGATGCTACTCATGAACATACTTTCTATCAATGTGAAGGTGTCTTTGTTTCCAAAACCGCTAATATGTCCGAAATGCTCGGCGTCTTGAAAAATTTCTTTGAAACCTATTATGGTGAAAAATTGCGTATCAAAACTCAACCTGGCTTCTTCCCATTCACTGAGCCATCTCTAGAATTGCTTGTTGAAAAACCAGCTTCTCTTGGCGGTAAAGGAGACGGTTGGTTGGAGCTCATGGGCTGTGGTATGATCCATCCGAATGTCTTAAGATCTGCCGGCATCGACCCAGAGATTTATCACGGTTTTGCCTGGGGTGGCGGTATCGACCGTCTGGTCATTATGAAATATCATCTCAATGATATTCGTTTCTTTGAGTCAGCCAAACTTGAATTTTTGGAGGAATTTTAATGCTTATTTCACTTAATAAAATCAAACAATATGTCGGTTCCATTCCAGTTTCCGATGAGAAATTAGTTCAGCTAATTGGTTCACGTCTCGTTGAAGTTGAAGGCGTGATGGACATGGCTGAAAAATATCGTGGCGCCTATCTAGCGAATGTTGTAACTTGTGAAGATATTCCGGGTACCCACTTGCACCTCTGTCAAATCGACGCCGGACCGGAGCTTAATCAGAAATTTTCTACTCTTGATTCTGGTCTCGTGCAAATCGTCTGTGGTGCACCTAATGTTCGTGAAGGAATTATTGCCGTTTGGCTCACTCCTGGTAGTATTGTGCCAGATACTTTTGGTGGCGAGAATTTCGTGCTTGGTTCACGCAAGCTTCGTGGTTATGAAAGTTTTGGTATGTTGGCTGGACCAGATGAACTCGGACTTTCTTCTGACCATAAATATATTGCTGAAGTCGACGAGTCTCTCGGCCGCCCAGGTGATGCCCTGGCTGAGGTTTTTGATTTAAATGATAAAATTCTCGATATCGAAAATAAATCCCTCACCCATCGCCCAGATACTTTTGGTTTGATTGGCTTTGCGCGTGAAGTTTCCGGTATTCTCGGTCAAAAATTCTCTGGACCAGTGAGTTTTGATCAAACTGTGGATGGCCTGTCTGATGAAATTTCCATTGAAATTGCCGATGAAAAACTTTGTCCCCGCTACTCGGCTTGCTTGGTTAATGTCTCTGATCTAAACCTGGCGAACCCTGTTTCTCCGGAATTTTCTGATCTCTATCCAATGACAAAAGATTCGGTTTTACTCGCTAAATCCGGTATTAATTCCGTCAGTCCCATCGTTGACGCGACTAATCTCACTATGCTAGAGCTAGGTCAGCCGCTTCATGCTTTCGATTATGATAAATTCGTTAAAATCGGCGGCCTAGGTTATGCAAAAATTATCGTGCGTGCGGCGCGCTCTGGTGAAAAGTTGACTTTGCTTGATGGTAAAACTATCGAGCTAAATTCTAACGACATCGTAATTACTTCGAATGATATTCCAGTAGCTCTAGCTGGCGCCACGGGCGGGGAATCGACCAAAATTGATGGTTCGACCACCCGTATCTTGCTCGAATCTGCTACTTTTAGTCTCTATAATTTGCGTAAAACCCAGATGGCACACGGTATTTTTTCCGAGGCGATCACTCGCTTTACCAAGGGTCAGCCAGCCGTCAATACTATTCCTGCTATCAAAGATTGTTTAGCTAAGCTTGGTGTAAAATCAGGTGCTGAACTTCGTTTTGCCGACTCTCTGAAGCAGGATTTATCTGAAATCCAAGTATCCGTGAAAGTTTCTGAGATTAATCAACTTCTCGGCTCACACTATGATCAGACTTTAATCATCCAAACTCTTGAAAATGTTGGCTTCAAGGTGACTTCTGATTCGGAAAATCTTTTAGTCACGGCCCCACTCTGGCGTACTGATATTCATATTAAGGAAGACATCATTGAAGAAGTCGGACGTTTGCTCGGCTTTGATAATTTACCACTCAGCTTGCCAGTTCGTCCGTTCGTTGGCGCCAAAAAGAATGCCATGTTTGAATTAAAAACCACCTTGCGTAATCTCCTTTCGCTTGAACTCGGGTTCAATGAGGTTCTAACTTACAGCTTCATTTCCAAGAAATTACTCGAACGCGTCGGTGAAAATACTGAGGATGCTTATGAAATTACTAATTCTATTTCACCAGAACTACAGCTCTTCCGTACTTCCATTACTCCAAGCCTACTTGAAAAAGTTCGTGAAAACCAAAAAGCCGGTTTTGCCGATTTTTCACTTTATGAAATGAATCAGGTTACTAGAAAATCTCTCGGCTTAATTTCCGATCAAACTCCGAAAATGCAACATCACCTGGCGGTAGTTTCCACTGCGGACTATTATTATTCTAAGCAAATCTTAGAAAATCTCGCCGACAAGCTCGGTCTGAATTTTGAAATCCAAGCCTTTACCGACGGTGAAGCTTCGGGTTATTTCGAGCCAAAACGCGCCGCTAAAATTCTTCTTTCTGGCACGCAAATTGGTTGCCTCGGTGAGTTAAAGAATTCCATCAAAACCGCTCTGAAGCTCAAAGAGGTTTCTAGCCTAGAATTAGACCTTGAGTCCCTCCTTGGTCAAAAATCCTCTGATAAACGTAACAAGGAATTTAGTCGCTTCCCAGCGGTTAATCGTGATCTTACGGTCAAGATTTCGGAAGAAAAACCTTTTGCTTTGGTCGAAAATGCTATTCTCGAGGTTTTGAAGGCCCAACCATCCCTCATCTGCCATCTCACGGCTACCTCAATCTATCAAGCTGAAGGTTCGGATACGAAAAATCTTAGCTTCCATTTGAACTTTGCCTCCACTGAGAAGACCCTACTTTCTGAGGAAATCTCTGCTATAATGAACAGTATTAGCAAATCATTAGAAAAAATTGGTGGAGAAATTATTTAGGTAACAATATGGACGAAAAAAGTATACGCACAAGCACTAAACAGCGCATTATTATCGGTTTTATCGCGGTCCTACTCTTCGTTTCGACAATTATGGTTTATGCCTTAATTGTTTTGAATGGCGAAAAGAGTAAAAAGGGTACGGCCGAGCAAAACGCTGAGCTTAAGGTTCTGGCTAAGGAGCTAGACGAGAAGAAAAAAGATAAAGATAATGCGGTGAAAGCGCTCAATGATAAGTACTTTGAGACCATGAAATCCGCTCGTAGTAATATTAAGTCCTACAATGTTTCCCGTGCTCAAAATGATGGCTTAAAATCTATCGACCTCACCGTTGGTACTGGCGCTACTCTTGAAAAAGAGAGTAAATATCTCGCCTATTATTTCGGTTGGTGTTCTGATGAATCAGTTTTTGATTCTTCCTTCGATGACAATAATAATCCAAAATCCTTGAAGGACCCACTTGATGTTACTGGTTCTGGCAGCTTAATTACCGGTTGGTCAGATGGTCTAGTCGGCGCCAAACTCGGCGGAGTTCGCGAACTACATATTCCAAGTACTCTTGCTTATGGTGACACGAAAGAAATTTGTGGTGGGAAGAATTCTCCACTTTACTTTGTGATTCTACCTTTTGAAGACGCAGCTTATACTAAGGCAGTTCAAGAACATCAAGCAATTTATCGTAAGTACTTGAATCTTCAAAGTGAAATTCGTGGCACCGGATCACTCTTCTAAAACCAAAGAATTTAGTCCACATTTAGAACTAAGCTTAAAAAATAACTTCCTGCGGGAAGTTATTTTAATGGTTAATCGAGAGGCTGTTTTCTTGTAGCTTCTTCAAGCCTTCCTCGCTAATAATCTTACTAATTTTTTTGCAAGCCTTCTCATACTTCTCAAACACGCTTCCATCTGCACGGTGCGCGTCGGTCCCGAGAAAATCCACTAGGCCGTGTTTTAGAAGATATTTCATGGTTTTAGCTGGCTTCGGGCTGTATTGTTTGGCTATACTACCGATATTGCACTGTAATTTTACCCCAATTTTACGAAGTTCCATGGCTCTTTCTGGTTTCTTTTGCAAGAATTCATAGCGCTCCGGATGCGCTAAAATTGGTACAATATTTTGACTCTTCATTTCAAAAATTACTTCACGTAGATATCCTACTTCGGTCATAAACGGTACCTCGAAAAGCACATAATGTTTTTTCTTTTTATTCTTTGCAGCATCGGTGCTAAGTTTGGTCGCTTCGCCCAGTAATGACGCCTGGTCTTCTTGCATATATTTCACCATTTCTGGATCCACATAGATTTCATTACCCGGGTAAAGTTTGAATTTGATCCCCAGCTCGTCTAGTTGTTTTTGCAGTTCTTTGCGTAGACGTGACTTGGTTTTATTATCCGCGAGCTGATCGCTATTCGGAATAAAATGGGAGGTAGTAAAGCCACCAGTGAACCCGAGTGCGACTAGTTTTTTGGCCATCGCAATACTTTCCTCAAAATCACGACTGCCGTCATCGATTCCTGGCAAAATATGCAGATGCGTGTCAATCATGCCACCTCCTGGTTTTATATTTATAGATAATATTGATTATAATATCCCGTGCGTTTTTCTAGAGGGATTTGGTTGAGAATCACGCCGGCCACATTGGCATCGATTGCTTGGAGAGATTTCAAGCCATCTTTTACGTGATCGATATTAGTTTTGTTTACACGGCAAACAATCATGGTACGATCGGCCTTCTTGGAGATAATTAGAGAGTCAGCCAAGTTATAGACCGGAGCCGAGTCGATAATGACATAATCATATTTTGATTTTACTGTGGCAATGAATTTTTCCATTTGTTTCGAGTCAATCAATTCTGCTGGGTTCGGTGGGGTTACACCACGAGTGACTACTGAAAGATTTTCAATGTCAGTTTTTTGTACATATTTACGTAGACGGTCGCCGGCGGTTTCAACTAATAAATTCGAGAGACCAGCTTGGTTGGAAAGTTCGAAAATTTCGTGTTGACGGCCCAGGCGCATGTCGGCATCGACTAAGAGTACTTTTTTGCCGGTATTTGCAAAGGCGATTGCAAGATTCGCGGAAACGAAACTTTTACCTTCATTTGGTGCGGTACTGGTTAGTACGAGAGAGTTGTTATTTTTGCCAACCAAGCTAAAATCCAGGCTAGTACGTACAGTGCGGAAGTCTTCACTGATAATAGATTTCGGATTATTCTTTAGAATCAATTCACTACTGAGATCTTCTTCAGGAGCCTCTTCCTCATTTTCCGTATTCTCCACATTTTCTGCTGAATCATCTTCTTTAGCTTCTTTCTTTGCCTTCAAAGCTAAGGCGCGCTGGCGGCGTTTCAGACGTTCTTTTTCGGCGTCAATCATGTGGATTTTACCAATTACTGGCAAATGCAACTGACTTTCGACTTGTTCGCTCGTCTTCACTGAGCGGTCAAAATAGAACACTAAGAAGAGAATTGAAACACTGAAGATTAGACCTGCCGCAAAAGCTATAATTTCTTGGCGTACAATCTTAATATTAGCTGGTTCGGTCGGGGTGACCGCCGAGTCGAGCACATTAATATTGCGGTCATTATAAATCTTGGCGATTTCTTTCACGAAGTGGTCTGCAATCTTATTGGTCATTTTTGTGGCAAACTCCGCATCGCGATCAGTCGTGGTAATAGTAATAATTTCAGTGCCTTTAACGGCCGATACTTCGATCATTTTTAACATCTCATCATAAGATTTCTCGATATTAATATCACTTTTGACCTTATCGAGCACACGGTGTGATTTGACTACTTGCGTGTAAGTGTCAATCAGGTTTTTATTGGTTGCAACTTCACCCGGCAGATTCGCATTTGATTTATCTGAGCTTACAATCACCGTAGCGGTCGCTTCGTATTTTGGTTTTTGCATGAAAAATACGTAAAAAGATCCTAATCCAAAAATTAGGGCAAAAATTGTCAGTAGAATATGGAGCTTAGCCTTAAAATAGGCGAACATTTCTCCGAGGTTAATCTCATCCATGTCCTGTTTATACCATATTTTGCGCAGAAAATAAATATAAAACAATAATTTAGCTATATTTGTCAATAGCCATAAGCGTATTGAAGATAATTGTCAATATCTAAAATTTGCCAAAAATAAAATATTTGATAAAATAATGTCTATTGCACTTTTTAGTCACTCGGTGGCTGGTGGGGGCTAGGTCGTGTGCAATGATTGTTAAGGAGATGCATTCGTAAATATGCGTAGACTTAAACGTGAATCTTCGCGCAAAAAGTCGAAAATTCCTCCTGCCCCATGGCAAGAGTATATCGAATATTAGTCTTGAATAGTCAAAATTCAATTTTAAGGATTAATATTTGAGGACAAATATCGCTATCCAGCGATATTTTTCTTGATTCTATAATTTGAAAAGTTGACTGGTTTATTATGTTATAATAGAGATTATGAGAAAACTGTCTGGAGAACTAAAACAACAAATCAATCAACATGTTACAGTCTCTGGTTGGGTAAATTCTAGGCGTGATCACGGTGGGTTAATCTTCATTGACTTACGTGACCACGAGGGGATTATTCAGCTGGTGATTACCCCGGAAAATGCCGAAAATTTTGCCATCGCCGAAAGCTTGCGCGATGAATTCGTGATTTCTGCTACTGGTCTAATCCGTGAACGCGATCCGGCTCTGCGCAATCCACATATCGCTACCGGTGACATTGAATTAGTGGTCGAATCTCTTACATTACTAAACCGTTCCGAACCTTTGCCGGTTAATACTCATGATGATGGTGTAGAGTCTGGCGAAGAACTTCGTCTTAAATATCGCTATCTTGATTTACGCCGTCCAAGTATGCTCCATACTCTTCGTCGTCGTGCGGAATTTTATCATTTTATGCGTGATTATATGGAAGCGCACGATTTCATCGAAGTTACTACTCCAATTTTGGCTAACTCCAGCCCAGAGGGTGCACGTGATTTTCTCGTGCCATCCAGACTCCGTCCAGGACAGTTTTATGCTTTGCCTCAAGCTCCTCAACAGTTTAAGCAGCTCTTAATGGTTGGCGGCGTTCCTCGCTATTATCAAATCGCCCCATGTTTCCGCGATGAGGATCCCCGCGCCGACCGTCTTTATGGTGATTTCTATCAGCTCGATCTCGAGATATCTTTCGTGGAAGAGGGTGAAGTAGTTCGCAAAACTATGGAACCGTTAATTAAATCTTTGGTCACTGATTTTGCCCACAAGAAATTGCTCTCAGAAGAAATTCCACGTATTCCGTATCAGGAAGCTATGAATCGTTTTGGTGTCGATAAGCCAGATCTTCGTTATGGCATGGAATTAATTGATTTGAAAGAAGCTTTGAAGGACACCGCTTTTAAGGTCTTCCAAACTGAATCCGTCAAGGCTATTTGTGTTAAAAATGGCGCCACCCTCTCGCGTTCTCAAATTGATAATTTCACCGAAAAGGCCCGCAAGCTTGGTGCGGGTGGTCTTGCTTACATCATCTATGAAAATGATGAAGTGAAAAGTCCAATCGCTAAATTCATTACTGAAACTGAATTAGCTAAAATTAAAGAACTCACCGGTGCTAAGAATGGCGATGCTGTTTTCTTCGGCGCTGACTCACTCTCAAAAGTTAATAAGGTTCTCGGTCAACTTCGTATCGCCTTTGCTGATCACTTTAATTTGAAGGATGATAACGTTGTCGCACTTTGCTGGATTGTGGATTTTCCATTCTATGAATGGGATGAAGGCAAAAACAAATTAGACTTCGGTCACAACCCATTCTCTATGCCAAAAGGTGGACTTAAGGCTCTTGAAGCCGCCGAGACTGATGCCGAAAAGCTTGCCATTGTCGCCGATCAATATGACATGGTGATGAATGGTTTTGAAATTTGTTCTGGTGCCGTACGTAATCATAGTCCAGAAGTGATGTATAAAGTCTTCGGTATTCTCGGTTATGATGAAAAATACGTCGAAGCGCGTTTTGGTGGCATGTTGAACGCCTTCAAATTCGGCGCCCCTCCTCACGCTGGTTGTGCTTTTGGTATTGAGCGTATTTTTATGGTCCTAAACGATAATAAAAATATTCGCGATATCGTAGCCTTCCCGAAGAACGGTTCAGGTGTCGACCTCATGATGAGTTCACCTTCCTTCGTCGATCCAATTCAGCTCGAAGAAGCTCACCTTCAAATTGTAGAGGATGAGGAATAGAGGCAAACTAAATTCCGACCTCGAAATTAAAGGAAATAAAAATCCGACTTCAAAAAATCAAAATCAAAGCAAATAAAAATCCGGCTCTAAGGCCGGATTTTTTAGGCAGAACTTCTTAGAAGAGCCAGAGTGCGGCGAAAATTCCAAGAGATAAAATCACACGATAAACACCGAAGCTTGGGATTGAATTTTCTTTCTTGAAATATTTCATTACGATTTGTAGTGCGATTAATCCAGAAACAAAGGCTACTAAGTTCGAGAGTAAAAGCATGCCTAAATTGCTAGTAATGTAAGCTCTCGAAGAACTTGAAAGTAGTGATTTGCCACAGACCGCAATCATGATTGGTAGACTTGCCAAGAAAGAATATTTAGCCGCCGATTTCGAATCAAGCCCCATTACGCGGCCAGTAATAATGGTTGATCCAGAGCGGGAAACCCCAGGAATCAAGGCGAAAGTCTGTGCTAAACCAATCGCCAAAGCGCGGCCCGGAGTCAATTCATTCTCATCTTTTAGTTTCGATAAGTGCGGTAATTTATTCACAAAAATCATAATTAATCCGACAAAACCCATGGCAAAGCCAATCGTAGCGAGACTCGAGAAGAATGGTAATTTTTCGATTACTTTCGATAGTATCAAGCCAATGATACCAGCAGGGATTGAGGTGATTAAAATATTTAACGCAAGTTTATAATCTTTTTTCACAAACACGCGTTGTAAAATTTCCCAAATCGTTTGACGGTAATAGAAAAGCAACGCAAACAGCGTACCAAAATTAATTAATTCCAAAAAGAAATGAAAATCTTCCGCGCGTCCACCCGCACCCAAAATACGCTGCGTAATTTCGAGATGCCCAGAGGAGGACACTGGGATAAATTCAGTAATACCTTGTACAAGACCTAAGACGGTCGATTCTAAAATGTTCATATTTTTATTATAGACTCTGGCCCCCATCTTTACAATCTATGAAAATCATGTATAATATTCCACAAGTATATTAATCATTAAATCGTTTTAAACAGGAAACTATAATGCCGATTATCAAATCTGCAAAAAAGGCAGCTCGTCAAGCAGTCAAACGCACTGCAAAGAATCAACAGATTAAGAAGTTCATCAAGAACGCTCTTAAAGCTTTCAAAGCTAACCCAACTGCTGAAAATCTTTCCAAAGCTCAATCTGAATACGACAAGGCTGCAAAGAAAGGCCTCATCAAGAAGAATACTGCTTCTCGTCGTAAGGCTAGCTTGGTGAAAATTGCTAAGACCTCTAATGGCGTCAAGGCTGAAACCACCACTAAAAAAGCTACCGCCAAGAAGGCTACTGCAAAAAAGACTGTCGCTAAAAAGACAACCGCTAAGAAGACTACCAAAAAGGCTGCTTAGTAAAAAGACCTCTCCGGAGGTCTTTTTTTGTGCAAAAATCTCAAATCTGAAAATCTGAAAACCTTAAAATCTTAAAATCTGAAAATCTGAAAATCTGAAAATCTGAAAATCTGAAAATTAATTTTAAAGATTAGGAATTCTGAGCAATAATCCTTCAAGTAATACCCAGGGTTCTTTACTAAAATCCGTCGATTTTACTAGCACATCGATTTTAGCTAATTCTTTTAGAATCACTCTGGCTTTTTTGGGATTTCGCTCCAGTAAATCACAGGCCTTTTTCGTCCAAGCGCCAATCGTCGCATAAGGATCGTTATCGGATTCAATAGATTGCAAATTTTTTACCGCGCGCCTGCCATCCGTCATCGCCAAATCAAAAATTCGAAACACTGCATTGCGATCCACCGCCTGTTCAGCTGCGGCAAAAGTTTCGAACTTAATTTCCTTATTAGTTTTTGCGAGCTTCATTAATTCTTTATAAATCGCCCCACGTTTATCTAATTTGGTTTCAAGTAATACAATTTTATGTGGCGTCTCAATTAAGTTCGGCAGCTTTTCCACCAAATCTTTTTTCAGAAACAGATCTTTAATCAAAATTCGACGCTCCGCCTCAAAAAACGTGACGCCGAGAAAAATCGATTCCAGTTCTGCCAGGCTGATATTATCCGCATCGATAATCTCGATTTTTTCACCCAAAATCATGCGGGCTTTTTGCTCGGCTTTTTTGCGATCCTCTCCGTCGAAAATATAAATCATTTAGGTCCTAAAATTTCTTTTGACAGTATGGACAAAGGTGTGTACCACGTCCTGCAACCTTAATTTTAATAATTTCCGTTCCACATCGTTCGCACGGTTCGCCCTCGCGACGAAAAACTTTGGCAAACTTAGTTAAATAATCACCCTTCGTGCCATCGGCTTTCACATAAGTGGCCATCGTACTGCCACCAGAATCAATCGATTCCTGCATCACGGTGCGCGCGCCAATTAGAAGCTGATGAATTTCTTCATCGGTCAAACTTTCCACAATGCGTTCTGGGTGGATTTTAGCAAAATAAAGCGATTCATCGGCATAAATATTACCCAATCCACAAACTACTGTTTGGTCTAGAATCGTCGGCTTAATCAAGGCTTTTTTATGTCGCATCAAATTCTTTTTGAACTCTTCGTCTGTCATATCCCACGGCTCTTTGGCAAGCTTCTTGATAAAAGGTTCATTCATAACTTCGCTAGTTTCTAGTACTTTACAGAAACCAAATTTCCTCTGATCATTAAAATAAAGCGTACCGACCTGCTCTAGTTCACCGGCCGCAGTTTTTTCGCAAATCTCAAATTCCACACGTGTCTGTTTATTCGGTAAACCTCCATAAAAACTTTCGCTGGGATGTCCGCCCGAAAAACCATCCTTATCGAATAGTTCCGTTTTAAAATCACCTTGCGAAATCATCTTCACGAAATCTTTACCAGATTCTGTCCCGAGATTTCGATAAATTAATTGCCCGGTCATTCTCAGATGCACCATCATTGAAACGCCATTTTCGAAATCAAAAATCAAGGCCTTACCGAAACGGCGCATGCCCAAAATCTTTTGTCCTTCGATTAATTCTTTTGGTCCATGAAAAGAGGAGAGGGAACTAATTTTGACTTTTCCCACTGATTTATGTTTAGTAAATTTCAAAACCCCCCTGAGGATTGTTTCAACTTCTGGTAACTCTGGCATATCTCTATTATAACCGTGTCAGTTTTCCTTGCAACCCCAAGATGATTATGTTATATTTTAAGAGGAAAAGAGTCAAAAATGCAAACAAATAATCAAAATTCAAATTCACCTATTAATCCTAAACTCGGTAGTAGTGTCACTAATGCCATTAAAAACGCCGAAGCTGGCGAGCTGCCGGCCCTTGATGATATTAGTAATATTACGAACCGGGTAGTCGAAAAAATCAAAGCTAGTGAAAATATTTTGATTGCGCTCTCCAAAAATCCGAATATCGATGAAATTTCGGCCGCACTTGGTCTTGCTATGATTCTTGACACCATGCGAAAGCATGTCACGGCGATATTTTCCGGTCAGGTGCCAAATGTTTTGCAATTTTTGAAACCAGAAGAAACTTTCGAAAAAACCACCAATAGTTTGCAGGATTTTATTATCGCCCTCAGCAAGGATAAGGTTGATCATATTAGCTATAAAATCGAAGGTGATTTTGTCAAAGTTTACGTCACGCCATATAAGGCCACTATTGGTCAATCCGACCTTAGTATGTCTCATGGCGATTATAATGTCGACCTCGTAATTTGTTTCAATGTAATTTCCGGTGATGAAATTGATCCAGCGCTTTCCGAATATGGCCGCATTATGCACGATGCCACCGCGATTAATCTTACCGTCGATACTCCGGGACGTTTTGCTGAACTCGAATGGCAGGACTCTAATGTTTCCTCTATCTCTGAAATGATTGTAGGCCTAGCGGATAAACTTGGACTAGCCAGTTTCAGCGAACAGGTTGCAACCGCACTTCTCACTGGCATCGTGGCCTCTACCGACCATTTTTCGAATCCTCGCACCTCTTCAAATACTATGTCGATTGCCTCCAAATTAATGTCTTTTGGTGCCAACCAACAGTTAATTTCTTCTCAAATTATGGAGAAAATTAAAACTCCAGCCACCCCAGCCGTCACAGTTGGTTCAGCTCCCGTAGAGTCCATTTCGGTTTCCGATAGTCCGCTTGATTACATTGAGATTGAACCAAATCCTAATCAAACACTTGATGGTCAACCTCTTGAGTCTCAATCAACTCCGGCTATTCAATCCTTTGAATCTCAAATTTCTCCAATAACTCAACCTCAAGAACCTCAACCAGTCTCTCAACCAGCTCCAGTCTCTCAGTCTTTCGAATCACAGCCAACGTCCGCACCTCAGACAATCGAGTCTCAGTCGGCTCCAATCCCTCAGTCTCTTGAACCTCAGCAAGCTCCAGTTTATCAGGCTCCAATTAATCCTGCCGCCGCCGCAGCTTCGGCCGTGATGGAAAATAATTTCATCCAAAACCCAGAGCCTAGTCTACCTCAACCAAACTACACTAATGAAACGCCAAATTATCAGGCGCCAGTCATGCCAACTCCTCCACTAAATTTTGCACAAAATCTTGCTACCCCTCAACCATCGTCAACTCCATTTGCTGCGCCAGTCTCACTCGCTGCACCAACTCCACTTGCTACATCAGCCCCACTTACTCAAACAGCTTCACCTGTTACATCAATTCCACAAGAGCAACCGATGCAATATTCGGCTCCAGTTCAGCCAGTCCAACCGATTCAGCCAACCCAGTACGTTCAACCAACGCAGTATCCTGAACCAGCCTCTCCTGTTCAGCCGATGCAATTTACTGCTCCAGTCTCTCAAGCTCAATCCATGCCATATGTCGAACCAATGCAGCCTACGCCAATGGCCGCTCCATCAGAGCCAGTTCAATTTACGCAACCAGTACAGCCTATGGCGCCAGTACCACCAGTACAACCAATGGAACCGATGCAGTCAATGCCTCCAGTTCCACCAGCTCCAGTGATTTTTGATGCTGCTTCTATGCCAAATCAACCGCTGACTAACGATCAAGCATTTGTTAATCCAGCACCAGTCGACTTAATGCCACCGATGCCACCGATGCCACCAGAGGCCCCATCGACTCCAGATGTTGATTTCTTCGCTCAGGCTGCTGCCGCCACCGAGGCCGCCCAGGCTAATCCAGCCCCAATCAGCCCAGTAGCTTCTGGTCCAATCCCAGCTGACTTAGATCCAGTATCGACTCCGGCCCCAGCTCCGCTAGAGGTTCCAGCCGAGCCACCACTTCGTACTTTTGCTTCGGAATCGCCATTAATTTCTCAGCCAATCGACACTAGTGCGCCAATCGCTGCCCCGATTACTGAACCAGCTGCGATTTTCTCACCAGAAGAGCCGACTGAACCAGCGCCAGCTAAGATTGACCCAACCGCCTTTCATATCCCAGGAATGTAAAAATGAACTCAGAACCAAACTTACCTCAGACCAATCCTCATACCGAAAATCCAGAATCATCCATCAATCTCGATCCGCGTCAAAATCCAGATATATTATTAATCGACAAACCGGATCAGATGACTTCCTTTGGCGTGGTCGCGCGGGTCCGTCGTAAACTCAGTGAGCAAGAAGGGAAAAAGGTGAAGGTTGGTCACACCGGCACACTTGATCCTTTTGCCACTGGTCTCTTAATTATTTTGACTCATAAGGCCACCAAACTTTCCGATACTTTTTTGAAGCTTGATAAATGGTATGAGGCCACTATCGAGCTTGGCAAATCCAGTACCACCGGTGATCCCGAGGGTGAAATTACCACTCATGATGTTACCAAAATTCCAACTAGAGAAGAGGTTGAAGCTACTTGTAGAAAATTCCTTGGTCAGATCACTCAGATTCTCCCGGCTTTTTCGGCCATAAAGATTAATGGCAAGCGTGCCTATCAATTAGCTCGTGAAGGGAAGCAGGTTGAAATGCCCTCCCGTCAAGTTGAAATCTATGCTCTAGAAATTCTCGACTATCAATATCCGACTCTTAAAATTCGTACCCACGTCTCTTCCGGCACTTATATTCGTACTCTGGGCGAGGATATCGGAAAAGCTCTCGCTACCTCCGCCTACCTTACGGCGCTTCGACGTATTCAAGTCGGCCCATATAAAATCGATGACGCGATTGCTCTGGATGATTTTATGTCAGAAAATTTAGAAAAATAAATCCAACCTCTTGAAATTCCTGCTCTCTTATGTTAAGATAGCACCAATATGATTACAAAAGAGAACAAAGCTAAGGCCATTCAAGCCACTGCTCGCAATGCAAAAGATGTGGGTTCTCCAGAGGTGCAAGTTTCTATCTTGACTGAGCGTATCAAAGAAGTGACTGAGCACGTAAAGGTGAATAAGCACGATTTTATGGCTCGTCGCGGACTCATGCAAATGGTTGGTCGCCGCAAACGTCTATTGAAGTACCTCGAGAAAACTGATTTTGAGCTTTACAAGTCAACAGTTGCCAAACTCGGTCTACGTAAATAATACGTCAATAATTAATACCCCCTCGGGGGTATTTTTGTGTCTAAAAATCTATCAAAAATCAAAAAACAAAAAACCAAGCCAAGAAAAAGAGGAGAACTTCTAAAGCTCTCCTCGAATAAAATTAAAGGTGTGTAGTTACAAAATCTCATGTGTTCAGAAATATCATTTTATTTAGAAACATAGATAATTTTAGAGATTAATCTGACCAGATTCCTCCAGCTCTTTTAAGATCCTATCCTCGTTAGATTTGCAAGCGCTGTACGTCACAAATTTAATGTCTTTTCTTCCGGTGGATTTAATGTATTCCGCCAGAAGCTTTCTAGCACAGTGTAGCGATGCATCGCATACTATCTTTTCGATTTCTTCCGTTGTCGGGCGTACGGTTTTACGTACAAGCCGTTCAGCTCGATGATTAGGGGACATCTGTCTAAGTTCCTTAATGAACTCATCAAGTTCAGATGGTGCCACGTAGGTCATCTTAACCTTGCTGGAATCATTTTGACTCTCGAAGAGATTCACCTGCTTATCTCTTTTGGTTAACTGTTGATACAAGTAGCCAGAACCATTATTTAATACCGGCTCATCGTAGAGATTATTCAGCTGAAAACAGATTTTTGTGTACCACTGCCCATTATATTTGAAGGGGTAGTGAATTATCGCAATATCGACATTCTTGTCGAGTCTGATTTGCTTCTTATAAGGAAGCCAAAAATCTTCTACAAAAGGCGTCACCTCTACTTTGCCACACGGCACGCCATTCTTGTCGAGTCTCATGCGTTTTTCCTCCGGTAATTTACCCTTAATGATGGCGATTGGGTAAGAAATTTTTGCCGCATCGATTGGATCGTAATTCGGCTCAATTTCCTTGGATAGCTGCTCTTCAATGTAGACTTCTCTGTGATCGACATTAGTCCAGGATTTTCTCTGATGCTTGTTTTTGAATTTTGCGTTCCCATGATTATTGGGCAGCTTCTTTTTTGAAACTACCAATTTCCATTCGTTAGCTGGGTTATTCCGGCTGCTTTCGCTGGAATCATCAAAATTCATCTCACGTGCTTCGCTATTGTTGTTATTCATATAACCACTCCTTTTCAAGGTGCTTTCATTGGCGCTGTAAATACATACGGGCCGCAAGTAACAACTCTATTGTAACATAAACGATATAAAAATGCAAATTTCACCCCTGATGGGCCGCTGAAGCCGCCTAAAAATCGCTATTTGTGCTATAATGGAATAGTTATAAGCGGGAAGACGGCGGATAAGTTTTCTGAAACCTTCAAAGCACTTATCTGGTGTTTTCCCAGAAAGGAAAATATGGATATTATCAACCCTACTGGCAAGCAAACCTTTAGCTTGTCGAGAGATTTTTGTGGTAAGAAGCTCACGATTGAAGTCAATCGCGTCGGTTTTCGCACTACCAGCTCGGTTCTTGTCACCTATGGTGATACTGTGGTGCTCGGCTCGGTGGTCGTCAGTGAAAAACCAGTGGTGCAAGATTTCTTCCCGCTCTCTATTGATTATGAAGAAAAATTTTACGCTTCCGGTAAAATCTCTAGTTCAAAGTTTATTAAGCGTGAAGGTAAGCCAGCCGACGAAGCGATTCTGGTCGGCCGTCTGATCGATCGTCCGATTCGCCCACTCTTCCCGAAAGGTTATCGCCAAGAAGTTCAGGTGGTTACTACCGTACTTTCGATGGACCCAAACTTCCGTCCAGATATGGTTGCGATGGTGGCTGCTTCTTCGGCTCTTTTGAATGCCGGCGTACCTTTTGACGGACCAATTGCCGGTGTACGTATCGGTCGCGTGAATGGTGAATTTAAGGCCTTCCTCAGTCCAGAAGAACGCGAAGCTTCTGATCTTGATTTCGTAGTCGCTGTGAAAGATGATAAGGTGATGATGGTGGAAGCTGGTGCGAACGAAGTTTCTGAATCAGTCATTATCGATGCAATGCGTTGGGCCGTTGAGATGGTTCAGCCAGCTCTCGAACTTCAAAAAGCCTTGAAGACCGAACTAAACGTTGTCGAAAAGCCATTCGAACTAGCCTTACCAGATCCTGCTATTCAGGAAAAAGTTGATGCTTGGACTAAGGTTCACTTCGTCGGCGAAGATGGTAAACTCGGCACTAAGATTCGTGGTAACGTTCTCGATCGTAAGCGTGCCGCCGATGAACTCCGTGCTGAGATGGATGCTGAATTTGCGCTCGAGCTTGGTCAGGGTGAAACTGATGAAGAAAAAATTGCTGACTATGTTGCCAATCTTCAATCTGCCTATCACGATGCCTTTGAACTTGCAATTCATCACGAAGTCCGCCGCGCCATCGTCGAAGAATCCGTTCGCCCAGACGGTCGTAAATTGGATGAAGTTCGTCCACTCAGTTCGCAGGTTGGTATTTTGCCACGCGTGCACGGTTCCTCTCTCTTTACTCGTGGACTTACCCAGGCCATGAATATTGTCACTCTCGCTCCACTTTCCTATTCTCAACTTGTTGATACCATGGAAGTTACTGATGGTACTCGTCGCTACATGCATCACTATAATGCACCAAGTTATACTGTCGGCGAAACTGGCCGTATTGGTGCTCCAGGTCGTCGTGAAATTGGCCACGGTTATCTAGCTGAACGTGCGCTTATCCCAGTGCTTCCAGATAAAGAAGAATTCCCATATGCGATTCGTTCTGTTACTGAAATCATGTCTCAAAACGGTTCCACTTCAATGGCCGCTACCTGTTCTTCCTGTCTAGCTCTCATGGATGCTGGTGTGCCAATCAAGCGCCCAGTCTCCGGTGTAGCTATGGGTCTGATGCTTGATGGTGAAACTCCACATGTCCTCACTGACCTTATGGACGCTGAAGATTTTGCTGGTGACATGGATTTCAAGGTCACTGGTACCGAGAATGGTATTACCGCTCTCCAGATGGATATGAAGGTCCACGGTCTACCAGTTTCCATTCTCGAACAGGCGATTAGTCAGTCTCACACTGGCCGTATGTTTATCTTAGAACATTTGAAATCTATTCTTCCTGCTCCACGTGCTAAACTTTCGGATTACGCGCCACGTATTGAAAAATTGATGGTTAAGCAAGAAAAAATCGGCGCTGTCATCGGTAAGGGCGGGGAAATGATCAACAAAATTACCTCTGAAACTGGTGCTCAGGTCGACATTGATGATTCTGGTCTCATTACGGTTTCTGGTACCGATGCGGCAAAAATCGAACGTGCCGTCGAATGGATCAAATCCCTCGTCGAAGAGCCAGAAGTTGGTAAAATTTACACTGGTAAGGTCGTCAATATTAAAGATTTTGGTGCTTTTGTTAATATTATGCCAGGTATCGATGGTATGCTACATATCTCCCAAATTTCCGATAAGCGCGTTGAAAAAGTCGAAGATGTCTTGAAGTTGGGTGACGAGGTGAAGGTTCGCCTCGAAGCTATCGACGATAAGGGTCGCCTCTCCCTCTCGATGAAACGCGTCGAACAATAAATAGAACAAATAAAATAGCGCGGCTTGTCCGCGTTATTTTATTGTTAAGCATGTTTAATTGTTATAAAAATAAAATTACGGCATGAAAAAGAGCCATTATTATGGCTCTTTTTGTCTTTATTAGATTTTTACAGTTTCATTCTTATCAGTAACACAGGTAAACGGTGTATTTTGTTCATAAATGGTGTTATATGTTAAATCATGAAAAATCGCTTTTTCTTCTTCTGTTAGTTTGCTGCATTCTGGAATCTGATTCCATGGTTGTAATATTTTCCATTCGCCAGAAGGAATAGCCTTATAGAAAGTAGCAGGACCAGCACTACCGATTCCAAGAGGCTCATCAAATACCATATAAGCACCATCCTCAGTGTTTCCGTCAAAGTGGCCTAATTTACTCAATGAGCCGCGAGCTACCAGGTATTGGCCATTATTGGAAGTTTGGATATCGGTAATTGAGGCTGTGTTAAATGTGTATTGATATCTGTGCTTTGTAACTTCACTATAATACGGGGTAGTATCCATAGTTTCTTTTTTTAACTTCTCTTTAAAGATCTCCCAGTCTGCCTTAAAAGCCATCGGCTTCACGATTTCTTTCACTGTCACATTGTCTTGCTTTACATCGGTGATTTTGGTCTGTGTCGCCTCTTCGTATTTTGCGATAGAGTCATTTGCAGATTTTACCTTTTCCTTGGATTCCACAAGTTCTTCGTTTAGTTTTTTCGTATCTTTATTTTTTGAAGTGTAGACATAGGCTAGTGTAGCCATTGAAGCGATTGTAGTAATAGCAAAACAGATTGCTAGAACTTTTGAGAGGCCTGAACCACTTTTCACTGGGGTTGGTTCGCTGTGAACGTAATTATTGCCTGCGTTGAAATTATTTTCTTCCATAATGTATCCTTCATTAATTTTATATTTTATAAATCTACGAACTTATCACCTTCGCGACAGACAAAACCATTCGCTTTAGACTGATCTTTTTCACCATGGAAGACTTCCCTGATTTTTTGTGGCATCATACTACATTCTTCAGGTGCATGTCCACCAAAGCCATAATTCCAAATCCCAGTGGAAATATCTTGGTACCAGGCTTCATATGCTCCGCCCATTGATACTTTTTCGATATCCTGACCATGTTCATCTTTTTCGGTATAAATACCGGTTGCCTGTATTGCAGCAAAAATGTACTTCCCGCTATTACTTGTCCAGAAATTTCCAGATTTAATAATTGGAACAGTTCCGCGTTTAGCTTTATATGCATCTAGAAAATTATCAAACTTGAGGTCTACTGCCATCGGTTTCACAATCTCTTTCACCGTCACATTATCTTGCTTCACATCAGTGATTTTTGTTTGAGTAGCTTCTTCGTATTTCGCGATAGATTCGTTCGCAGATTTCACTTTTTCTTTTGACTCTACGAGCTCTTCATTAAGTTTCTTGGTATCTTTACTCTTCGAGGTATAAACATAGGCTAGTCCACATCCTAAAGCTAAGGTAGTAATAGCAAAAAATATGGCCATAGCCTTCACTCCGCCATGACCCTGCGCTTTTGCTTCACTATGTACGGAATTTATCTCCGCA
>JABCOY020000033.1 GCA_013333375.2 Candidatus Saccharimonadota bacterium | reverse complement strand
CTATGACCTTGAGCTTAGAAGTCTCCTGCTCTATCCAGCTGAGCTATGGCGCCAAGTTATTTTTATTCTATCACTAACTCGGTAAAAAGCAAAATCGGCTAGCCTCAAGAGTTGTGTTGAGTTCTAAAATATACCCACAATCTTACAAAATTCATCTTACAAATTCCACCACTCATAATCTGAATTTAACCTGTATTTTTAAAATGTTTATGCTATACTAAGGGTAAAGAAGGAGAGAAAAAGTAGAAGATGCAGATGTTGTAAATAAAACAATTGCATAAACTATTAAACTTATGTTATGATTACATGTGTGAAAAAATTAAGTATCACCGGGGTCCGAGTCCTTTCGTTCCTCGTTAACAGTTTTGAAAAACTTTTTCTCTCCCAAGATACTTTCTTCAAAATCACGATACTTATTTTTTCACTGGTATTATCCAATTTATTCTTTGAAGTACAATCATCTTATGCCCTGAAACCGACACCTACGCTGTCGGTTTCTTTGTTATCTAATTCAAACATTGAGTTACATAGTAACGATATTATAAGTAAGCCAAATCATGCCGTAACTTTGCCAATGTATCTTAACGTAAAAACTAATAACCCTACCGGTACAGGTACTTATGTTGATGTGGAGAAAACCGCCTTTACCGACATCCATGATTCTTCTAATACTTCTTCTATTAATATGATTTCTAGCGGGGTAGGGGTTGAACATTTAGCCGATTTTGCGGAAAATACTTTTGCTGGTAGTTTTGATTGCGAAATGGAGCATCCTGAAAGAGAACCAGAAGAATGGGACCCACTTGATTTAGCTAGTGGTTCAGTACATGATACACATTATGGCATCAGCAGAGGAAATGAAGTAATTGGTGATAATATATGTTTTGCTATTGGCATCAAGCTAGGGAATACTCTCCCCACCGGCACCTATCAAAATAAGGTGATTTTTTCTACTGTCACTAATGAATATCCGACCGAAGCTAATTTGGTTAAAGGTAAAGAATTTCAAAATAAAATTTCTTCACTTCTTTCTGCCCCAATTTCTTCAAAGTACAGTCTCGAGCATCTTAAGCGTAGTACCGCATCTCCCGCAGAAAATATTCCTACCGTACATCTTGAAATTGATGAAACTTCCGATCGGGCGGTCCTAGCTTGGCTCGATAAAGACACTAAAACTATTTACTATTATTCTGAGGCCGATAAGCTTTATCTTAATCCAGATTGTGAGGATATGTTTTCTTATTCTGGCTACAGGGAATTAGACTTAAGACCGTTTGATGCAAGTAAAGTTACTAATATGAAATCTATGTTTAGCAATCAGCCGTATATCACAGAGATTAATTTCTCGAATTTCAATACTAGCAACGTAACGAATATGGGCAGACTTTTTTATAAGAACTGGATTAGTAAACTAGATCTTTCAAGTTTTGATACACGCAAGGTTATTTATATGAATGCGATGTTTATGGAGGCTTATTCGGTAGAGGAAATTAATCTTTCAAGTTTTGATACTAGTAATACTTGGTTTATGGGGAACATGTTCCAAAACACTCATGCGCTTAAAAAACTAGATCTTCATAACTTTAATACTCAGACAGTCACACATATGCAATACATGTTCTATAATTCTGGCGTGCCGAATCTTGACCTATCTAACTTCAATACTTCCAAAGTTAAAGATATGAAAAGTATGTTTGGCGGTCTTCGAAATCTTGAAGAATTAAATCTATCAAATTTTGATACAAGTAACGTCGAAAATATGTCAAATATGTTTAATAATACTGAAAAACTTAAAACTCTGGATATTTCGAATTTTGACACTTCTAATGTAACTGATTTTAATACGATGTTTGGTATTGATCGTAGCCTTCTCGTTGATAAACTCGAAAGAATTTACGTGAAGCAAGATTTTGATACTTCCGCTGGTACAGATTTTACCAATATATTTACTGGGCGTACCAATCTTCGTGGTGGAAATGGCTCCTTCCTCCCGGATCCATCGACCGCCGACAAAACCTGGCTTCGCATCGACGATCCAACTAATGGTCGTCCCGGCTACTTCACTCGTAAAGTCTAAAAACTTCAAACTAGTATATAATTATATTTAATGACTCAACAGACAATTATCAAAATTGAAAATCTTGAGAAAAGCTTCGGCAAAACCAAGGCTGTCCGCAAGATTAATTTAGAAGTTTATGAAGGCAGCCTCTTCGCTTTTCTCGGTATTAATGGTGCTGGTAAATCTACTACTATCTCTATGATGTGTGGTGGGCTGAAGATTGATTCTGGACGCATTACTATTTGTGGCCAAGATGTCGCCACTCATCTCGATAAAATTAAAAATCAAATTGGCGTGGTTTTTCAGGATTCCATCCTCGATAAAACTCTCACCGTTTATGAAAATCTTAAATTCCGCGCTGGTTTCTATGGCATTTTCGGCCAAGAATTTAAAGCTCGCTACCAGGAATTGGAAAAACTTTTTGATCTCGCCGAAATTAAAAATCAGAAAATTCAAAAACTTTCTGGCGGCCAAAAACGTCGTGTCGACATCGCACGTGCTATTATTCATCAGCCGAAAATTCTCATTCTTGATGAGCCGACCACTGGCCTTGATCCAGGTACTCGCAGTAAAGTTTGGCGGATTATTTCCAAACTTCGCGAGGATCTTAAAATGACAATTTTTCTCACCACGCACTACATGGAGGAAGCTGCTGATGCGGATTATGTTACGATTTTGGACAAGGGAAGAATTATTGCTGAAGGTACGCCGCTCGAATTAAAAACTCAATACGCCACCGATATTTTGCATCTCTATGGCGTGGAAGAGGCGGATGTTAAAAAGCTTAAATTACCTTATCAAAAAATCCATAAGACCTTCCAAATTAAAGTTAAAAATTCAGCAGTTGTTACTAAACTGATTATTAAATACCCGGAACTCTTCCAGGATTTTGAATTAATTAAAAGTACACTAGACGATGTTTTTCTCACAGTTACGAAAAATAAACCAGGTACTGATATTTCGGAATCAAAAAATAGCAAAACGAAAGCGGAGTAAAACATGAAAAAATTTCTCAATCTCACTGCACGTAATGTCAAAGTTTTCTTCAGCGACAAATCAATGTTTTTTGCTTCGCTGATCACGCCAATGATTTTATTGATTCTCTACGTTACTTTTCTTGGTCGCGTTTTTCATAACAGTCTTGATAAAGACGCCTTGGGTGTCGCACTTCCAGAAGGCGTAATTAACGCTGTGGTGAACGGGCAAATTCTCGCCTGTCTCCTTGCGGTCTGTAGTGTAACAGTGGCTTTTTCCTCGAATCTTTTAATGGTGAATGATAAGGTTACTGGTAGCACCAAAGATATCGATGTTTCTCCGATCAAAAATCATACCAAGAGTCTTGCTTATTTCACCGCGACATTTATTTCCACGATTATTATTAATCTCGTGGCGCTCATTCTTTGCTTACTTTATATCCGCATCCAAAATTGTTGGTACTACGAATTAAAAGATGTTTTGTTATTATTCGGTGATGTAGTGCTGCTTTCATTCTTCGGCACCGCACTCGCTTCTGTAGTAAATTTCGGCCTTAAAACACAAGGTCAACTCAGTGCTGTGGCCAATATCGTGAGTGCCGGTTATGGTTTTATTTGTGGCGCTTATATGCCAATTTCAAATTTCTCCGCCTTGCTGCGCGATAGTATTATGTTCCTACCAAGCACCTATTTTATGTCGCTGATCAAAAATCATGCCCTCACTGCACCATTTCAAGAAATGGCTAAGGATGAAATTCCATCGCAAGCTATTGACGCCGTAAAAACCGCTCTCGACTACAAAATCTCCTTTTTCTCTCACGAAGTCTCACTTAATACCATGTACCTCATCGCCATAAGCTCAATTATTGTATTAATTATTATCTTTGTCTTGCAGAACAAATTCAAGAAACAAGCTTAAAATATTGGATTTTTCGGTGAAGAGAATGCCGCTTGCCTCTGACGGAGCATAAGCTTGGCCGAGCGGCCTAGAGCGTCTCCGGAACGAGGTAAGCGGCTTTCTCTCCCCTTGAGCGGTCCGACAAAAGGCATGCGACATTCTTCCTTTAATTAATCTGATTTTTTTGTTATAATTATTTATTCAGAAGGAACAAACATGCTAAAATCATTCAAATATTTAAAACCTTATTTTTGGCAATGCCTTTTAATTGTCTTGGGTGTTGCACTTCAAGTTTATACTGCTCTTGAACTTCCAGCCCTCAGTTCAGATATTATGAATAAAGGCGTAGCCGAATCTAATACGAGCTTCATTTTTCAAACCGGCCTACTCATGCTCGGTGTGACCGCACTGGGCTCACTTGGTAGTATTGTTTCATCTTATTTTTCCGCCAAAGTAAGTAGTCGCGTCGCTATGGATATGCGCAAGGACGTCTTCGCCAAGGTGATGTCGCTTTCTTTTACTGACGTCGAAAAATTTTCTACCGCTTCACTCATTACTCGTACCACCGCCGATATCTGGACCGTTCAGCGTACTCTGATTATGAGTCTCACCATGATGGTGCGCGTGCCATTTATGGCAATCGGGGCGATTATTCAGGCTTTTCGTACTGCGCCGAACATGACTTGGATTATTGCCGTTTCGGTGGCCATTCTCTTTATTCAGGCGGCGATTTTAATCAGTCTTGCCATTCCAAAATTTAAGGTCTACCAAAAAATCTTGGATAAAATCAATTCCATTACGCGTGAAAATCTTACTGGTATCAAGGTGATTCGCGCGCTTAATAAGCAGAAGTATGAAGAAAATAAATTTGAACGTAGTAATGAAAAATTAAAGACTACGGATATTTATATTTCTAAAGTTATGGCTTTTCAGCAGCCAGTAGTGAATCTAGTTTTTAATCTTTCCGCCGTTCTCATTATCTTTATCGGTGTTTCTAATCTTCATACCGATATGAGTTATCTCGGTCGCATGATTGCCTTCTCGCAATATTCTGCGCAGGTTCTCATGTCCTTCCTCTTCTTAACTTTTCTCTTTGTTATGATCCCTCGCGGTAATGTTTCAAGTAAGCGTATCTCTGAAGTTCTTGAAACTAAGAGCCAAATCACTTTCAAGGACCAAATGACTGAAACGTCTAGCGAGGTTCCTTCCGTGGAATTTAAGCATGTGACTTTTTCCTATGGTAAAAAATCTGAAGCCATCATCGAGGATATTTCTTTTGTGGCTAAATCTGGGCAAACTACCGCCTTTATTGGTTCCACTGGTTCTGGTAAATCAACTTTAATTAATCTCGTGCCACGTTTCTTCGACGCCACCGAGGGTGAGGTTTTAATTAATAATCTCAATATTAAGGAATATACCGAAAATGCCCTTATGGATAAAATCGGTTACGTTCCGCAGCGTGGTTATCTCTTTACTGGCACCGTGCGTAGCAACATTCTTTATGGTGTCGAAAATCTTAAAAAATCGGAACTTGATGCGAGTATGCGTCATGCCGCTAAAATTGCTCAAGCTGAGGAATTTGTCACTAAGCTAAAAGACCAATACGATGCGCCAATTTCTCAAGGTGGTACCAATGTTTCCGGTGGCCAAAGGCAGCGTCTCGCCATCGCTCGTGCTTTAGCCAAGCAACCTGAAATTTTAATTTTCGATGATGCTTTTTCAGCTCTTGATATGAAAACCGATAAGAAGCTCCGTGAAGATTTGAAGTCGGAAATTCAGGATACTGTCGTGCTGATTGTGGCGCAACGTATTAGTACGATTAAGGAAGCTGAGCAAATTATTGTACTCGATCAGGGAAAAATGGTAGGGAAGGGTACGCATTTAGAACTTTTGAGAAAATGCAAGGTCTATCAAGAAATCGCTAAATCTCAATTCTCTGAAGAAGAGTTTGCTGAGGAAATGCGCCAAGCTAAGGAGGGAATATAGTATGTCTAAAAATTCAAAAAACACTCAAAAGAAAACTACTCGAGCCTCTAAACAGACTATTAAGCGCTTCCTCGCTTCTGTTAAAAGATATCGTTTTGGTTTGCTCGGCTCGGCGCTGCTTGCTCTAATGTCGGCTGGGCTTGTAGTGGCCGGTCCATATCTTTTGGGCCTCATTACTACTGAAGCTTTTGACGCCTTGCGTGCTGGTCAGGAAATTAATTTCGCTCGTATCAGCTCACTACTTTTAACCCTAGTTGGTCTCTACCTCATCTCTGCTATTGTCAGTTATATCGAGGGCTATGTTGCCGCAGTTATTTCGGCTAAATATGCCAAAGAAATGAAACGCCAAATTCTAGCTAAGTTTTCGCGTTTACCAATGTCCTATTTTGATAAAACTCAAAATGGTGACACCATGTCGATTATGACTAACGATGTGGAAACTATCGCTTCTTCGCTCTCGCAAACCCTTTCTCAAGTTATTACCAACATTACGCTTCTGGTTGGTTACCTTGGTATGATGATTTACATTTCTATCCCCATGTCGGCCGTTTCTGTCATTGTGGTACCAATCTCCATGCTTGCCGTTTCTAAAGTTGTAAAGAAGGGCTCAGAATATTATAAAAAGCAACGCAAAACTCTCGGTAAATTAAACTCTGAAATCGAAGAAAATTATGGTGGCCAGCTCATCATCAAGGCTAATAATCATGCCGAAAAATCCAAACAAGATTTTGCTACTGTCAATGAAAAACTTTATCAGGAAACTTTTAAGGGTGAATTTTATGGCTCACTCACCTACCCTATCACCCACCTTTTCCTCGATTTAGCTTTTGTTGGAATTTGTTTGCTCGGTGGCCACTATGCTTTAATTGGTGCTCTCACTGTTGGTAGTATTCTGGCATTCTTGCAATATGTTAGTCGTTTCACGCAACCAATTGCTGACACTGCGCAGCTTTCCTCTACTATTCAGCAAACCCTAGCTGCCGCTGACCGTGTTTTTAATTTCCTAGAAGAGCCGGAAGAAGCTGCCGAAGATTTTACTAGTCAATTTAAAGCTATCACCAAGGATGATAAATTCCGTGGTGAAGTGGAATTCTCTCATGTCAACTTTAGCTACGACGGCGTGAAACCAATTATTAAAGATTTTTCTATTAAAATCGAACCAGGCATGCAGGTGGCCATCGTTGGGCCGACCGGTGCTGGTAAAACTACGATTGTTAGTCTCTTAATGCGCTTCTATGATATTCAGAGTGGCGAAATTAAAATTGATGGCGTCTCTACTAAGCAAATGAAACGCAGCGAAGTCCGTAGTCTCTTCGGTATGGTACTGCAGGATACTTGGCTGTTCTCTGGCACTATCTTAGAAAATCTTAAATACGGCTCTTCCAATGTTACTTTCGAGCAGGTCGAAGCCGCTGCCAAGATGACTGGAGTTGGTCACTTTATCAAATCCTTGCCAGATGGTTACGAAACTAAGATATCTGAAGATTCTGATAATATCTCCGCCGGTGAAAAACAGCTCCTCACCATTACGCGCGCCATTATTACTAACCCGAAGATGATGATTCTCGATGAAGCTACTTCCAATGTTGATACGCGTACCGAACAAATTATCCAACGTGCTTTCGACAAGCTCACCGAAGGACGTACTTCTTTCGTGATTGCACACCGTCTCTCGACTATTCGCAATGCTGATATTATCCTTGTGATGAAAGAAGGAAATATTGTCGAGCATGGTAATCACGATGAGTTGATGAAGCTTGATGGTTTCTATGCTGAGCTTTATAATTCGCAATTTTCTGAAGAAGCTGAATAATATGACTAAAATTAATCTCACGGAACTTCTCGACTCAACTGATTTATCGCCAGAGTTTCGTGAGTTTTTTCAAGCTGAACTTGTGGCTGGTAAATTCGATTCGTTGATAGAGTTCTTTAGTTCGTCCATGTCGAATCCCCAAGAAATTTATCCCGCCCCCGCACAGATTTTTAGAGTTTTCCAGTTACCCCTCGAGAAAATCAAGGTAGTAATTCTTGGCCAAGACCCTTATCACACCCCAGGTGTGGCAGATGGTTTGGCTTTTTCAGTCCAAAACCCTAAGCTCGCTCCGAGTCTCCGAAATATTTTAAAAGAAGTAAAATCTGACCTTGGTCAAACTATTATTCAAAACGGCGACCTCACGCCGTGGCTTGAACAAGGGGTCTTTCTCCTCAATAATGTGTTAACTGTCGAAAAAGGTCATGCCGGCTCACATCGTCAAATCGGTTGGGAACAAATTACGGAAGATTGTATAAAGATGCTTAGTACTAAACTCCCGCATGCCGTATTTATCTTCTGGGGTTCTGATGCTCAAACTAAAACTAAATTTATCGATCAATCGAGGCACCTAGTTTTGCAATCGGCTCACCCCTCGCCGCTTTCAGCCTATCGCGGATTTTTCGGATCCAAACCGTTTTCCGCGGCTAACCAATTTCTTAAATCACATCACCTTCAAGAAATTAAATGGTAAAATCACATAAAAAATCTCCCATCACTGGGAGATTTTCTGATTCAAACTAAATTAGATTGAACGGCAGATTACACCACCACCTTCACGCTTATAAAGGACGGAAACTTTGTTACCACCAGTAGAGTGGACAGCAGTTTCACCATCGCAGGAAGAGTTCACCACGATACTTATTGTGTGACCAGGAGTACCCTTGGATGCATAACGGTCGTTTGAAGTGTTATCTTCGGTACCTTCTGATTGTTGAGTGAAGGTATAGTGGGTGCGTTGACCATTTTTACATTCCTTGGATTCTGGATCGTAGCTATCAGCTGCCTTGCAGGAGCTAATCTCAAGACTGTATGGTTCTTGGTCTGGGTCAGCAAATTTTTGCTTAGTATCAGTTCCGATTAGATATGCATCGTAGAAGTAGGCCCAAGAAGTACGTTCTGCAGATTTGAAGACATCTTTATCGACATCGGCGTGACCACTCACGTAGGCATCTTTGTCCATGCTAGGAATTTTTTGGTTATTGTTAGATTGATATGAGTTTAATTGGGTGGTGATACGGTTTACGTCATTGGCACGTGCAGTATCTCTTTGCATGATTTGCATTGCAGGGAGTGCAATAAAGACCATGAGGAAGATCATTGCTGCGACCGCCAAAACGAGCACCACTTCG
>JABCOY020000032.1 GCA_013333375.2 Candidatus Saccharimonadota bacterium | reverse complement strand
TTCCTAAGTCTTGTTGTGTAAGCCACATATCAAACCATAAACGAATGATTTTCTCTCTTTCATCCATGAATTTAAGCACCTCCAAAATCAAATACTTGTTTAACATTATTCCATTTTTTCGCTTGATTTTATAGGTCTAACTCGTTCCATTTTACCAAAGTCTCTATGACATTTGTGCTCTGACGACAATTCTGTTAAACTTTTCATTAGGAACAGTCCTTTCTTTATTTAGTTGTTATTTGCTAACTACTATTTTACAGGATTGTTCCTTTTTTGTTGCTGATCCTTTAGGTTCGGTCTTTCAAGGAGAGAGTTAAAAAGTAGAATTTATTCTGCTTTTTAATAATCGACGCAGAAAGAAAATGCGAAGCATTACTCCCGCAGAAATAATATCAAGGATAATTATCTAGACCAGAAACTATTCTCCGAAAGATTTAGAGAGCTACCTGAACCATTGTCGGCCTGCTTCTTTTTAGCGGCAGAGTCCTTGGCAGAAAGAATATTCTCGCACATGGAGACTTTTTGATTGCTTTCCTCGTTACAAATATCTTCCGTGCGTAAACGATTAATCACTAGCGTAGTAGTGTAATAACCGAGACTATTGGAGGCCGTGACTTTCACGATATTTTCACCGTATTTCAGAGAAAAACCTGGGCCAAAAAGCGTCGAATCGGAATCAGTCGGGAGATTATTTCTTTGGTATTTTTGTCCATCCAGTTCGACGGTCCAAGTGAGGTCGAGATGCTTATTTTCGGCCGCATGATTGGTGACATCAAAATGAATTTTGCCATTACTCTCAAGAAAATTCGGCGAGTGGGGCGAATAATTTTTATCAGTGACAGTGAGGTGAATCTGGCCGTTCTTCTCTTCCCTGCGATAGAAGTCATTTTCCACGGAGCGATCAACCCAAATATTGATACCAAAGGGCGATTCGGCCTGATTATACCAACCGAAAAAGCCGCCGTGGACTAAAATTGCCGCGATGAAGAGCACCACCATGCCGCCATTCATGGCAAAATTAAAGATAGCAGGGTTGTTTTTCTTATTCAAAAATCCAGCAATCGGAAAGAAAATAAAAAGAATAATCAGAATACCGAGCGGAATATAAAGCACCAGTCCGAGTAGGATAAATGAAATCCAAAACCACATATGTTTATTATGCCATAAAAACCAAAATCTTGATAGAAGCTTATGACTATTTCGGGGTGAGTCAACTGTAAACTAAACACACTTATGTCTATTTCGGGTGAGCCAACAAAAAAAGTACCCCAGTGAGGGTACTTTTATTTAGAGATTAGCGAGTGTATTTTTCGTTCAAATCTTCGTAGTCGTAAGTCTCAGCTTCGGTAAACCAGAGGGCGACCTCTTGCTTGGCTTCTTCGAGGTTGCTAGAAGCGTGAACTAGGTTAGGCACTGGACGACCGTGAGAATTGGCATGACCAAAACTCATGTGCGAGAAATCGCCACGAATGGTACCCATTTCGGCAGATTTTGGTTCGGTGGAACCGACGATTTTACGAACTAAGGCGACAGCTTCGATACCTTCGAGACACATCGCGATAATCGGACCACTCATCATGTAGTCGAGATTATAACGATAAGTTTCTTCACCACGACGCGAAATTAACTTGCCGATACCTTCATAATGTTGCTTGAATAATTCTTGATCTGGGCTAACCATTTTCATGCCGACAATCTTGAGGCCGACACGTTCAAATCTTTGTAAAATTTCACCGACGATACCACGTTGAACGGCATCTGGCTTTAAAATTACCAGAGTACGTTCAATATAATCTGTTCTTGTGTTTTCGTCCATGTTTTCTCCCTTATAAAATCTTGATATTTCCCCCAGTATACCACAATTTCAGAGGTTATTCGCAACGAACTGAATTGATTAATTCGCGACAACCACCGGCACGGAAATTGTAGTTCTCTTCGTAAGTTTTACGAATGACTTCATACAATTCTTCGAACTTAGCGTAAACCTTGGCGAGGTCGACAAATTTCAGAGGAAATTCGGTGAGCAAATTTGGGCGCTCATTACGTTCAAAATCATTGAAGGCATTTTTCGCATCATCCGCTGCGCGACGCATTTCCACAAAATCGACCGAGCCATCATCTTTACTGGAAGAATGTAACCAACGATAAGTGGCTTCATTAGCCTGAGCCTTGAGGGTGGCCCATTTTTCACCGTAATCTTTTAGGCGCTGATTACCAGATTCGCGCAGGATTTTGGTAGCATTAAGAATATCAGCCTCGGTCCAGTCGGAAGTCTTATTACCTTCGATCACACTCCATTTATGCCAGACGGCGTAGAGGTCGAGAGCTTTATTAATATCTTCATCACCACCATTTGTGGCGTTAAAAACTGTACGGAAGGCATCAAATTTACGACCAATTTCCGGATCTTTCAGAACACCAGCAGAATCACCAAGTTTAGTAACCAAATTACTATCGATACCGGCCATATTTTGCTTACAATCTTCGATGTATTTTTGGTAAATTTCATTCGAGGTGGCGGAATTCGAAGCATATTCAGAAATTTTATTACAACTAACATCGCCGCGAATTTTAGTAATCTGATTTTTGATTTCTTTGGCCGTAGAATAGGTCACAGAATAATCGGTTTTAAAGGCACCGGTAGCTTGGCCAATGATAGTAACGAGAATAGCTAAAACAATGAGACTAGCAGGAGCGGCAATCATGATAATTTTTTGGCGCTTGGTGGCGTGAGTGAAAAAATCTTTGGCGCGCTGGATCAGATTGAGTTTGGTACGCTCTTTTTTGACCGGAGTTTCGGGTGCAGCATTAGGGCCGACGCCGGCTGGAAAACCGTTCGAAAGCACATCGCCAGAAGTTGGAGCTTTTTCTTCAATCACCACAGAACTACCAGAAGTTGGTTCATACTCGACGCGCTTCCCCACCATATCAATTTGACTTTTGACAACTGCTTCGTCATATTGGATTTGCTTGGCATTTTGGTTATTTTGGTCGCTAAAGAGTTCGCTTACAGAATCAGTTTTATCCATAATCACATTATAGCATAAGGTGTTATAATTACTCTTATGGATATTTCTGAATTAGTGGCAGATTTTCTGGAATCACTGGAAATTGAAAAAGGACGTTCGACGAAAACCATAGAAAACTATGGGCTTTACTTGGCGCGTTTTATTGATCTAATTACGGAAGATTTTGAAGGCCAAGAAATGATTAAACCTTCCGATATTACACCGGAAGTTTTGCGTCGTTTTCGTTTGAAGTTGAATCGGTTTTCGGACAATCAAAACAAAGAGCGCTTATCGGCACTGACTCAGAGTTATCACTTGATTGCGCTGCGTGGATTTTTCAAATATTTAGCTAAGCGTGGAATTAAAAGCTTAGACCCTTCCCTAATCGACCTACCACGAGCCGCCAAAAAGCAGGTAACTTTTTTACACTTCGATGAAATCGAAAGGCTGCTAGCGGAAATTCCGCTGGATACCGAGTCAGGGCTAAGGGACCGCGCAATCATTGAGTTGTTATTTTCTGGCGGACTACGTGTATCGGAACTTTGTGGTTTGAATCGTGATTCGATTAATTTGGAACGCCGAGAATTTATGGTACGCGGTAAAGGTAAAAAAGACCGACCAATTTTTATCGACAAATCCACGGCGGAGTGCATCGAAGATTATTTAAATATGCGAACTGATACCTTGCCGGCTTTGTTCCTAAATAATTCCGCGAATCAACAAATTCCATCTACGAGTGGCGACTTTCGCAGATTAACACCACGTTCAATCGAGCGAATTGTACAAAAATATACAAGGCTGGCCGGGATTACAAAGCACGTGACGCCACACACGATGCGTCACAGTTTTGCCACTGATCTTTTGATGAACGGCGCGGATATTCGTTCAGTGCAAAGTTTGCTGGGGCACGCAAATATTTCCACTACGCAAATTTATACTCACATCACCGACCCGCACCTAAAAGAAGTGCACGAGAAATTTCATAGCGAGTCGGAAGATTAGTAGCTAGAAAAATCTGCAGCAAATCGGAAAATTAGTAGTTAGGAAAAAACTCTGCAGCAAATCGGAAGATTAATAAACCAAAAAAATGGTGCGCAATATTTCAGTCTGGAAAAGCAACGTAATCATACAGGCTAAAATAATATAGGGAGCGAAGCCGAAAGGTTGACGATTTTTAGGATTTTTTAGCATGCGGTAGTTGGCGATGGCTGCCAGGAGATTGGAAAGACCAAGCTCAATAACGCCGAGTTCCCAGCGACCAAGTAAAAATGCGACAGAAATCAAAAGGATAAAATCGCCGCCGCCAACTAAGGTTTCGCGGGAGAATTTATAGAGTACAAAGTAGATGCCAGGTAGAACCAACAGTGCACCCAAGAAACGCAAAAAATCACGCAGTAAATATTGCCAAATATCTTGCAGGTGTAGAGAATTTTTTACCAATAGAACTTCATTGCCACGAGTTTCGATTAGCAAATTGAGTCCATATTTAGTATATAGATTAAAGAGAAAATAAGTCCCAGACAAAATAATCAGAAGACGGAGTAGATTAACTGGCAACTGCAACCATTTTTTGTCATAAACCAGTAGTATCCACATAATAGTAAAAATTGCGAAGAGAAGCAGAAGCTTGATGGTTTCAAAAATAACTAGAGGTACCGAATTGAGTGGACCAGTGTGTTGCAGAACTTGTTGGATTAATGAGCCAGTACGAAAAGAGAAACTGGCAAAAATTAGAGCCATAGTGATTTCGGAGAAAAATTCCATGAGACCAATTTTGGTTTTACATTTTTTACATTTGCCGCCGAGAAAGAGCCATGAGAAAATCGGAATTAATTCAAGACGGCCTAGACGATGACCGCAATAAAGACAAACCGAGCGATTCCCTAGTTTCCTACCTTCTGATTGTAGGCGAATACGCCAAGCCTGACAACAAGCAAAAGAGCCGAGAATGGCGCCGAAAATTGCGCCGAAAATTAGAAAAATCCACTGAAGTTCAAACATTTTATAAATTTCCCGATAATGGTTTAGCTTTATTTTAGCATAAACCTCTTGAATTTTTGGTAGGTAAAGATTATGATTGGGTTATAGATAAACAAAGTCTCAGAAAGGAACAGACATATGTTTAAGCAAAATAAAAATTTTAAACGTGGGTTTACCATCATCGAAGTGGTGCTCGTTTTGGCGGTCGCAGCAATGATCTTCCTCATGGTCTTTATTGCACTCCCTGCAATGCAAATCATGCAAAGAGATACTGCACGTGC
>JABCOY020000031.1 GCA_013333375.2 Candidatus Saccharimonadota bacterium | reverse complement strand
ATCTTCTACTTTTTTATGCCTAAGAAATAAAAAATTTTATGTTGATGCGGCTCAGGAAAATCTGGATGACCAGGATCTTGTATTACTTTAGTCTCAGAGTTAATCATCTCGAATTTCGAAGTAAGGATTTCTTCAAAACCGAGCGGCAAGGAAATTTTTTTATCTAGAATATAAGTTAAACAGAGAACACCCCCACTGTTTAGACAATTAGTCATATCATTGAGACATCGAGTTGCTGTATCGTTATCAAAAAATTGCAAGACATTCGTCGCTACCACCAAATCAAACTTGTCCTGAATCTTCCATTCTCTTAAATCAGCCTTAAGTGGGCGTATTCTTTGATTAAAAGTAGCTAATTTTTCGAGTTCTTCAATATTTTGATCTACCGCCAGCACATCGATTCCTAAATCAGCTAGATAAATCGAGTTTCGTCCAGTCCCGGCACCATAATCAAGTGCCCGAGATTTTGTATAATCTTGCAAAAACTTTCCACCAGCGACAACAATCGGTAATACTTTCATGATTTACATTATATAATAAACTTATGCAAACATACGTCGATTCAATCCAGCAGGCTGCTTACATCTTTCCGCCTCTGGCCCTAGCTTTTACTATTCCATATTTGATTTATAATTACAAAAAATATGGTTCTATCTGGAGCTTACGTATTTGGATCGTCTATTCTTTTATTTTGTATATGCTCTGCACCTACTGTCTGGTGATTCTGCCTCTCCCATCTCCTGAAAAAGCCGCTACCTTACATAACCATCAAATGCAGCTCCTGCCATTTAACTTTATCTTCGATATCCTGAAACATGCCAACTTGCAGCTAGTGAATCCGAAATCCTACCTCACAGTTATCAATAATCCCGCCTTCTTCTCTACAATTTTCAATATTTTCATGACTTTGCCGTTTGGTTTTTATCTTAAGTATTACTTCGAGAATAACTTCAAGCAGGTCGCCATTAAATCTTTCTTTCTCTCATTGTTCTTTGAGTTAACTCAACTCAGTGGCCTCTATTTTATCTATTCCGGCAATTATCGCCTCTTTGATGTCGACGACCTCATAACTAATACCCTCGGTGGTATTCTCGGCTTTATTTTGGCCACTATGTTGGCCAAATATCTCCCAACCAGAAAACAAATTGACGAAAAAAGCCTCGAACGTAGTGACAAAATTTCACTACTGCGTCGTCTCGTAGCTATGGGTTTTGATTTTGTCTTCGGCGGCTTCTTTACTATCTTCTTTGGCGATATTGTCTTGAAGTTAATCCATCTCGAATCTGATTTCTTTACTATTCAAATCCCATTCATTTTTTATCTCGTCCTCTCAACCATCATTTTACGCGGCCGCACGATTGGCTTTTTTATGACCAACCTTAAGGTCGAATCTAATCATAAAGTCGGAATCTTGCGAACTTATCTGCGTTATTTCCTACGTTACCTCTTTTTCTATCTTCAATTCATCACTTTGCCACTCGCTTTAGTTAATGTACTGAATCTCGCCCTCGTTAACAATATTCTTAGTCATGAAACCATTACCTATATCGCTTTGGGTCTACTGGTAGTTTTTGGTATATATTACCTAATTAATCTACTACTAGTCGCTACCCGCAAAAGCTTATTCTATGAGAATCTTTCGGAAACCCACCTGGTAAATACCACGAAGAAAGTTAAAAATTCTAAACCAACCGCAAAAATCACACAAAATAACCATCCAATAGTCTCAAAAAACGACGACCAGGACGACGAAGCCGAAGAAGTCTAAATTCTGACCTTGATAATCTGGCTCATTTGTGGTAAAATCATCTTTGTAAGTTTATCAAGGTGACATTTGAAGAACTAGACAATTAAGGAAAGCCACTTTTTTCCAACTGTAATATTTTTTAATATAGGCCAAACAGAGAAAAAAGTCGGAACTGCCTTACTGTCTAGCTAATAGAGTGTCTCCGTAAAGGAAAGGAAAAGATGAAAGTCATCCTCGGCACCAAAATTGGTATGACCCAAATCATCAGCGAAGATGGTTTAGTGACCCCTGTTACTATCCTTCAAGCTGGACCAGCCACAGTGACTCAGATAAAGACCGTCGAAACCGATGGTTATAATGCTGTGCAGCTCGGTTACGGTAAGGGTAAGAATCTGAGCAAGTCGGTATCAGCTCACGTCAAAAAAGCTGGAGAAACATTAAGTCCTAAAATCTTAAAGGAATTTCGTACGGATTCCACCACAGATTTCAAATTAGGCGACGTATTTACAGTCGATAATTTTGAAATTGGAGACAAGGTTGCGGTTACTGGTATTTCGAAGGGTAAAGGATTTGCTGGTACTGTCAAACGTTGGAACTTCCAAGAGTCACGCAATACCCACGGCTTCAAGGGCGATATTCGTAAAGTCGGTTCTATCGGCTCGATGTATCCTCAAAAAGTTTTCAAGGGTAAGCGCATGCCAGGTCGCATGGGCCACGATCAAGTTACTGTGAAGAATCTTGTCGTTGCTTATATCGATAAGGAAAACAACATCCTCGGTCTTAAGGGCGCCGTCCCAGGGCCAAAGAAAGGTATCGTAACTGTGGAGGGAAAGGAGTAATATGGCAGATTTAAATCCAGAAATCTTCAATCTCGAAGTTACTAATCATGAATTGATTAAATTAGCTTACGATGCATATCTTGCTAACTCACGTAGCTCACACGCTAAAACATTGAAGCGTGGCGAAGTTCGCGGTGGTGGTAAGAAACCATGGAAGCAAAAAGGAACTGGTCGTGCTCGTTTCGGCTCTACCCGTAACCCTATCTGGCGCCATGGTGGTGTAGCTGGCGGCCGTACTGGCAACGAAAACTTCACCAAGAATCTCTCAAGAAACGCTAAGAAAGTTGCAGT
>JABCOY020000030.1 GCA_013333375.2 Candidatus Saccharimonadota bacterium | reverse complement strand
ATACTCTAAGTAATTTTCCTGCTCGGACCTGGGGTTATAAGATTGATGACGAGACTAATTTTCGCCCGATTGGTTCAGTCGCCAGTCCGACCAATCTTTTTAACTCTGAAGAAAAAACCGATGGCAATGAAGTCAAGAATATTACCATTGGCATGAATTTGGGTACCGATCTTTTGAGCGGTAGTTATAAAAACACACTCATGATTTCGGTTATTTCAAATAATAATGCCGGTACCAACGCTACGCTCACAAGAGGACCGGATTTAAACCAGAAAATTGCTCGTAGTGCAATCCTTGCCGGCACCAATTTGCATGCTATTAAGGGGTTCAAGCGAAGTCCGACCGCACCGACGGCTGCCATGAAAACTATCAATATCGAAGATTCTGATGAGTCAAGCTATGAAATTTTAGCTTGGTTTGATCCGGCAGACAAAACAGTTTACTACTATTGCGAGAATGACCGCGTCTACATGAACGAAGACTCACGTCAGATTTTTAATAACATCCTCAATATTACCGATATTGATTTGTCTGGACTCGATACACGTTACGTGAAGGATATGTCTTTTATGTTTAATAACGCCAGAAGTGTGGTAAACCTAGATCTTTCTACCTTTAAAACTTCCCGTGTCACTGCGATGACTAATATGTTTGCCTATATGGGGTCCCTGAAAAATCTCAATATTTCTAGCTTCAAAACTAAAAACGTTAAAAGCTTCTCTCGTATGTTTATGGGTGATTCTTCTTTGCAAAATCTTGATCTCTCGAATTTTGATACTGCTAAAGTTACCGATATGGGCAATATGTTTAGTGGTGCAAGTAATATTACGTCATTAGATTTAGGGAATTTTAATACTGCTAATGTTGTTAATATGCAGGAAATGTTTAAGGATTGTGGCAATCTCACCAGTCTGAATGTCTCGAGTTTTGATACGGCTAAGGTCACCAATATGCAAACCATGTTTGGTGGCGCTACTAAGCTCACCAGTCTCGATATCCGTAATTTTGATACCTCTAAGGTCAACAATATGCTTTCCATGTTCGGTAACCTCCGCTCGCTGACCGATTTTAAAATCAGTGACAAATTTAAGACCACAAACGTCACCAATATGGCCAGCATGTTTTCAAACTGCATCCTTCTGGAGGAGCTTGATCTCTCGAATTTTGATACCAGAAAAGTGATTACTACTAGTGCGATGTTTAGCGGTATGAGTAATGTAAAAAAGATTATTTTAAGCCCTAATTTCCAGACTAGTAATGTTACTAATATGAATAGTATGTTCAATAATTGTAATCAATTGCAGGAAATTGATCTTTCGAGTTTTGATACTAGAAAAGTTACAGATTTTACCAATATGTTTAATGCCTGCTCCAACCTCACTTCACTTGATGTCTCGACTTTTAATACCAGTGAAAGTATTAGTATGGCTGGTATGTTTAGTGGCATGCTGAATCTCACTAGTCTTGAGCTTGGACACAATTTTAATACTTCTAAGGCAAACAGTTTGTATAATATGTTCTTCAACGATCGTAAATTGGTCAGTCTGGATCTTTCGCAGTTTGATACCAGGAATGTGACAAATATGGCGTCAATGTTTAGCTACATGTTTGAGCTAAAAAATCTCAACATTTCGTCCTTCGATACCAGCAAAGTAGAATCCATGTATCGTATGTTTTATAGTACTAGTAAGCTCGAAAATCTTGACTTCAGTCATTTTGACACTAGTAAGGTTCATAATATGCAAGATATTTTTTCCGGTATGGCGGCTTTATCCTCAATCAATCTCGGCGGACGTTTTTCTACGGCTAGTGTGACAGATATGCGTGGCATGTTTACAGATACGAATAGTCTTACTGAACTTGATTTAAGTAATTTTAATACTGCGAAGGTGAATAAATTTAGCAACATGTTTGCTTCCTCGCGCCCGCTCGAAACAAAATTGGAAAAAATTTACGTCAGTCAAGATTTTAATATTTCTGCTGGTACTGAATTTAATAATGTATTTCAAAATCAGGTCAAACTACGTGGTGGTAATGGTTCCTTCCTTGTAAATCCTGCTTCTGCCGACAAAACTTGGCTTCGTATCGACCGCCCAGGCGCTAAGGGCTACTTCACTCAGAAACCATAAGCGTTTAAAATTATCGAAAATGACAATTTTAAACGGTTTTGCTATAATAGGGCTATGACTAGTAACTCTCTTCGGCAAAAATTAGATTTCTTGATTGAACATTATCGTGATTTGGTACCAAATTATGCTTCTGGGATCAGGGAACTAAGCCTTGTCGAGCTTCCAGAAATGGTTTATAACTCCAATGCCATCGAAAACTCCACGCTCACACTAGAAGATACGGAAGATATTTTAATACGCCATCAGATTCGTACTGATCATCGGATTCGTGAAATTTTTGAAGCGACTAATTTAGCGAAAGCTATGAAATATCTCTTAGATAATCCGGAAACCGGAATTTCTGTCTCGCTGATTCTTAAACTACATGGTATGTTAATGCAGAATATTCGTGATGATGCTGCCGGCCGATTTCGTACTAACAAGGAGTGGGTGCGCGTGGGGAACCATATTGGTGCGAATCCACAATTCGTCCACGCTTTTATGTCGGACTTAGTTGAAAAATATAACGCGTCAGACGACCAATATTTTCTCGACAAAATCGTCTATTTTCATGCCGAATTTGAGAATATTCATCCGTTTATCGATGGCAATGGCCGTATCGGGCGACTACTAATTAACGAACAATTGGACTTACTTAATCTGCCGCCTATTTTGATTCCTAATAAATCCAAAAATGAAGAGTATTATCCGGCCCTAGAAGAATATTCGAATTTTAATAAGCTCGATCGTTTATCCGATTTCTTTGCGAGACTTCTTATCGAGGCCTTATATCGTCGCATCACCCGTCTCACTGCGCCGAGAATTATTTCTGTTTCGGACTGGGCGAAGCAAAATCAAATGAGCGTTCAATCAGCTACCAATAAAGCTCTTCGTGGTACTATCCCCGCCTTTCGCCTGCGTGGCCATTGGATGATTGACGCTGATTTCCAAGCTGAAAAATATGAAGAATAATGATTAATGAAAATTTCAAGTCTTCTCTTTTATTACACTTATGCTAAACTTAGTTAAAAGGAGAGGAAGGTTTCATGTTATTTTTTAATAAAAATAAACACATTCTAAAATGCGCTATTTTGTTGTTTGTAGTATGTTTATCTAGTGTTGTTTTTTATAATAATAATACTCACGCTAGCGAACTATCTGCTTTCTTTACCTGGAATACTAATACTAGTGCAGATGGCAGAGATATTCTAGATTCTGATTCAAAATCAATACAGATGTTAGCTGAATTATACGTTCAGGGTGCAGATGACGGTGGCTTCACGGTCTCAGTTCATACAAAAAATGACACCACCTCGCTTGTTAATGAGGAAAAATTCGTTAATGATGAAATTAAATCTATCTCTGAAAACTTAACTCTAGATAATTTTAAGGAAAATAACTGGGGGCTCAGCACTGATGGTGCGAATTTTCAGTCAATTCCAGATAAAGACCATCCAAGACTTATTGCAAATACAAAAGGTCAAGATACTAGAACAATAAGGACCTACTATGCAATTAAGCTAAATGAGAATATTAAACCCGCTAACTATAAAAATACCATTGTTTATTCAGTAGTATCTAACCAAATAGCCAATCTACCATCAGGAATTGAATTTAATAAAGCCATAAAAGAAGTCGCTGGCGGTGAGGAAAATATAGTCCATATCAAGGCTTCTAATGTACTACCAGATGGCGCCAATGTTAAAAATATTGCAACTAATGCCGATGTAAAAGGTGAATTTAAAATTTGGTACAACCAATCAGAGAAGACTGTTTATTATTGGACTTCTGCTAGCTTTGCTTATATAAATGAGAATAGTGAAAAAATGTTTGACGGCTTTTCTAATCTAGAATCTATCGACACTACTCAGCTTGATGCTTCTTTTGCTACTACCACAGCTAATATGTTTTCAAAAAATCCAAAACTAAAAATCTTGGATTTTGGGGAACGTATATTTAATACTGGAATAGTCACCAATATGCATGAAATGTTCGCCGATACAGGATTAGAGAAAATCCCTAAAGGTAGTTCGTGGCCAGGGTTTTTTAATACAAATAATGTAGTGGATATGTCTGGCATGTTTGCCAGGTCTAGGCAACTTAAGGATATTATTTTTGTGGCATCTATGAACTTTAGAAATGCTGAAGATTTGAGCTATATGTTTTATGGTCTAAATGGTAAAGAATACTATTATATGGGTAGCGCTTTTGGTAGTCAAACCGAGAAGGTTAAGAAGTTGGATTATATATTTGCTACTGACCAGGAAAACAAGGTAGAGAATATTAGTGTAGGTTGGTATGGCTCAAGTGATGGAAGTGTATGGAATACAAGTAATGTAAAAAGTTACGAGGGAATGTTCGCTGGGCGCACGAATTATAAGGGGTGCGGACCGAATCATTTACAAAATGCGCCAGTATCAGACTTAAACTGGTTGAGGGGTGGGGGCGGAGGTATCGATGGGTACTTTTGTGAAGAGTTATAAGCCATAAATACCATTTTCCAAATTTTTCAAGACTTTTCTTCTATTCTAGTTATGCTAAACTAAATGTAGTATAAAACGAATTAGGGAAAATATTGTGAATCATAAATTTTTGAAGCTTAGCTCGGGCCTTGCTTTGACCTTGGTCGCAGCTGCCTGGCTTAACACTAAAAACACTTCTGCCCTCTATCAGTCCAGTCTTTCGGCCTATGTTGATAACGTCAAAACTCAAGTGGATGGCGATCTTCTACTCGATAATCCTACGGTTAAAAGGGAAATGAATCTAAATATCGGTGTTACCGCGAAAAATAAATCCGGCTACAAGGTCGTGGTTAATTCTAAAACCGATAATACCGCCTTGAATAATTCTGACCCAGCCAAACCAGATAAGATTGAGTCGATTACGGGCAACCAATCGCTGAATAACTTCACCGCAAATACCTGGGGTTATAAATTATCTAGCGCTACCGACTACAGTCCAATCCCAAGCCTCAGTCATCCAGCTACCGTTGCAAATAGTTCCGAAAAAGAAGTCACAAATCAAAAAACTATTCTTAATCTCGGCGTTAATCTCGGCGACGATTTGCGTCCAGGCGACTATATTAATCAGTTAGTGGTTTCTGTGGTAGCGAACACTTATCAAAAAGAAGCCATTATGGATAAGGGTGAAGTTTTTAATAAAGCTATTACTTATCTCGGTAAACGTAGTTCCTCAAACTTCTTCGGTCATGGTCAAGAAATGATCGAACACTTCCGTCGTAGTACTACCGCACCGACTGCCAGTGATAAGCCTATTGAAATTCAAGACAATGCAAATTCTGATTATACTATCAAGGCTTGGTATAAGGAAGCCGATAAAACAGTCTATTATTATGCCGAAACCGAGAAAATCTTCCTCGCACCAGATTCTTCCAATATGTTCAAGAATTTTACTCACGTGCAGGATCTCGATTTAGCTAAATTTGACACTCGAAACGTGATAAATATGACCAGTATGTTCGAGGCGGCTGAAAAAGTTCAGAATCTTAACCTTGCAAATTTCGATACAACTAATGTCACTAATATGCGCAATATGTTCTCTGGTATGACAGAACTCACTTCGCTTGATCTTTCGAATTTCAATACCAAGCAAGTGACTGATGTATCCAATCTCTTTAATAATCTTCAGGCCGCTACCGAAATTAAGCTAGGTGCTAATTTTACTCTAGAAAATACCACTACTATCGCAGGTATGTTCGCTAATACTTGTAAAGTTGCTAGCCTCGATCTTTCGATGTT
>JABCOY020000029.1 GCA_013333375.2 Candidatus Saccharimonadota bacterium | reverse complement strand
CAGGTTGGAAGTTTTCCACAGCCACAGGTGGATAAATAATCGTGCTTTCCCTTTCGTAAAATTGTTTGATTTCCTGCTGGGCAAAATCTGAGATGGTTAGATAGTAATCTGGACGCTCGGCAGCTTCAAGGTCTTTTTTGCGTAGATTTTTTACCATCAGGCGAAAAACTGGACGGACTAGAAAATTTAATTTACCGAAACCGGGGTCTTCGAGATATTCCCTATATTTCCCCCAATAATATTGGGTCGGAACATGGCAATAACAGATATGAGCGCCAGGCTTGGTTTTAACAAATTTAGCATCACAGCCAGAAACTGAGATTACCAAATCATAGGCGGTGAGGTCGAGATGTTTGAAATAATTCTGACGTAGAGGAGCGATAAATTTACGCAAAAAGGCTGGCAGGAGATTCAACCAACCGGTTTTAACCTCGGCATCGAGAAACCAATTGATTCCCTTTGGGCGGTATTGGGAGGTATAAATAGGTGCTTCTGGATAAATGCGGTGCAATTCCCTTAAAACCTGCTCAGCACCACCGACTACAGTGAGCCAATCACAAACTAGGGCGATTTTTGTTTTAGATTCAGCCATTTATTTGGCGCCCTTTTGAAAAATTACGGCGCGAATGGTTTGAAGCATAATCTGTAAATCGAAGAGTACCGACCAGTTTTGGATGTAATAAAGATCAAGTGAACGACGTTCATCAAAACTAATATCCCGACGACCAGAAACTTGGGCTAGACCAGTGAGGCCAGATTTGACCGTAAGAAGAAGTGAGCGGTCACCATAATTACGCAATTCCCCTGGCACTAGGGCGCGTGGACCGACAAGAGAGATATCACCGCGTAAAACATTAAACAATTGAGGTAATTCATCGAGTGAGGTGGCGCGCAAGAATTTACCAATACGAGTAATACGGGGGTCTCGCATGAGAAAATCTCCATTTTTGCGATATTGATGAGAAAGTTTGGCCGCAGAGGTAATCTTCCCTTCTTTTTCCATTTTAGCGAAGGCTTCCTCTGGGGTCATACCAGAATAAGCGGTCTTCATACTACGGAATTTTAGAATTTTGAACTTGCGATTATATTGAGTGAGACGATATTCACTATAGATAGTCTTGGACTTCGGATCGGAAATTTTAAGGCAAAGCCAAATAATGAGCATTGGAATAAAGGCCAAAATAATACCGATAAGACTAAAGATAATATCCATGAAACGCTTAATAATACGGGCGTTCCCCACGAGTGGCGTAACCTTAACCAAAATAGCTGGCGTACTGCCGATTAGTTCAAGCTGACCCATATGCTGAGAAAGTGCAGCCTCGGACGGAATGAAATAATAGAGGAGATGGTGGTTAATCGACTGACGGTAAACATACTCAGTTTGACGTTCATCGGTTTGAAAAATCACATCAACCGTCTGATCTTTCAAAGCATCCTTCAGAGAAGAATATTGAAAATGGCGGAGTTCTTTCGGGATATATTTACTTCCAGCCACTACGCCGACCAAACGATAACCATCTTCTGGATATGCGAGAATTTGATTAATTAAATAAGTAGTATTTTTCGAATTACCGACGATAATAGCCCGCTTGATACCGATTTTTTGCAACATAAAACGCTTGCGGAAGAATTTCAAAATTGTTCGCATAAATAGAAGTGAAATAAAGCAAGTAAAGACCGCATAAACCGCAATTAAACGGACGGGAAAGAGATTTTCTTGAATAAAAAAATCTAAGGTAATAATACCCATGATACCAACCACCGAAGCCACAAAGAGACGGTAAAGTTCACCCCACCTGGATTTGGCAAAAATCACATCTTTACGATAAAGTCCCATAATGAAGAGCATAATAATCCAAAGCGGAACTAAGAAAATGAGCGGCAAGATAAATTCCATAGAAGTAAGCTCAAAATAATATGGGCGGGTGTCGAGTTTAGTGCGAATCATGTAGGCAAAAGCAAAAGAAGCGATGATTGCAATAATGTCGCCTAAGATGAGAAATAAACGAAAAATAAAATCGGAATTTTTCTTCATTAGTCTTATTTTAACCCAAGAGAAAGCTTTTTTGAAGAGAGAGAAAAAACTATGCAGATTGGCTGCATAGTTTATTTTTGAGTGAGGTGGGTCTTAAATTTATTTATTCAACCGTAACCGACTTAGCGAGATTGCGTGGCTGATCGACATTATTACCACGATAAACTGCTAGGTAGTAGGCGAACATTTGACTCAAGAGATTGAAGAGAAGTGGCGTGAGTAATTGAAGTTTAGTGTCAATTTTTACCACACCCTCGACTGGCAGATCAACCTCAGTATCAGAAAAGACAATGACGTGTCCACCGCGTGCCAAGACTTCCTGAATACCAGAAACGGATTTTTCAAACAAGAAACCAGATTGCAACATCACGACCTCGAAGAAACGATCATCAATCAAAGCGATTGGGCCGTGCTTTAATTCCCCAGTCGGATAGCCGTTAGCATCAATGTAAGAAATCTCCTTGAGCTTCAAAGCACCTTCGAGAGCGATAGGATAATTCACATCACGGCCGAGATAAATCGCATGTTCGTAATTTGTATAGTTCTTGGCGAGTTCGGAAATTTCATCCTGCTTTTCATGCAAGATACGCTTGATTTCCTCTGGCAGAAGACTAATTTCGTCAACTAAGGCGGCAACTTGACGAGCGTTCAGACCCTTAGCTTCAGCAATAGTCAGACCGAACATTAAAATGGCAATGACCTGAGAAGTATAAGCCTTGGTACTGGCGACAGAAATTTCCGGTCCGGCATGGACATAGGTGCCGCCATCGACTTCACGCGCAATGGTCGAGCCAATAGCATTAACGATACCGATAGTTTTGGTACCTTGAGATTTGATTTCACGAAGACAGGCTAGAGTATCCGCAGTCTCACCAGACTGAGAAATGATGAGCGCTACCGAGTGATCTGGAATATAAGCATGGCGGTAACGATATTCGGAAGCAATCACCGGCTCAATGGTAACACCAGGTAGAACCTGTTCGATGAGATAAGCGGCAGTATTAGCAGCATAATAAGCGGTACCACAACCAACCAAAATGATGTGCTTGATTTCTTTTAGTTCCTTGACAGAAAGATTTGGACCACCGAGATGCACGGTATGTTCTTTCGCATTAATACGACCACGCAAAGTTTCTTTCAAGCTATCTGGTTGTTCCATAATTTCTTTAAGCAAGAAATGATCGTAGCCACCTTTTTGAATAGCTGAAAGGTCGGTGAGAATTTTTTCAACTTTCACAGAAACCGGCTGAAGATCGAGAGTTTTAACTTCGACATGATCTTTAGAAATGAGGGCAACTTCGCCGTCATTAAGATAAATTGCATTTTTAGTATTACCAATAAGCGCGGAAGCATCTGAGGCGATGAGGGTTTCATGCTCACCTACACCAATGACAAGAGGCGAACCAGAGCGAGCCACCACGAGATGTTCGGTATCGTCAACTGACATCACGGCGATACCGTAAGTACCAGAGACAAGTTTGAGTGCCTGAGTTACAGAGTCGAGTAAATTATGCGATTCCTGATAAAAACTATCGATGAGAGCCGCAAGCACCTCCGTATCAGTCTCGGACTTAAATTGATATTTCTCAGAGAGCTCTTTTTTCAAGGCTTTATAATTTTCGATAATACCGTTATGAACCAAGAAAATGCTACCGACATGATGCGGGTGAGCATTGGTCTCGGATGGATTACCGTGAGTAGCCCAACGAGTATGGCCGATACCAATGTGATCAGACGTATAATGATCTTTAATTTTAGCTTCTAGATTGATGATCTTGCCAACCGCACGTAGTAACGTAGGGTTCTGGTTTTGATCAAGAGTTGCCACACCGGCTGAATCATAACCACGATACTCTAGGCGCTTAAGACCTGAGAGTAAAAATTCTTGAGCGTTATTTTTTCCAACATATCCGACAATTCCACACATATAACCTCCTTTTTTTCGATTATAACAGAAAAAACATCGCATGAGCGATGTTTTATGAGAGATAGGCGAGTGATTCAATGATTTTAATGACACTAGGGTCCACTGGTTTCATGGGACCAACTCGCACCGGTAGATTTTCGGAAAGATTATTGAATGATGATTTTGCTAATTTTGGCTTAGAATTTTTATGAGAAAAGAGCCTTCGAATAGTTTGACAGACCGGTCGATATTGAATACCGTCGGTCAAACGATAACTCTTTTCCATAGGAATACGCCGAGCTAAAAGCATTGACTTAATGTCTGGCTCCAGGCTAGTAGTCTGAATCGAAAAATATCTTAGCTGCCGAGCTAACTCCTGCCGAGCCTGATCGAGATCTTCCATTTGCTGACGATTTTGCTGAGGCAATTCCGTATGGGATAATTTCTTCTCCTCATTTCGGATTAAATATTGCTCATAAAAAGCATACAGTTCAGAAAGTAAGCGTGCACTCTGGGTAAGATTCTCGTAAATGGCCGAGAAATTAGTCTCCTGACTGAGCTGGCGCGTAAATTCATGACAACGAGCATGATAAAAAGCTATGCGCGCAAAAGTCTGATGACGTTCTTCGGCAGAAAAAAGTTTTTCCTCATGACACCGACGCGGATCCAGCGCAATTCCCTGCGACTGCAGCAAAGCATTATCGATAGTTTGAAGTAATTTATAATGTAAACGGTGAACTTTTTCCGCTTGCGCTAAATAAGATTCTTCCAAATAAACGACAACTTCACGATCTAAAATAACCATTAGTCCCCCCCTTTCATATTTTCCAAAAACTAGTAATGTACTAACAAGTCTTTTTTATTATAGAATAGGGGTGGGCATTTACCAAGCAAAAGCGTTATGATGATTTTAACGATTTTATGAAAATTTATTTAATTCGTCATGGAGAAAGTTTAGCTAATCTAGGTTTAGTATCAGCGAATTTTTCTATGGATAATCAAAATAGTTTATCTAAAAAAGGTGAAAATCAGATACAGGCAATTATACCGGCTTTCCAGAATTGTAATATTGTGCAAATTTTTTCTTCACCGATGGAACGAGCTGTCGAAAGTGCAGAAATATTGCAATCTGGCCTAGTTGGTAAACCAAAAATTATACTTGATAATCGCCTAAAAGAGATTGACTACGGAATTTTTACCGACGATCGAGATAATCCTGAAATGCAAAATATCGCCAAGAAACAAATTGCCGGTGACCAAGAAATTCGTTTTGGCGGTGGAGAAAATATACGTGAAATTCTGGAGAGATTTTTAGGTTTCTTAGTTGATACTTATAAAGAAAATCAAAATGACGAAATTATTGTTTTTTCTCATGGTCGTCTACTATCAATTGTGAGTAAAAAAATTGAAGAGCTTTGCCAGAAAAAATTAAAAAATCACAAATAGATAACGCTTCAATAATTGAAGTTGAGTTAAACAATACTGAAATTGATTTATTAAAAACTTATTTAAATACCTTAAAAAGCTAATTTTAAAATTGTTTTTTCATCGTGTTTATGGTAAAATCTTGGTAGTTAATTAAATAGTAAAATATTCAAAGAGAGGTGGGTATGGATCTGGCATCAGGGACAGATAATGGCAATAACGCCGACCTAAATCAAATACAAAATCAATTCGGCATCCCTCCGATGCCACCAGCTGATAGCGCGATGCCGGCTTTTGACCCTAGCGCAACTTTTGGTGTACCAACAGAAACTATTACCGGTAATAGTACTAATTCTGCCCCAACTTTCGAAAATAATGGAGCTTCACAAGTCATGCAAGATTTAACTAATCAAGGTCCAGCCCCAATTTTGGAGCCAACCGAAAATACTAATGTGGAAAATACTTTCACTGCCCCGGCGATGGATTTAAGTAATCTCGGTGTCGAAGCCACAGCAGATAAGCCAGCAGAAGTAGCTACTGAAGTAAATACCGAAGCCACAGCGCCAGCAATCAATCTCGAGACTGCCGCTCCAGCAACTCCTGAAGCTGCAATCGAAGATAGCAAGCTGGAAGATGTAAAAAAGCAAATGCTACAAGATCTTTATCCATTGATGGATAAAATCAAAATCAACCCTGACCAAAAATTCAAAGTCTACAAACAAATGATTGAATCGACCGGTGACAAAGAAATGATTACTGCCGCCTACGATACGGCTAAAAGCCTAACCGATGAAACCGAGCGCGCTGAAGCATTGCTTTATCTCATCGAAAAAGCTGACAATTAAATAAAAAAGGAGGCTAACGCCTCCATTTTTTATTTAATACATGCCTCCGCCCATAGCTTCTGGTTCGGATTTTTCTGGAATATCGACAATGAGGGCACCCATAGTGATAGCAGTGGCCGAAATACTAATGGCGTTCTGAACAGCTTCACGAGTAACACGCGCTGGATCAATCACACCGGCTTTCTTCAAATCTTGCAAGCCTTTTTCTGGTTGCATAACATTGATACCAAAACCTGGTTTGGCTTTTTCAACTTCAGAAAGCAGAGCCTGAGAATTCAAACCAGCATTTTCGGTGATGTGAATAAATGGAGCCTTGAGAGCGTTCTTCACAATCTTAGCACCGAGATCAGAATCATCTAAGGTGTTCGCAAGATTGACTAGGGTGACACCACCACCAGCCACAATTCCCTCATCAAGGGCAGCCTTCGTGGCGGCGACGGCATCATCGACACGATACTTTTTCTCATCGATTTCGGTTTCAGTAGCACCACCAACCTTAATCACAGCAACCTTACCAAGAAGAGCGGCAGCGCGCTTGTTAAATTGTTCACGGTCGTAATCAGAGGTAGCAAGATTGGCCTGAGATTTAATCAACTCAATACGGGCCTTAACTTCCTTACTATCGCCATTACCACTAATAATGGTCGACTCATCCTTGGTGGCGATAATTTTCTTCGCAGAACCTAAGAGGTCGAGATCAGCGTCCTCGAGCTTCATGCCACGTTCCTCGGAGATAACAGTGGCACCAGTGAGAACAGCGATGTCTTCTAAGATTTCCTTACGGCGGTCGCCGAAGGCAGGAGCTTTCAAGACGAGAGTATTAAAGACGCCCTTAAGTTTGTTCAAGACGAGGAGTGAGAGAGCTTCCCCGCTAACTTCTTCGGCAATAATCACAAGATCTTTGCGACCAGATTGCATGACTTTTTCAAGAATTGGCAGGATTTCATTATTGGAAGAAATTTTCTTGTCGGTGAGAAGAATAAGAGGCTTATCAAAAATCGCTTCTTGACGATTCACATCCGTGACGAAGAATGGAGAGCTGTAACCTTTATCATAACTAAAGCCTTCGACGATTTCCTGCTCCATTTCGAGACCTTGACCTGGCTCAACAGTCACCACGCCGTCTTTACCGATTTTAGAAATCACACCAGCAATCAATTCACCAATGGCAGCATCACCGGCTGAAATAGTGGCAACTTCGGTGATTTTCTTGCTATCACCAGTGATTTGCTCAGCCGCTTGATTAATCTTCTCAACAATTTCTGCACCAGCTTTTTCGATGCCAGCACGAAGCTCCATCGGATTTACGCCGGCAGTAATTAGCTTATTGGCTTCACTTAAAATATTGTAGGTTAAGACCGTAACAGTGGTAGTACCATCGCCGGCAACTTTATTTAGTTTCTGAGCGGCGGATTTGATCAGCTTAGCGCCGACCTGCTCGCCGAGATTGGATTCAGTACTGCCAAGATCGACAGCTTCAGCAACAGTCACGCCATCATGAGTGATGGTTGGGTTACCGTATGATTTCTCGATCACCACATTTTGACCTTTAGGGCCAAAAGTCACTTTCACGGCGTCATATAGTTGTTTGGCACCGCTCAAGATTTTTTCGCGAGATTCTTGTGCATAAAAAATTTTCTTCGCCATATTTCTCCTTATTTAATAATTGCTAAAATATCCTCTTCACGAACGATGAGATATTCTTGAGATTCAAATTTTACATCGGTAGTAGAGTATTCTTTGAAAATAATTTTGTCGCCAGCTTTGACGGATTTTACCTCTGGACCAACGGATTCAACGACGGCATAGGCTGGCTTTTCGTTTTGATGGCCAGCGAGAAGAATTCCAGATGCAGTTTTTTCAGCAGGCTCTGCTTTTTTTGCAACGACACGGTCACTTAATGGATGTAGTATCATGTTCCTCCTGTTTGATGGTTATATATCTATTGTAGTCGAAAAATTAGCACTGTCAAGCTTTGAGTGCTAATTATCGCAAAAATCTAGTGTGGTATAATTTAACAAAGAGGTATTATGAAAATTAAAACATTTTTGATGGATAATTTACCGGATTATAATCGCCTAGTGATTCCATATCATCTGGGAAAAGCAGTACTAGCGGCAGAAAAATATCATTTTCCGGGCAAAAAAATGCGTGTGATCGCAGTGACAGGAACTAATGGCAAGACTTCCACCTGTTTTCTGATTTGGAAGATGCTGAATCATGCGGGTTATAAAACAGGCCTGATGACAACAGTGGCCTGGGGCGTAGATAAGCTGGAAGAACAGATTGAACACATGACTACCGTGGATGCGGAAACGCTAAATTATCGCATGAATGAGATTGAGAAACAGGGGGCAGAATTTTTGGTACTGGAAGTCACATCGCACGCTTTAGCACAACATCGAATTTTCGGAGTGCCAATTGAAATTGCGGTGGAAACCAATGTGACCCACGAACACCTTGATTATCACAAAACTTTTGAGAATTACCGCGCCACCAAAGCTAAGTTATTTAAAATGGCGAAGGCCGGAGTGATTAACGAAGATGACGGGTCTTGGCTATATTTTGCTACCAAAGTTTCAAATTATATCACATATGGTATAAAGCACGGAATGCTACAAGCAGAGGAAGTGGAAGAATCAGCGAGTGGCGTGAAATATATCGTGAATCCAAACACGCGTGGGATTAATCATCAATGGAAAAACACTACGAAATTACCACGTTTCAAAATCGAAACTCAAATTCCGGGAACTTTCACGGTTTATAATTCCTTAGCTGCCACAGCAGTGGGGTTGATTCTCGGACTTTCAGAAGAGCAAATTCATGATGGTATATACAGCCTAGAGTCAGTCGAAGGACGAATGAATCGCATAGATGAGGGGCAAGATTTTACTGCAATTGTGGATTATGCACACACGCCGGACGCGTTTTTGAAAGTCTTCGAAGCAATTAAGTCTGCACGGACGGAGAAAACTAAGGTAATTTCCCTGTTTGGTGGAGCAGGTCGCCGCGACGAATCGACACGTGAAGAGCGCGGAGAGATTGGGGCAAAAAATAGTGACTACATCGTGGTAACCGAAGATGATTCGCGCGATGAAGATCCGCAGATGATTATGGAAGAATTTGCGAATGGTGCGGAAAAACAGGGGTTTGTGCGCGGAAAAAATCTCTTTCTGATTCAAGATAGAAAAGAAGCCATCCGTAAGGCTCTGAGTCT
>JABCOY020000028.1 GCA_013333375.2 Candidatus Saccharimonadota bacterium | reverse complement strand
GTTTATGGTTTTGTGTGGTTGCACACGAATTTGTACTAAGAGATCGCCGTTTTCACCACCTTTTTCAGGAGCGGGACCACCACGTCCACGCAGGCGAATGGCTTGACCATCGTCAATACCGGCAGGAACTTTTAGGGTGATTTCATTACCTTCGACGGAAATCTTTTTGGTAGTACCAAAAATAGCGTCTTTAAAATCAATGACTAGGGTAGTTCGGTAGTCGGAGCCGCGATTTCTGCGAGCACGTCCACCACCAAAACCAAAAAGGTTACTTAAGATATCATCAAAACCTTCGGTGCCACCAAAATCAAAATTGAATCCTTGACCACCATAAGAATAGCCACTGAAAGGATTGCCACTAGGGCCACCGGCGCTACCATTCCCTACGCCGGCATGACCGAATTGGTCATAGCGTGCACGTTTTTGCTTGTCGGAAAGTACTTCATTGGCCTCAGAAGCCTCCTTAAATTTAGCTTCCGCCTCTTTATCGCCAGGATTACGATCCGGGTGGTATTTGAGAGCGAGCTTACGGTAAGCTTTTTTAATTTCATCATCAGAAGCGTTTTTACTAACGCCCAAAACTTCATAATAATCACGTTTTGACATAGCATAATTATATATATTTAGCACTCAAAATGCAAGAGTGCTAGTAATTTTTTGTGATTTTTTATGAATGGGACTAAACGGAGAAGAGTTGTATTTTTTTATATTGATTTTTATCATGTGTGATCAAAGAGGTGGGTAAGACTTACAGTTTTATCTCTGGTTTTATGATAGACTAAGATAAAGGAGAAGAAAAAGAATATGGAATCGGAAAGACTGATTTTAATTACCAATCCGGGCAGTAGTTCACGTAAGTACGCGCTCTATAAAGGCATGAAGGAACTTTGTTCATTACACTTTGAATTTGAAGGTAAGAAAATTGTCTATACTTTGAAATCTGGTGGCCAGAAGAAGAAAGTAGCAACGGATTTTAAGGCACTGTCAGAGGTGGCGGGAAATCTGGAAAAAATTTTAATTGAGGAAGAATTTTTAGGAGGCGTTTCGAAGTTGAGTGCGATTTTGGCACGCGTAGTGGCTCCGGGCGCCTATTTTGCTAATGACCACATTGTCGATAAAGAATGTTTTAAAGAGCTAGAAATTGCGAGAACTCGTGCGCCGCTTCACGTCCCAGTGGTGATGGATGAAATTATCGAATTAAAGAAACGTTTTGATTCGGTGCCAGTGATTGAAATTTCAGATTCGAATTTCCATAATTCCAGACCAGAGCTGGCTAAGGCTTACTGTATTGATCAAAAATTGGCAGAAAAGTTTGATATTAAAAAGTGGGGATTCCATGGTTTGTCGGTTGGCTCGGTAGTACGTTATATGAAGCAAAGCGAAATTTTGCCAGAGAAAGTAGTGGTTTGCCATATTGGTTCGGGAGCTTCGATTACTGCGGTTTATAAGGGTAAATCTCACGATACGACGATGGGCTACACGCCGCTTGAGGGGGTGATGATGGCGACGCGCACTGGCTCAATGGATGTGGCGGCGGCAATGGCAATGAAGCGTGCGTTGAAGATTGAGGATGATGTCGAGCTTGAACACTATCTAAACAAGCAATGTGGCTTACTCGGTGTTTCTGGGGTATCCGATGATTTGCGTACAGTAATTCAATTACGTGACGAGGGTGATAAGATGGGGTCATTTGCTTACTCACTCTATATTTATCGCTTGCAGGCTTGTATTAGTCAGATGATTGCTTCAATGGGTGGTGTCGATGCCCTGGTCTTTACGGCAACGATTGGTGAGCGCTCGGATGACGTACGTAGACAGGTAATTCAAAAGATGAAGTATCTTGGTTTTGAGCTTGACGCGGAGAAGAATACTGGTGAAATGCCAGAACGACATACGCTTATTTCGAGTGAAGAGTCAAAGCCAATTTATGTGGTGCGCACTGACGAAACTAGTGAAATGATTGAACGTGCAAACTTGATTTTGGCAGATTAAGAGCGTGAAATGAAAAAATATAGTGTGATGAGCACTATATTTTTTAGGTTAATTAATTTTTTGGCTTATGAATTTTCTTCAGAATTAAAGTCCTGATCGTCAAGCCCGTCAAGTAGCTTAAGGCTCTCGCTGCTTGGTAAGGATTCAACATTTTTTAACTTACGCTCGATGGCGCGAGAGGTAGTAGCGGCAGCATCGATTTTATTGGCGGATTCTTGAAGTTTCTTTTTGGTGGCTTCGAGGAGGTCACCAAATTTACCAAACTGACTTTTTACGGCACCTAGAATTTGCCAAACTTCGCTACTGCGTTTTTCAATGGCGAGGGTACGGAAGCCCATGAGAAGACCCGAAAGAATCACTGGTAGGGTGCTTGGTGAGGCAATGGTGATATGGAATTTTTGACGGATTTCATCGTCGAGGCCAGGGATGCGAAGAATTTCAGCGTAAAGTGATTCGGTTGGCAAGAACATCATAGCAAATTCGGTGGTGTGTGGTGGGTCGATGTATTTGGTGGAAATTTTCTTGGCCTGTTCTTTGACATCCAACGCGAGGGCTTTTTGGTATTTCTGAATCTCGGTTTTATCACCCTGTTCATAGGCGGCGACTAGGCGTTGATAATTTTCGACTGGGAATTTACTATCGATTGGTAGGAAAACTTGGGCGGATTCGTCCTTGCCAGGCATTTTAACGGCAAATTCGACACGGTCATTCGAGCCTTTTTTGGTGGCAATGTTTTCACAATATTGGTCTGAACTTAAAGTGTCGCTAATGATGTTGCCAAGTTGGACTTCGCCATAAATACCGCGGGTCTTGACGCCTTCCATAACCTTTTTTAGGTCGCCGACGCCGTTAGCAAGAGTTTTCATTTCGCCGAGACCTTGATAAACCTGGGTAAGCTGGGTAGAAATCGTTTTGAAGCTTTCATTGAAGCGTTTTTCGACTGAAGCCTGGAGTTTTTCGTCGACAGTTTGGCGCATTTCCTCGAGCTTTTTAGTGTTATGATCCTGAAGTTCACGCACACGAGTGTCGAGAGTTTTTTGAACTAAGCCAAAATTATCCGAAATTTCCTTACGGTTTTCGCGAAAGTTTGTGCCGATATCTTTAGTGACGCGGTCGACGTTAGTTTCAATACGAATCATACGTTCATTCATATTGGCAAAAGTCTGCGTGGTTTGGTCTTGAAGAGTGGCGATGCGATTTTTAAGTTCTGGCAGATCGGTGTTTTTCTGATTAGTTTTCGAAAAAACGATAAATAGAATAATTAGGTTGACGACTGAAACGATGAGTAAAATAAGTGTGGTAATATCCATGAAATCCTCTTATGCTAATAGGTAAATTATAACACAAAAACAGAGAGAAAAAATGGCCATAATAAAAATTAGAGATTAGTGCGATTATTAAGCGCGGCACTCAGAGTGATCTGATCAGCAAAAGACAGATCAACGCCGAGTGGGAGACCGCGAGCCAGACGGGTAATGGCGAGTTCGGGATATTTTTCAGAAAGCATTTTCTGTAAAAGTAGAGCCGTACTCTCACCTTCTACGCTTGGATTGGTGGCGATAATAATTTCTTTGGCCTGATCGTTTTCGACGCGAGAAATTAATTCTTTGATATGTAAGACTTCTGGTGTGATTCCGTCAATCGGCGAAATAGCACCACCAAGAACATGATAGGTGCCATGATATTCCTTGGTTTGTTCAAAGGCGTAAATATCTAGTGGCTCCTCAACTACAAGAATGGTAGTTTTATCGCGACCTGGAGTGTCGTAAAGTGGCGAAACTTTCTCATCGGCATTAATTAAAGAAAAAGTAATTGGACAGGTTTTGACCTGTTCATGTAAATTTTCTAGAGCATGGACTAGTTGCTGAGAGATTTTACGATCACTACGAAAAAGATAGGTCGCGTAACGCTCGGCAGTTTTATTCCCTACGCCTGGCAGTTTGCCCAGCGCGTCGATAGTATCAGTGAGGGCTCTAGGGAGCATTAAGCGCCAAGTCCTAGGTTGCCAAGTTGGCCCATCAAAGGCTTCATTTTGTCGGCAGCAATTTCTTGGGCTTTGGCATAGCCATCACGGAAGCAGTTTTCAATCCAGCGTTCAAGTTCGGCAATATCTTCGAGGTCGACACGTTCTGGGTCGATGGTAACTTTTTTTACTTTCAGCTCACCAGTAATCTGGACTACGACGGCACCGTCGCCGGCTTCTACTTCTACAATTTCATTTTTGAGATCTTTTTGTGCTTTACGAAGTTCATTAAGCATTTTCATCTGGTCAAAGGTAGCACCCATAATTTCTCCTATTATTCTCTATTCTTAATTAATATTTATTATAACATCTCTTACTTAGATTTATAAAGATAGAGACGGTCTGCATTTTGAGATTTTTCGTTGGTCACGATATGTTCGAGTTCATAATTTTCGGTATCGGTAATTTTCTCGAAACTAATAATACTATGCTTCTCAGTATTCTCACTAAGATCTGAGATGTATTGATATTTCGGAGTTTTGTTAAAGATGGTGTATGAGTTAGCTAAATGGACATAAAAATTACGATTTTCTTGATTATCTGGTAGATAGAGTAAATGATTTTTGTAATAACGATTGAGTAGTTTTATGTCGTTAGTGAATTGGTTAGCAACCGGTGCGCTATAGCGATAGCCGTAAATAAAATGATTGAGGTCTGAAATAATAACAATAAGCATAAATAAGCCAATCGGAAGCACGCCAATAACCTTAGCATAGGGGTTATATGGGAAGATACTGGACCATTTATGGAGAATGTATTTCATGCCGTGGGCAACTAGGACTGCGAGTGGTAGGATGAAAAGAATAATCATTTGTGGATTGAGGCCAGAAATTAATAGGGTAAAAACTGTAAGTAAAAAGGCCATAGAATTTCGTGAGGCAAAGAAGCCCTTGAAGGTCGAGATGAAGCCAATAATGGCTAGAGTAATGGCCGGTAAGCCATAAAGCGGAGCGAGAAAAGTGCTTTCAACCAATCCGTTCCAGGTGATTGCTACCCGTACAGCGTTTCCGAGGTTATGGAGGTAGTTAGTCAAAGAAAAATTCGGCATGAGGAGTAATTCGGTGAAAATTTCTGGATGTTTTAGTCCACGCAAAATTAATATGGTCACTGCAGAAATCACCATTAGGCTGAAAATAGCGAGAGGAATTTTCGGCAGATTTTTAAGAGTAAACCGGAGATGTGGATGAACAAAAACATAGATTAAAATAAAGAAATCCAGGTAGAGCATGTATGGAGTAAAAATGCTTAGACACATAAAAATACCAAAGAGGAAGCACCAACTGGCCTTTGGTTTGTTTTCGCCTTGGACTTTAGAGCCGAGCCAGAGTAATAAGGTGGTCCAAAATAAAATCATGATTAAGGCGGTGCCGCTACCAGAGATAAAAAGGAAGCTGGAAGAAAGCACGGTGATGATGCTGGCCATGATGGCGGTGTTGTTTTTGAACCAGCGGTTAAGTAAAAGAATAATCAAAATACAGGTAATTGCCCCAATGATTACACTAGGAAGCATAATGGTATATGGTGAAACACCAAGAATTTTAAAGATTCCCTTTTGGAGTAAATGGTAAGGTAGATCAACAATTACCTCGCGAAAAATTGTGTGGCGATTCAATTCAAAGGTTTTGGTGGTGAAATTAAATTCGTCATTCGAGAGGCCGTTCGGGGTGATGAGCGGTAAAAAGAAAAGTAATCCCGTAAAAATTAATCCAAGTAGCAAGTAGCCAAGTTTGAAACGATGGCGAAATAAGAAATATTTGTTTGGATTGAGTTTACCCACGTTTCTATTATAGCAAATTTGCAGATTTATTCGCGGGTTTTGTCGAGATTCATGAAGCGTAGTAATTCTGGATGGAAGTAAAGTTCAATCTTACCGATGGCGCCGTGACGGTGCTTGGCTACGAGAAGCTCAGTAATATTAGTTGGCTCGTAGCCTTCTTCTTGGTGATAATAATCGACACGGTGCAGGAACATTACAAGGTCGGCGTCCTGCTCAATGGAACCAGATTCACGAAGGTCGGAAAGTACTGGTCTTGGGTCATCACGACCGGTGACACCACGAGAGAGCTGGGCCAGAGCAATCACCGGAATTTCAAGTTCACGGGCGAGAATTTTGAGACCACGCGAAATTTCCGTCACCTCTTGCACGCGGTTACCAGCATAGCGATCGGAACCAGTAATCAACTGGAGGTAGTCGACGATAATTAGGCCAATATTGTGATCGTGATGAGCGCGACGAGCTTTATTGCGAAGCTCCAAAATCGTCATAGAGCTGGTATCGTCTAGGTAGAGTGGAATCTCACCCATTTCGCCAAGGGCATCGCCAATTTTTGCGAAGTCATCGTTGGAGATATTACCAGTACGAATGCGCCAAGAGTCAACATTAGAAGTGGTGGAAATAATACGATCGACAATTTCGTTCTTTGCCATCTCCATAGAAAAGAAAAGTACGCCACATTTGTTAATGCCGGCGACATTGTAGGCCAGGTTTTGGGCAAAAGTGGTTTTACCCATGGCCGGGCGTGCGCCGATAATAATTAAGTCGCCTTTTTGGAGGCCAGCGGTTTTATTGTCAAGATCACGGAAGCCAGTCTTAAGGCCACGGAGAGCGCCTTTATTTTTACTGAGCATTTCCATGCGGTCATAAGCGTCGACTAGAAGGTCGGAAAGTGCGGTGTAATCGGTTTTGGTGTTGCTATCAGAAACCGCAAAAAGTTCTTTTTCAGCTTGTCCCAGCATGGCATTAACTTCATTGGCGGAATCGTAAGCCTTGGTAGCAATTTCAGTACCGGCTTTAATGAGGCGGCGACGAATTGAAGCTTGTTCTACGAGATTGGCGTAGGAAAGCGCATTGGCGGCGGTTGGCACGACCATGGTGAGATTAGAAATATAGGTCGCACCACCGACTTCCTTGAGAAGTTTTAGGGACTTAAGCTCGGAAGTCAAAGTGACGAGGTCGATTGGTTGACTACGTTCATACAGATTCATCATGGCGCGATAAATATGTCCATGAATTTGGTGATAAAAATCAATAGGTTTAAGTTTTTCAAGAATGTCTGGGAAGGTCGTACTGTCGAGTAGAATGGAGCCAAGGAGAGATTTTTCAGCTTCAATATTCTGAGGTGGGACTTTACCACCAAAAAGGCTAGGGTCATTTTGAGAAATGGTCGATTTTTGCGACCTTGATTGAGCTGATTCTGCCATGTTACCTCCTAGAATGGACTATCTTCAAGTTCTTGTATGTTACCCATTATATCAGAAATCGCGCTAAGTGAGGCGTCGTCGGTTTTTGGTGCGGCTTCCAATTTTCCGGCACTAAATTGATTAAAATCGACGGCGGTGCTAGGAATTTTGTGTTCATCTGGGTTCATGATAGTGATATTGAGGCCATTAATAGCGGTTTTTAGGACTTCGAGGTTGTTCTTGCTATTTAAAATATTGAACCAAACCTTAGCACTAGGATAAATTTCTAGGTGATCGGTTTTGTAAGCAAAATAAGATTTGTTAAGTGGGACGAAGAGAGTTTCGGCGATATTTTTGATGTTTTCGAGAAAACCTTTGGCGCTAAAATCACCAGAACCAGAGACCACGGCCTCTGGAATCGTCATAGCTTCGGCTTGAACTTGCTGATTCTGAATCTCTGCGCGTTCTTGAATTTTTTCAGTAATTTTGGATTTAGAAATTTTGACTAGACGTTCGCGGATTTCAGGGTCAATCGAAGGCTTGGCGGGTTCTGCCGGGGTTACCGGAGCTGCAGGGGCTGCAGGGGTCACTGGGGCTGCCGGTTCGGCGATGGGTATCCCCGTGGCTATGGAGGTTTCTGCGGTCGCCTGTGCGCGTACTGCATCTGGTGTTTGGGTAGTTACTGGGGTCTTGGTGGCCTGAATTTGTGGAGCTGAAGGGGCAGAGATGGTAATCGGTGCAGCTTTAAAATGATCTAAAATTAGGGCGACAATGAGCTTGGCACTGGCAAACTCACCATTTACGGCATAAAGCTTTTCGATGAGGTGAAGATTTTTGGCGGTAGGATTTTGGACGATGGCTTTGATGAGGCTAGTCGCGATGCCTTCGGCTTTATTGCCTTGATTAATTAATTCTTCGACGAGACTGCGTATTTGGTCAACATTTTCCTGTTCGTAACTTGTTAATATCTCTTGAATTAGAACCTGCTTAGGTACACCCAAGGCGGAAGAAACTTCTTCGGTAGTAATCAGGGTGGATTTATCAGGATGAAGATTGCTTAACTGATCGAGAATTGATAAAGAATCACGGAAGGAACCGCCACCCTGTTCAATGAGTAATGAAAGAGCGTCTTTTTCGATATTAATTCCCTCTTTTTGGCAGATGCCTTCGAGGAATGGTTGCATGACGGATTTGTCCGCCAGTTTAAAATGAAAAATTTGTACACGCGAAAGAATGGTGGCAGGAATTTTTTCTGGATTGGTAGTGGCAAAAATAAAGACGACGTGCTCTGGTGGTTCCTCGAGAATTTTAAGGAGTGCGTTAAAAGCGTTCTTCGAGAGCATATGAATTTCGTCAATGATGTAGACCTTGTATTTGCCGGTGGTCGGGGCGAGCATGGCCTTATCACGCAGTTCACGGATGTTCTCTACCATGGTGAAAACGGCAGCATCAATTTCAATGATGTCGACGTAATTATCTTCCAGCTGATAGTCGAAGTGATTGATCTCGTGGGCAAAAATACGGGCTACCGAGGTTTTGCCGCAGCCTCTGGCGCCGACAAAAAGATAGCCATGAGAAATTTTTTGATTAGCGAGTTGAGTTTGTAACTGACGAATAGTATCGTCTTGACCGACGACATCTGCGAGCTTAAGTGGGCGATATTTGCGATATAAGGCTTTCGTCATATTTAGAGCGATGCCTCGACGGCAGCCCAATTGGCGTCATCGTTGTTCGCTGGAATGACTACTGAAACCTGAGAACCTTCTTTGAGACGGAAATAGGTTACCGATGCATAAAGAATTTCGTATTCGCGACCGTTAACTTCGACAAAATATTTGTCGTCATGGCGAATCAAAGTACCGATCACGGTCTTGCGTTCGACTGGTCCGATTTGCTTGTAGAGGAATTTGCCTTCCTTCGTTATGGTGAGCTTCATAATGTCACCTTCGACAAGCTTGGATTTACTGGCATAGTTGGCTGGAACTGGGTAGTTCTTACCGTCTTGGTCGATCATGATTTGGCCATCAAAGACACCTTCGATGATCTTGCCTTCATTATTGCTAATGACTACTTCTCTCGGAGCAGTAATGGTTTCTCCGTCTCCGAGCATTGAAATCAAAAGCTCTTTGGCGGCGGCCAAATTAGTTTCTGCTTCTTGAATAAGAGAACGGAGTCGTTTTATTTGTTTTTCTGGTAATTCAGACATCACCTCGCATCCTGTCTGTTTAATAAATATCACTCTAATCGTACGGCCTTTTTGGGAAAATGTCAAGAAAGATAAGGCGAAATTTAGTGGACTTTATAGGTGAAATATGTTAAAAAATGCTATTTTTGGAAAAATCGTTTATGATAGAAGTATGATTAAAATTATTGCTGGTGGAAAGAAACATATTCCAGAGATTGTGGGGATGATTTCGGAATACGAGAAGCGTTTGAAGAAGCCGTTTGATATGAGATGGCAGTTTTTGGAGGAGAAAAAACTTGATGAATATCTAGCCAACTGGCCGTTCACGGGGCGAGAATTTGTAATTTTGCTCGATGAGCGCGGAGTAAATTTTAAGAATGGTCAAATTGCGGAAATTATGTCACGCGAGTTTAATTTTGGGAAAGAAATTGTTTTAATTATTGGCGGTGCGTATGGCGTGACAGAAGAAGTGAGAAAGAAATCCGATGTGGTCTGGAGTTTTTCGAATCTAGTCTTCCCTCACCAATTGATGCGAGTGATGTTGATAGAACAGATTTATCGGACACAAGAAATTTTACATGGTGGAAAATACCATCATGAATAAAAACAAATAATTATATTGCTGATTTTTATATATTATTGAAGCCACTTCATGGATTCTAGATAATCTAGAAAATCTTCGACTCCAGAAGCCATCTCTTCAGGATGAGCATTGTAATATTCTAAATTATCACTTTTTTCATTGACTGCCATATACGCATAAAAAGATAGTTCACAATATTTTTCATTCTTTTCAGAGAAATCGTCAATAATACCAAATTCGTTATTAATAAAATTTGTATAATTTTCAACTTCTTTGTATAGAGTATCTAGTTGGGTTGTTGTCTTGGCTAGGTTGATTTTATTTGCCAGATTTTCACCCTGCTTGATTGCTGATTCGATTACATCATTATTCATTAATTTTCAGTATATCATCTTTTAGAAAATATCTTAGAATACGATTCGTTATATTATATTCTTAATAGGTCTAGTCATGATTGACTGGTCTTTTATAAAATTGATATAAGAGAAAAATATGAATAGCAACAGTAAGTCTTGCGTAAATAGACTAGATGTGGTTTGCATTTTTCCCTTCTCTCTGATATAATGTATCAAGTTACCAAAGACAGTGACGGAGTAATCTTAATAAGGTCACCGAGGAAAATCTTCTAATTAATTTTTCTGGTAACGAAAATTAAAAATTCGTAAACTTTTTAATAAAAAATTTAACAATCAAGGGAACTTTTTATGGCAATTTCCAAAGATAAAAAGAATACATTGGTTGCAGATTTAACTAAGCTTTTATCAGAAGCTAAACTAACTGCTTATGCAAACTACCAAGGTTTGTCTGTGGCTGAGCTCGAAGAGTTACGCCGCAGTGCTCGTGAGCAGGGTGTAAAAATCAAAATCGTAAAGAACCGCTTGGTTCGTGTTGCGATGAATGAAATCGCTGTCTACAAAGACACCGACACTACTCACCTCACTGGTCAATTAGTTTACGCTATTTCTGATACCGACGAAATCGCTCCTGCTAAAATTTTGGCAGAGTTTGGTAAGACCCACAAAGCTTTCGAACTTTTGGGTGGTTTTTCTGAAACTGGTAATGCCTTGGATACCGCAGAGATCAATGCTCTTGCAGCTCTTCCATCCAAGAACGAATTGGTCGCCCAGGTGGTGGCTCAATTGCTTTCCCCAGTCAACGATTCCATCTCAGCTCTCGCTGGTGGTCTTTCCGGAATTGTTTCTGGCTTAGAAAACAAGTAACAAGTGTACTATTAATAACAAATTTAATTTTTCGAAAGGTCTAATATGGCTGATATTAAAAAACTTGCTGAAGAATTAGTAAATCTTACTGTTCTTGAAGTAAACGAACTCAAAAATACTCTCAAAGATGAATACGGTATCGAACCAGCTGCTGCCGCTGTTGCTGTTGCTGCTGCTCCTGCCGCTGCTGCCGAAGAAGAAGGCAAATCTGAATTTAACGTCGTTCTTAAAGACGCTGGCGCTCAAAAGATCGCTGTTATCAAGGCTGTTAAAGAAGCTACCGGTCTTGGTCTTGGTGAAGCTAAAGCCCTCGTTGATGGTGCTCCTTCAACCGTAAAAGAAAACGTCAAGAAAGACGAAGCTGAAGCTTTGAAGAAAACTCTCGAAGAAGCTGGTGCTGTCATCGAATTAGCTTAATTAAAACTCTGAAGTTTACGAATTTATCGAAAATATCCCACCTTGGTGGGATATTTTTTATGGCTAGTTTTCTTAAGAATGAGCGAGTAATTGTTTTAAGTTAAATATTTGCATTTAGGATGAAAAATACCCCAGATTCTGCGGGGTATTTTTAGATTCATGGTTTCTTGGTAAAGGCACCAGGAGCACCAGGTTTATTGATGCGAGCGTAAGAAACATTATTGCCAATGTAATTAAGGTTGGAAGTAACGCTATGGAACATATCATTAGATTTAGTAACTTTCGTAGTTACGAAGCTTTCGGAAGCGTAGACATATTGGAGCCAGGTCGACTCAGAGAACATCTTGGTAGTGTTTTCAAGATTTCGAGTATCCCAGTTAGTAAGGTCAAGGATTTGTAGCCAAGTGTAGTCGAACATGCTTTCGGCGTTGACTAGGCTTCTAGTGTCAAAGGAGCTGAGATCGAGGTAATTTACGTAAGTACTTTTGAACATAAAACTCATATTTTTGACTTTCCCGGTATTAAATTCGAATTTTACGTTAGCCCCCTTTAGTAAACCGGAGTCATTGTATGCGAACATACCTTCCATATTTTCAACGTTAGCGGTTTCGAGAGCATTAACATTTTCAAGTTTTGTGATATAGCCAATACCGTAGAACATATAACTAGTATCGGTAAGAAGTGGGGTATGGAAGATTGGCAAGGTGATTTCGGTATGATATGAATTGTATTTAAATAGGCCACGCATCGAGGTTAGGTGTGGTAGATTTAGATTATTGCTTGGCCAGATGATCTTGCCAGCTGAAGCGGTCTTACTTTCTGAACTAAATGTACCCTCCATAGTTGTGACATTATCGAGGTTGAAATGAGAAATATCAAGTGTCGGAGTATTTAAATTCTGGAACATATAGCTCATATCAGTGAGATTTGAAGTATTGAATGTGCTTGGGAAAGTTACTGGGCCATTAGCATAAGCTTTTGCGAACATATATGAGGCATTAGTGACTTTATCGGCTTTAAGATTCGGGATGATGTTGGCTTGTGATAGATATGGCGTATTGGCAAATAGGCGACTTAAATTAAGCGCGTTTTTGATGTCTAATTTATCAAAATTATTTATAGTTGTGAGCTTAGAGGCATTTTCAAAAAAGAGAGCTCATGTCGGTAACATTAGAAGTATTAAAGACGGTTGGCAAGGTGACAGTTTTAAGTTCAGATGCGTCTTTAAAAATCCCAGTGACCGCAGTAAGTGGTCCGGTTTGCATACTACCAAGGTCGATATTTTTAACTTTACTATTTTCAAACATGTAGGACATGTCGGTGATATTGTTACCACCAAGATTTGTGTTATTAAGAATTAGTTGTGTGGCGTCAGAATTTTTAAACATACCAGAAAGATTAGTCGCTGCGTTGAAAGTGATTTTCGATAGATTGATATTGCTGGCGTTTGTGGTATCTTTAAACATGTTTGAGAAATTAGTGGTGCTAGAAAAAGTTGCCTCTGGCATGCTAATCGTAGTAGCATTAGCGTTTTTAAACATTCCACTCGCATTCTCAGTATTATTGAAGGTGGCTTTTGGCATAGTGATCGTGGTAGCTTTGGCATTTTCGAACATTCCACTGGCATTTTCAACGTTATTGAAGGTGGCTTTTGGCATAGTAATGGTGGTGGCGGCAGAATTCTTGAACATATTTTGGGTATTGGTGGTATTTTCGAAGGTTGAATTACCTAGATTGATATTTTGTATTATTGACCCTTCGAAGATGGAAGAGGCGTCTTCCATGTCGGAAATAGTCCAGGTGGAAAGATCGGCAGTCGCAAGGTATTTTGCATTTTTGAAAAGATTAGAAATGTTTTTTGCATTTGACATGAAAGAGGTGTCATCAATGGCGGAAATACCAGAATCTTCGTAAAGTGATTCGATATTTTCAACTTCGGCCTTTTTCAGGAAACTCGTGAATTCATCAGCTTTGAATTTATTGCTATAATAGCCTGTCGTCTTGTGAAAGAGGTGTGAAGCATTCTTAACTTTGGAAAAATCGAGCATATTGCTGTCTCGCCCATCATTAAAGGTAAAAGACACATCGTTATTGATATTAGTGATTCCAGAGAACATATAAGACAAGTCTTCTGGGAAGACGAGCTTGGTGGCAGGCGTCCAAATGCAGTAATTATCCCAAGAGTTGCGGTATCCGCCAAGATAAACTGGTACTTCGGAATCTGGCGTGGAGATTAGGCTAGTACGTTCTGGTGTGATATTGGTACTGCATTTATTTTTACCAACAAGAATATTAAGATCAGGGTAATAAGAATTGCTGGTGGTTTTTAGTGGGTCATCAAAATAACTTTGATCAGTAATACCAAGACCCTTTTTGAGCGCTTTATTTAATTCTGTGCCACTTACGATTTTTCCAGTAGATTCACCTTCTGAAATGAGGGTAAAAACTAATTTACGTTGATACGATCCAGCTGGGATGTTGTTACGTAGTGCAAATCCCAAATTAAATTTAAAGTTATCAGCCGCTGTGAGTTGAGTAGTGACATTACGGATCAGTGCGGGTGATGCAAGAGCCGGAATGTAATTGTATAGTTTATTGTCAACGGTCTCAGTATTGTAACCATACTGATTATTCATAGCACTAGACAGATTATTATTGTTGCCATAGACAGAAGTAATCTTAAAACTATTACCTGTAGTGCTAATAAGTCCAGTCTCAGCGCTATCGCTACTAAAATAGAGCTTATATCCAGTCGAGCTACTGGAGTTGACGGTTAAATCGAGAGTTTTTGTGACCTCAGTTTTAGCCTGGGTGCCAGTGTCGGCTTGAATGTTAACATTTGATGGAACGGTGATTGAAACAGAATCGGCAAAAGTGTCTTGAGTTTTAATCAAGAAGAACGCAAGGCTAAAAATTAGAGCAAAGCTAATTCTTTGGCCTAGACCACAAAAACTTCTTTTGTGTGTGCGTGATTTTAGCACTTAAACCTCCACTTTAACTTATTTGATCTTTTAGGTCGAAATAAATTTACTCTTAATGCTTATATTTTAGCATAAATGGAATGATAAATGGAAGAGCTAAATTGAAGATTTGGGATGTTGTTTGTGGCAGGTTTATGAGAATGAAGAATGGAATAATTAGATTGTTAAGGTTTTCTAGTGAAGACACCTGGCTTCCCTGGTTCGTCGATACGAGCATATTCGATACCATCTGGGGATGGAGTGGTCCCGAGCGCACCCACGAGAGCGGTGCATCGATCAAAGATACCTTCGAATTTTGTGACTTTGGTCGTGACGAAGCTATCTGAGGCATATACAGTATTAAGACGGTTGCTATAGTCGAACATATGAGACATATCTTCGACACTACTGGTATCCCAGCCAGTAAGGTCAATTACCTCGAGATAGCTAGACCCAAGAGTATTACTCATAGTTACTACGTTACTAACATTAAGTCCGGTGAGATCAATAGTACCATCTTGAGTCGTAGTGTAATAAAACATACTCTGCATATTTTTCACATTTGAGGTGTCAAAAGCGATTTTGACTGGCGCAAAATCAAAAGTATCGTAAGTAAACATACCTTCCGTATTTTCCACTAATGAGGTGTCCAGTCCGGTGAGATCTAGTCGGGTAATACGGGTACCAAGTTCACTAAACATATAACCTAGGTCTGTTAATGAATGGGAATTGATTTTTGGGAAGACGATTTGGCCGAGGTAGTGATTCCCCTTGTAAAGACCTCGAAGTGAGGCAAGGTATGGAGCCTCAACTGGATGATCCGGCCAAATGATTTGCTGGGCAGAGTACTTATTGTCATCAAGGGTAATCTCATCTGGATTTGCTCCACTAAGCATCTCTTCCATGGTGGTGGCGCTATCAAAATTCATGTTGGAAATATCGAGTAATGGAACCTTGAAGCCACCAAACATGTCTTTCATATTAGAGATATGATTAGTTTTAAAGGTAGTCGGAACGGTAGTATTTTGGCTAGAGGTGGTTCGATAAAACATATATGAAGCGTCGGTGATATTTTCAGATTCAATATGGTGAATAAAATCTTTGATATCAAGCGATATAGTATTCGCAAACATGTGATTGGTGTCGGTAGCGCTAGTCAATTTGATTTTATCACCGTTTTCTAGCGTAGCAAGACGAATATTATCGGCGAGGAATGAACTAAAATCTGTAACAGCTGCGGTATTAAAGATATTTGGGAGAGTGATTTTTTGTACATTGGGAAGATTCTTAAACATACTGGCAATATTCTCTAGGGGGCCAGTGGAAATATTATGGAGATCTATCTCTGTAAGATAATGGCAATCCTGAAACATACTCGACATATCAGTAATATGATTACCACCCATGGGTGCTACATTGAGGGTGAGGCCGCTAATTTCGGATTTATAGAACATCTGAGAGAGATTTTCTGCCGAGGCAAGTGAAAGTTTTGGTAATTTTAGCGTAAAATAATAGGATCCACTTTCCTTAAAGAAGTTACTAAAGTTAGCTGTATTAGTGAAAGTGGCACTAGATAGATTGAACTCGCTAAGAGGTGCTTTTTCAAACATAGAGCCTGCGTCGGTAGATTTGGCAAAAGTGGCTTTAGTTAGAAGTATTTTTGAAGATTTGGTATTCATGAACATGGCGTGAGTGTCAGTGGTTTCACCAAAGATTGCATTTGGAAGCTGGATTAGTGAAGAACTTTGGGTATCCTTGAACATGTTTGTGGTGTTTTTCGTCTTAGCGAAGGTAGCGTTACTTAGAATAGCTTGGCTGATACCACTACCTTCGAACATGGACTGGGTATCTTCGGCTTCGTCGATAATCCAATCGGAAAAATTAACCTGACCCAAAGATTTCGTATTGCGAAAAGCATTGGCTAGATTCTTGGCGCGATTAACGATATTGGCGATTTTACTAACCTCTCCGATCATTGAATTTTCAAAGAGTGATTCAGCGCTTTCGATGGGGGAATCTTTGAGATATTCAAAAAAATCTGAAGCTTCGAAGGAGCTGTTGTTATATGCGACAGTATTGTGGAATAGATGGTCGAGATTTTTGACTTTCTTAAAATTTAGTGTGGACTTACTGCGACCGTCGGCAAAATTGAAGGAGACATGATAGTCGGTCCCGCCAAGTCCGGCATACAGATAGGAAAGATCTTCTGGGAAGATTAATTCTGTAGCATTACTCCAAATGCAGATATTATCCCAGCTGCTACGATAGCCACCGAGATAAACTTCGGCGTCGGAATCTGGCAGGGAGATAACCGAGGTGCGTTCTTTGGTGATATTATCGCTGCATTTATTTCTACCTACGGTAATATTAACCTCTGGCCATAAATCGTTCGGGGTAGTAGTAAGCGGATTATCGAGATAGCTCGCCTCGGTGATGCCGACGGCTTTTTTGATGGCCCTATTAATTTCGATACCATTGACTAATTGGATAGGAGCTTGATCTTCGGCCAGAAGGGTAAAAATTAGATTGCGATGATATTCGCCAGGTTGTGCAGAGGATTCGAGTTCGAAGCCGAGGTTGAATTTGACAGTATCGGCGGCAGTAAGTGGATCTTTGACTTGCTTGATTTTGAGCGGGCTACTAAGGCTTGGGATTTGTTGATAAATCTGGTCGTCGGTATCTTTGATATTATAACCGTACTGGTTATGCATGTCCCTAGAAAGTACATAATCAGAACCATAGACAGAAGGGATGGAATAGTCGTTCTTAGGATCGCTGCTTACTAGTGAACTATCCTCGCTGTCGCTACTAAAAAGTAATTTGTAGCCTAAGGGACTATTGGTATTAACGGTAATATTGATAGATTTAGAAAATTCCATTCTACTTCCAGTCGAAAAATCGGTTTCGACTTTAACCTCGCTAGGCATCCCTAGTGAGGCAGTCGAGGCATGGGTGCTTTCGTAATGAAGTAAGCAAAATAAAGTGCTGGCTAAAAAGATTGATAATATATTAAAAACCGACCTACCACTGATGGCATGTCTAATTCCTCGCTTTGACACGGTTTTTTCTCTCCCATTTATGTTATTTATCTAGTCCTAATAGATAAATCTATGTTTATACATCTAATTTGAGTTTAGCATAAATGGAATAAAGTGGCGAAAGAAAATTGATGTAAAATTTAATAGATATCGATTAAATTGTTAAACGTCTCAAAAAAATAAGCACCGGATTAGTGATGCTTATTTTAGAAAGATTAAGAGTTTAGTTGTAGATATTTTCTACAGCGATGGATGGACCCATGGTGGTAGAAATAAAGATACTCTTAATGTATTGACCCTTGATAGAAGCTGGTTTCATTGACTTCAAAGAATCCATGAATACGGTAGCATTTTCATTCAATTGGTCGAGAGTGAAATTGGTTTTACCGACACCGATATGAACGATGGCTTGCTTGTCGACACGATATTCGACCTTACCAGCCTTAGATTCCTTGACGGCCTTCTCGATATCGAGAGTGACAGTACCAGCCTTTGGGTTTGGCATCAAACCTTTAGGACCGAGCAAGCGAGCAAACTTACCAAGTTTTGGCATGTAAGCTGGGGTAGAAATGAGAACGTCGAAATTGATAATTCCCTTTTCAAGTTGCTTGATGAATTCGGCATCTTCGGCGATGTCGGCACCAGCGGCTTTAGCTTTTTTGCATTCATCTTCTGGAGCGAAGACAGCGACGCGAACAGTCTTACCGTTACCGTTTGGAAGAACGATGGTAGTGCGAATGTTTTGGTCAGCTTGGCGTGGGTCGACACCGAGACGAGCGTGAATTTCAACGGTAGCGTCAAATTTAGCTGGGTTGGTTTCGACGGCAAGCTTGATAGCGTCGGTAAGGCTGTAAGCCTTGGTCTTGTCGATATTCTTGTAAGCAGCTTGGTATTTTTTACCACGGCGTTCCAAGATTGAACGAGTGACTGGCTTGGCACCCTTTGGCTTTTCCTCTAGGGCTTCTTGCTTGTGCTCTTCAGCACGAGCTTTGCGCTCTTCTTCAGCCTTAACTTCTTCGATGTGCTTCTTAGATTTTTTACCAGATTTGGCAAATTTTTCTTCAGCTTCGACGGTTTCGACTGGAGTTTGGTTTAATTCTTCAGTAGATTTGATTTGTTCTTCTGACATTTGATTTCTTTCTGTGGTAATAACGAGTGAACTCTCCCACGGTTAATTAATTTTAATCAATTATTCGGCGATGGTGACACCCATAGAGCGGGCAGTACCAGCGACGGTCTTGATAGCACCTTCAAGATCGACAGCGTTCATTTGCTTCATCTTGATGTTAGCGATTTTCTCGAGTTGTTCACGAGTGATAGAACCAACTTTTTCGGTATTTGGACGACCAGAACCTTTTTGAAGTTTTAATTCTTCGCGAATTAAATCATCACCTGGTTGACCGAGACAAACCCAATCAAAAGTGCGATCATCGAAAACGCGGATGTGAACGATGACGTTCTTGCCGGCGAATTCTTTGGTTTTGTCATTGAATGGATTAATGAAATCCATCATGTTAAGTCCCCATTGACCCAAGGTTGAACCAACTGGAGGACCTGCGGTGGCCTTACCACCAGGGATGCGTAACTTTAAGTTACCAATTACTTTTTTTGCCATAATATATTTACTCCTAATTAGAGCGCGTAACGGGTATATTTTAACATATTTCTTTAAAAAATACTAGGAAAAAGTGCTAGATGGCTACTATCCTCGAGCAAGAAAAAACCACCGATGTTCTGGTGGCTTATTTCTAAGGTACTAATTACTAGGCGCCGTGGCGATATAGATGAATAATCTCGCGACCGCTGGCGATTTTTCGTTCGTACTCTGGAGTAATTTCCTGAATGCCTTCATCGCACTTAGCAAGAAGATCAATCAATTCCATAGTACGCTGGATGTCACCAGGGTGTCCGTCATAAAAATCCTTGAGCTGAAGCTCGAATTCATGACGAAAATCTCTGGGTAATCCGGTACGAAAATCGGTGGTGCGCTGCCAATCGGTATAAGGTAACATGTGGGCATAAATCGTTGCCACAATGTGCTTAACCGTGGTCTGGCTGTTGGTTCCGCGTAGCCAGTATTTTGCAATCAGTGCGGAAATTGCTGCATGATTATAGAAACATATCTGTCCGACCTTATTGGTGGCGGATGTATATTTCTTACCCAAATCATGCATCACCGCTAACTGAGTTGCTAGTGTGCCGCTCAGACCATTATCGACTAGATTTTTTGCAACCAAGGCAATGTGATCTTTTAGGCTTTCCTGATGATACTTGGAAGTTTGAGTACCGATGGGTCCCACTACTTCTTCGATACGATCAGGGATGGCAGCACCATGGATGAACGGATAGAGATATAGCTTTTCTCCATTCTCCGAACCTGCTTCGTCATAAATACTACGAAATAGGGGGTCCGGTAGGTCAAAGAAGTTATAGACTTCCTCTAAGTTGGCTGGGCGATTTTCGCAAATCGCATACAGTTTTAATCTCTGATCTTCCGGTATCTCTGTGAAATCATCAATATTGGCGTGCCATATCCTCATAAGCGAGGTCTTGCCAAAATACTTCGTTAATGTTTTGTTCATATAATCCCCTCCTAATAAACACCAAAACGACATCTATATTATAGCATTTTTAAGTATAAAAGTCAATGATTAACAGAGGTAAAAAACAGAGTAGACTGGAGCTACTCTGTTTTAAAGCGTTTTAATCTAGTGTCTATTCACCAATAATTTGGGTACCAGTTTTACCATTAATGGCGTTAATGGCATTCTCTGGATTGGTGATAATGCAGGTACGATTTTTGCCACTTGAAACGAAGCTAATACCAGCTTCAATCTTTGGTAGCATGCTACCGGCGGCAAATTCACCCTTCGCGATATACTTAAAGGCTTCGTCAGCGGTGAGAGTCTTGAGATTTTCTTCATTTTCTTTCTTGAAGTTAATCTTGACGTTCTCGACGGCGGTGAGAATTAGAAGAATGTCGGCATCGATAGTTTCGGCGAGTTTTTCGGCGGCGAAATCTTTATCAATGACGGCTTCGAGTCCAACTAGGCGCCCGTATTCGTCATAATAAACCGGAATACCACCGCCACCACCGGCCACGATAATGGCGCCATTACCGAGAGCGATTTCGACGAGTTCCGATTCGATAATCGAAAGTGGCATTGGTGAAGGGACGACTTTGCGCCAGCCACGACCGGCGTCTTCCTTGACGGTGAAGTGGCGTTCCTTACTGAGCTTTTTGGCTTCTTCTTCAGTGTAAAACGGGCCGATTGGTTTGCTTGGATTTTTAAAAGCTGGGTCGTCTTTAGAGACTAAAACCTGAGTTACAATGGCGGCAATCGGCTTTTTAATTCCCTCGGATTCGAGCTGATTACGCATGGCATTTTGTAGCCAATAACCAATTTGACCCTGAGACATCGCACCGGCGACATCGATTGGCATGGTCGGAGTTTTTTCGGTATTAATTGCCTCTTCGTGCAAAATAATATTACCGATTTGGGGACCGTTACCATGGACGATGACGAGCTGGTGACCAGCCGCCACGAGCTTGGCAAGCTCCTTGGCGGTCTGGTCGGCAACTTCGAGTTGATCTTTAGCGGTAGCTTTGCCATCGCGGCTTAAAGCATTACCACCAAGAGCGACAACGATTTTGGCCATAATTAGATTATCCCCATAACGAAGACGGCGAATAAGCTAATAATCACGAATGCAATCATTAGTGGCATGACACGCTTGACCCAGGTCTTGTAGGATACGCCAGAAAGCGTGAGTCCGGCCATGAGTGAAGCGATGGTAGGTGCGATCATATTGAGGAGACCGTTAGCGTTAGCGAAGGCTACCACCATGGTTTCTTTGTTGCTACCTACGAGCTCAGAGACTGGCGCAATGATTGGCATGGAAGCCGCAGCG
>JABCOY020000027.1 GCA_013333375.2 Candidatus Saccharimonadota bacterium | reverse complement strand
AGGAGACCGTTAGCGTTAGCGAAGGCTACCACCATGGTTTCTTTGTTGCTACCTACGAGCTCAGAGACTGGCGCAATGATTGGCATGGAAGCCGCAGCGAGGCCAGAGGAGGATGGGATAATGAAGGAAAATGGAAGGTAGAAAATGTAAGCCAATACTCCGACAAGACCGCCGTTGAAATTGGTGAGACCTTTTTCACCCCAGTGGATAATGGTGTCTTCGATACCACCGGCGCGCATGACGATGGCAACGCCAGCTGCCACGGCGATGATTACGGCGACACTTAAGAGGTCTTCTGATCCCTTAATGAAAGTGTCGGTGATGGAGACATTTTTCTTGCTAAATTCTTTACGGTAGATGAAGGCAATTACCACAGTTGAAATGAGGAAAAGGGTAGAAATTTCGTTAAAGTACCAAGTACCAAGGGCGCCGTTGTGGTTTACGCCAAGCATAGTGGAAAGCACTGGAACCCCAGCAAAGAACTCATGTAAAACATCGAAGAAGTCAATTTTAAAACCACTCCAAGGGATGAGGGAGATAATCATAATCACGAAAGTGACAGCGAAAACCCCCATGATGAGTTGGCGCTTGAAATTATATTCTGGCACACCATTGAGATTAATTGGCTTAAAAGTGGAAGCGACGGAAGAATCGTCGGCGTATTTGCCAGCTTTGACCTTTTTGGCGTAATTCATAACGAAAAGGATAGCGAGTACGAGCATGGCAACAAGTACGAGCATTTGAATCCAAAGGATGTTGCCGAGTTGAACGTCAGCGGTTCTAGCGGCAATACCCGTAGAAAATGGGTTAACCGTGGAAGCCAAAACACCGACACCACCACCTAAGACGATCATCATCATGGCGGTCATGGAATTATATCCAGCAGCCATCATGACTGGAATGATAAGAGCATAAAAGGCGACAGCTTCTTCTTGCATACCATAAGTGGTACCACCAATAGCGAATAAGGTCATCAAGATTGGGATAAGGAAAATTTCTTTACCGTTCATCTTCTTGAGAAGACCACCGAGAGCGGCATCGAGGGCGCCAGTTTTCATGGTAATGCCGAGGAAACCACCGAGAATCAAGACAAAGATGATGACATCAAGACGATCAGCCATACCTTTGATTGGTGCCATAAAGACATCCCAAAGCCCTTGGCGATGGTCGACAGTGGTGACTTCTCCAGTCTCTTCATCTACGATGTGTTCGACTTTGTCGATGCGCTGGTAGGTGCCGGCTTCGCGAATTTCCTGAGACGGATCATTCGGGTCTTTAATCATGTTATATTTACCGGATGGAATAACCCAGGTTAGGGCTGCCATCAGGCCGATGATCGCAAACAAAACAGCAAAAGCCGATACCTTCTTGGTATGAGGGGTTTTTTGTTTTGGTTGTTTCTTCACCTTTTGAGGTTTTGCAACCATATATGTCCTTTCATATAAGTTTGGTTTATATGACTCAAGTATAACACTTATGCTAAAAAAGAAGCAGGGGGTCTGCTTCTTTTTCATTGTGGAAAACTGAAAACTGTTTAGAGGGTTAAATCCATGACTGCTTCAATGGTATAAACCCGGTTTTCCGCTTGGTCAAAGACGACGCTGTTCGGACTATAGAAGACTTCGTCGGAGACTTCCATGGCATCAAGGCCGTATTGTTCGAGAATTTCTTTACCAATCTTAGTTTTCTTATCGTGGAAGGCTGGCAAACAGTGTAAGAAAATAGTATTTTTCTTGCGAGTAGCCTGCATGAGTTCACGATTAACTTGGTAGGATTTAAGCAGATTGATGCGTTCTTCGAATTTGTCTTCTTCACCCATGGAGACCCAGACATCGGTATAAATCGCATCAGCATCGGCGACGGCTTCGTAAGGATTTTCCACGATTTTGATAGTGGCGCCGGTTTGATATTTTTTAGTTATGGCATTGCATTCATCGATAAGCGATTGTTCTGGGAAGAGTTCTCTAGGGGTACCGATGGAAAAATGAAGACCTAAAAGAGCCGAAGCAATCATTAAGGTGTTAGCAACGTTATTACGTCCGTCACCCACGTAAGCGAGGTGAGCGCCGCGTAGATAACCTACATGTTCCTTGATAGTCAGCATATCGGCGAGGCCTTGAGTCGGGTGGAATTTGTCGGTTAGACCGTTCCAAACTGGGACGCCAGCGTATTTAGCGAGTTCCTCGACGGTTTCGTGGGCAAAACCACGAAATTCAATACCGTCAAACATACGACCAAGTACCAAGGCGGTGTCGCGGACGGATTCTTTTTTGCCGAGCTGGATGTCGTCTTTGCCGAGATATTCGGCGTGCATACCAAGATCACGGGCACCACTGACGAAAGCGCAGCGAGTTCTGGTGGAAGCCTTTTCGAAGAGAAGAGCGATGGTCTTCCCTTCGTGATTTTTATTGGAGACGCCAGTGAGCTTATTATTTTTGAGCTGCTTGGCAGTTTCCAGCATGGTCTGAACTTCACGCGGGGTGAAGTCTTTAAGGGTTAAGAATGAACGACCTTTAAGATTTAACATTAGACTTCCTCCCTGAAAAGTGGCATAGACATACAACGCGGACCGCCACGGCCACGGCCAAGTTCACTACCGGCTACTTCGATAACTTTGAGACCAGCCTTGCGTAAGGCTTCGTTGGTGACATAGTTACGGTCATAGGTGATGACGACGCCTGGAGCGATGGCGAGAGTATTAGAGCCGTCATTCCACTGTTCACGAGCGGCGGCGATTGGGTCACCGTTACCACATTGAATGAGTTGAACTTTTGGTACACCGAGGGACTCGGCTAGGACATTGGTGAGGTCACGACGATGAGTCACTTCGTAGCCAACATGGGTATTAGACTTATCAAGTACATAGATATCAAGTTCACCACCGGCGGTCATGATTTCTGGATGGACGGAGAATTTGTCGTAATCAATCATGGTGAAAACCGTGTCGAGGTGCATGAAGGCACGCTTGGCTGGAATCTTAATGGCGAGAACGCGAGTAAATTCGGAGTCATGGAAGAGACGTGAAGCAATGCGTTCGATAGCTTCAGCTTCCGTACGCTCAGAGATACCAATGGCGACAGTGTGCTTGTTTAAGACTAATTCATCACCACCTTCGACGGAGAAACGATTGTTGCGATTGTACCAAACTGGAATATTTTGGTTTGCAAAACGTGGGTGATACTTCAAGATATATTGCATGAAAAGTGATTCACGACGACGGGCTGGCCAGTGCATCTTATTAATCGTGAGGCCATTACCGATAGAAGCGGCTGGGTCACGAGTGAAATAAAGATTTGGCATTGGGTCAAGATAGAATGGATAATCATTGACCATGAAATGATGAAGTTGCTTATTGATAGGTTCCATGTCTTCAACTTCACTCTTTTTAACACCGGCCATGACCTTGCGCACCATAGCGAGTGGCTCAAGGGATTGAAGATAGTTGACGATAGCAAAGGTTGAGAAAGTTTCCTCTTGTTTAGAAGCGCGAACCATTTCGACAATAAAGCGGTCACGGACTTCCTCATTGGCGAGAGCTTCGGCGGCGAGTTGATCGAGGTAAAGTACCTCTACGCCGTTTTCACGCAAGACGTTAGCGAAGGCGTCATGTTCTTCTTGTGCGACCTTTAGGTATGGCACGTCGTCGAAAAGCATACGGCTCATATATTCGGGAGTGAGAGCCTCGAGTTCTTCGCCTGGACGGTGAAGAAGCACGGTTTTGAGGCGACCAATTTCCGAATTAACTTGGATTTGTGGTTCCATTAGATTCTCCGTTTAAAATTTCTATAAGCTGATTATAGCATAAGCAATTAAAATAAATCAGTCTTGATGAAAATTCAGTCTTAATGAAAAAATCAGACCCCGAAATGAGTCTGATTTTAAGAAGATTTTTATGGAATTAGTCAATTTTTTTAACTTGAAGGGCATCAAGTTCGACTGGCGTTTCACGACCAAACATGGAGACCATGACACGAAGTTTACCCTTGCTGGAGTCGATTTCAGCAATGGTACCTTCGAAGCCTTTGAATGGACCATCGGTGATAGCAATAACTTCGTTAAGTGCGTAATTAACAGAGTATTTTGGATCCTCTACGCCCATACGCTTCTTGATTTTGTTAATTTCCTTTTCGGAAACTGGAGTTGGCTGGGTACCAGTACCAACGAAGCCGGTGACGCCTGGGGTGTTGCGGATGATGTACCAAGTTTCATCAGAGAGACGCATTTGAACGAGGACATAGCCCTGGAAGATTTTGCGATCGACGATTTTGCGCTTGCCGTTCTTAATTTCGATTTGTTTTTCTTTTGGTACGATAGCATCGAGGATTTTACCTTCGAATTCAGCACTATCGAGACGTTGTTTGATGGATTCGGCGACCTTATCTTCGTAGCCACTGTAGGTGCTTACGGTGTACCATTGGAGGGTGTCGTCATAACGGTTTACTGCCATGTGATTTCCTTTTTCTCTTTCCTATTTCAATAAGTTATTAAACAATAATGTGAATAATGCGTCAAGTACCATAATGATAGCGGCGAAGATGACGGTGTATAAAATAACAGCGAAGACGAGCTTCCAGGTCATTTTACGATTTGGCCAACGCACTTGCTTGAGTTCCTGCCAAGATTCGGCAAGGTAGCGGAAGAAAGCACGAATCGGAGTGGTGATGAAGAGTAAGAAACGAATAAGTGGATTCTTGGATTTTTCATTTGAGGCTTTTTTGGCCTTTTTGGCGGCCAGTTTTTCGGCTTTTTTCTCTAATTTGGCAAGTTTCTTTGCATTTTTAAGGGACTTTTTGTCATAGGTTTCTGATTCTACGATATCCGCGCGGATTTCGGCGGTGTCCTGAATCGGTTTTTTAGGTTCTGGATTTTTGCCAGAAGCTTTGGTTTTCTCTGAATTTTTTGACCCAGATTGACCTGCTTTGATGCGGGTGATGTGCGCCATATACTCCTTCCATAAAAAATAGTCTGATAATCAGACTGTCAAGTAGATTGTAGCATGTAAAGGGGGTTTTGTAAATGTTTTAGAATAAAAAGACCCCCGACTTCGGGGGTGAAAAATTGTGTTGCGTTTTTCTGGGTGGTTAGGCTTTTTCAGTGGTTATGCGATGAACGAAATTAAAATTTTCGCCACTTGTAGTAGTAATGACGTAGATATCGCCTTTACTGATAGCATCTCTAAGATCGGTAGGGACACTATATTCGTTAAAAAGTTCACGAATTTCTGCCCTAGTGAGGTGCCGAAGTGATTTGACACTAAACTGAAAAGTGCGAAATTTAATGTGATCATTACGATAATGCCTGGCATGTTGTTTGGCACATCTTGGCATTACGCTAGTAATGCGGTCAACCGAAATAGTAGCATGAATCTCCTTGGGCACTTCGAGTTCTGGCGCATTTTGATCTTGATACCAGGACCTCAGTGTTTGATTAAAATCAGTTAGAGTCTGAAAGGACGTGTACTCTTTCCACTCGGTGCCGGTTTTTGAAGTTTCAAGCATATCCGACCAGCAGAAGCGCAGACTGAAAAGATTGTAGGCTTCGTCTAAAACATGTAAAACTTCCTTGAAACTAGCTTCATTCTTTAATTTGCGTTTGTCTAAGAAACCTTCCATGGTTACCCCTCCTTTTACAACACAATTTTCCTATTAAGGTACTAAATTGTTTATATTAAAGCATAAAAAGAGGGATTTGACAACTTCATCTCTATTTTTTTGGCGGAAAATAAAGTTTCTGGTCTTTGATTTCTTCGGGCAAATAACTTTTTTGAAGATGGAAATTAGCTTCCCATTTATAATCCTTGCCGTAGCCTAGGTTTTTCATCAGTTTAGTTTCGGGATTTCTAATTTCAAGTGGAATCGGTAGATGACTGGTATTTTTAGCGAGATCCTTGGCACGACTCCAGGCGTCATAGCTAGAACGGTCTTTTTTAGATTTCGCGAGAGCTACGGCCACATGGGAAAGGATAATTCCCCCTTCTGGCATACCAACTTTCTCGATAGCAGAAAAAGCCGACTCGGCGAGAGTGAGGGCGCCATTGCCAGCGAGGCCGATATCCTCGGAAGCAAAAATCACCATGCGACGAGCAATGAATTTCGGGTCCTCTCCACCTTCGAGCATGCGGGCTAAATAATAAAGTGTAGCGTCGACATCACTGCCACGCATAGATTTAATAAAAGCAGAGATGGTATCGTAATGGCGATCACCGGATTTGTCGAAATAGTTGACCTTATTATTGAGAGTTTTAGTGACAAAATCGAGAGTAAGCTTATTTTTTAATGAAAGGCAGAGTTCGAGATCTCCAAGTGCCGAACGAGCGTCGCCGTGACTGAGATGGGCGAGAAAGTCGATGACTTCGGAATCGATTTTGGCCTTAGGGTATTCTTTTTCGATGGCTCTTTGTAAAATTTCTTTGATATCTTTGTCTTGAAGAGTGGAAAGAATAACTACGCGACTTCTAGAAATGAGTGCGGGGATGACTTCGAAGCTGGGATTTTCCGTGGTGGCGCCGATGAGGGTGATGAGGCCAGATTCCACATGAGGTAAAAAGGCATCCTGTTGAGCTTTATTGAAACGATGAATCTCGTCAATAAAAAGCAAGGTGCGGACTTTAAGATTCCAATTTTGTTTGGCACGTTCGACCACTTGCTCGACGTCGGATTTATGTGCGGTGACGGCGGAAAGTTCGACGAAATCGGCGTCAAGTTCCTTAGCAATAATGCGAGCTAAGGTGGTTTTGCCGGTACCAGGAGGGCCCCAAAAAATAAGATTGGTCGGTTCCTTAGATTTGATTAATTCCGTAAGAATTTTGCCTTTGCCGATAATAGTTTTTTGCCCAAAAACCTCGTCGAGACTTTGAGGTCGCATACGTTCGGCGAGAGGCTTTCTTAAATCGGTAAATTCCATAGTTCTAGTTTAACACAGAGAGAAAAAATGGTATAATAAGAAAAAATAAAGGAGAAATATGGCTGATTTTAACAAAATCTTGACCCCAGGTGACTACGAAAATGGTGAACTTAATGTCGTCATCGAGATTCCTACTGGCTCAAATCACAAAATTGAATGGGACCGCAAAAATGCTTGCTTTATGCTTGACCGTGTCGAACCAATGGCATTTGCAAAGCCTTGTAATTATGGTTTTATTCCTCAAACTCTCGATGAGGATGGTGATGAACTCGATGTTTTGATGATCACTGATCAGCCTTTGACGACTGGCATTTATATGAAGGCCCGTATTCTTGGCGTAATGAAGTTTGTTGACTCTGATGAAGTTGATGACAAGATTATTTGTGTGCCAGAAGACGACCGTAATAACGGTGATAAGTACCAAACTTTGGAAGATTTGCCAAAGCAATTAATCCGCCAAATCGAATTCCACTTCAATCATTACAAAGATTTGAAAAAGCCTGGCACTACTGAGGTGAAAGGTTTCTTCGGTGCTGAGGAAGCTAAGGAAGTCGTAAAAGAAGCAATTGCTCGCTGGAACGCTCAAGCTTAATTAGTTAAAAAAATAAAATAAATCCTTCCGGGGATTTATTTTTTATTGCGTTCTATTTTTAAATAGGTTTATAAAAAACAACAAACTTAGCTACTTAGGAAATTTTATGGTAATTATTGGGCTGGACTTAACGTTCGTTGATGATGCGCTCTTCGAGATTTCGACCAAGAGGAGTGAGTTTAGTCGGATTAAAATTTTGATTAAGTGAAATGACGATATATTTACGGTCTTGATATTTTGGCAGATCTTTAAACTCGAGGATGGAAGCTTCACTAAAATACGGGAGAGTGTTCGCGGCGGTTTCGGTTTTTAATTTGGCGGAAGTGTAATCGAAAATAGTGGCTTTATTAATGCCGGAGATTAGGGCAAAGTGATCGCCGGTGACGAGGAGATGTGCGAAAAATTGATCCCAATTTTCAGACTTAAGATTTTCGGAATTATAAAGGAACTTAATTATTTTTAAATATTCGCCTGCGGTGAGAGTAGGGGTATCTGCGGAGACCTTAAGATTTTCTAGGTCCATTTTGGTGAGAAGATTTTTGATGACCGCATCGGAAAGTTCAGCGCGCAGGGCATCCTTGCAGTTTGGACTTTCGGAAGTGAAAAGTTCATTTAAGCAATCCTGACGAGAGAGTGCGGTTTGATTTTTGAGATTAATTTGGTCGTCGAGGTGGAAGCTTCCGTCACTGAGGCGGCGATAGTTTTCGTAGGCGATTAGGAGATTAATGAGATTTTGGTCAGAGAAGGTTTTAGTATCATTAAAGCGACCGACGATGTCAGAGTTATTAAGATCATAAATTAGCACTGATGATTCTTCGGTAACCCCCTGTTCGCGACGCCAATCATCGACGAGATACTGCATGTCGATGCGATGCGGCGCGCGTTTTTCAGCAACTTTAGCAATTTCTGGTTTTTTATTTTCAACTTTTTCAGCAGTGTTTGCGAGTAATTTTAATAATGAAACTACGCCAAAAGCGATGGCAAATACGCCAATAATAGTACTAAGTACGATAAAGAAAATTTTGAGAAAACTTGGTTTACTATTTTTAGTGAGTTCTTCGAGATTGATATCGTCTTGCATCTTAAAAATATTTTATCATATTTAGCATATGCGGTATAATATTAAGCATATGGGCTTTTTGAAAGGACTTTTTAAAAAAGAAGAAGCGAAAGCGAATTCTTTGGTAAATGTGAAATCACCGAGTGGGAGTTTGGTTTTTGAGTTTAACTTAAAGAACGGTATCCTTGGTTATCGAGTATTAAGAAATCAAGAAGTCTTACTGAGTAATTCCAGGCTCGGTTTTGAAATTTACAATGAAAAACCAATTGCAGAAAATTTGGGGGTGGTGAGGATTTTGCCAAAATTTAAGGATGAAACTTGGCAGAGCGTGGTGGGGGAAACTTTGGATATTGTGAATAAGTATAATGAGACGACTTTTTATTTAGCGGAGCGCGAAAAAGACGGACGCATTTTTACTTTAAGAGTGCGAGTCTTCGATGAAGGGGTGGCGTTTCGTTATGAATTCCCACCACAGCCAGGTTTTCAACGTATGATTATTACGAATGAGTTAACGGAATTTAATCTGGATATTCATGCGAAGAGTTGGTCGATGCCAGCGTTTACTTTGGCGAGGTCAGAAACGGATTATGAGGAGCGGGCGATTTTTAATTTGACTGGTTCGAGGCAGACGCCATTTACCGCAGAGCTTCCGAGTGGTAAGATTTTGTCAATTCATGAAGCCGCACTGATTAATTATGGCTCGATGACTTTGGGTCTAAATAAAATTGGACGTCTCGAGGCGAATATCACCCCACTTTCAGATGGAATGAAGGCTTATTTGACGCTACCTTTTGAAACGCCATGGCGGGTAGTAATGGTGGCGGATACTGCAGTGCAACTGACGAAAAATAAGATGATTTTAAGCTTAAATCAAAGCCCAAGAATGAATTTTGATTGGGTGGAACCGATTAAATTTCTGGGAATTTGGTGGGCGATGCTGATTGGGATTTGGAGTTTTACGGCTTCTGAACGACAAGGTGCGACGACGGAGCATGCACTGGAGTATCTTGATTGGTGTGAAAAATTAGGTATCTCGGGACTTCTTATTGAGGGGTGGTCGGATAAAAATCTCGCGAAAAAACTTGACAAACAGAAAATTTTGGAGCGTGCTAAACAAAAAAATATTGAGATTGTGGCGCAATGTGAGACTGCGAGCCAGATCGACAATTACGAAAAAAATCTAGTTAAGCAATTCGATGAATTAGAGGCATTAGGTGTGCGCTATTTGAAATTGGATTATTCGGGTCCTAAAATGTTGATTAAGGGTCGCGAAGAATTTCATCAATCGCAGGCGGGGGTGTTGCATTTTAGCAACGTCCTGAAGCTAGCGGCACAGAAAAAAATGATGCTAAATGTTCACGAATCGATTAAGGGCACCGGTCTCGAGCGAACTTATCCGAACTTGCTCTGCACAGAGGGGGCAAAGGGGCAGGAATATGAAGGTGGTGGCTTGAATTCTAAGCACGCGGTGATTCTACCTTTCACGAGAATGCTCGCCGGTGGCTTTGACTTTACGCCAGGAATTTTTGATTTAAATAATCCTGCGAAAAAAATTTATTCCACCCTGGCCAGGCAGTTAGCTTACTATGTGGTGTTTCATTCTGGGATGCAGATGTTAGCCGACCGTCCAGAATTTTATGAAAAATACCGAGATGCTTTTTCGTTTATCCAAAAAGTGCCAATAAATTTTGAAATTGAAGTACCACTGCTCGGAAAGATTGGCGAATATTACGCGGTTGCGAGAAGGGGGCGAGGCGAGTCGGATTGGTATGTCGGAGGTATTGTCGATGAGGTGGCCCGCACGATGAAAATTAAATTAAGCTTCCTAGAAAAAGATGTGAAATATAATGCCTTTATTTTTCGAGATGGCGATACGGCAGATTTTCGCCGTAATCCGACAGATTTGAAAATTGATCGTCTAGTAGTAGATGCGGAAGATGAACTGGAAATTCCGGTGGTGGGAATGGGCGGATTTGCGGTACGATTAATAAAGGCCTAAAAAACAGGGGTAACCTGGAGATAGACTCCAGGTTTTTTGATAAAAATAACAGATATGACGTAGAGATGAACTCTACGAGTTTTTTAGGTAAGACAAAAGCCGTGTAGAGATGAACTCTACGAAATTAGATTAATTCAGCGGTAAGAATTAGACGTTCGGTATAATCGTGCCCAGAGATTTTTTTGCCATGGCAGGTCATCAAGGTGATAGTCGGGGTGGATTTTTTGGTCAAGAGTTTTGACATATTGATGTCGGATTTTTGCTGAATTTTACGAGTTTTGATTTGGTAAGTTTGGTCACCAAAACGAAAAGTATCGCCGACCTTTAATTTATCTAAATTCTGAAAAATTGTAGAGGAGTGGCCAATAATAAAATCGTGATTTTGATTGGCATGATAGACGCCGGCAATGCGTTCCGGTGAAATAAGGGTGTTCTCGTCGGTAATTTCGAGGGCACGAATCGGTGAGGTGAGGCTGATTTTGGGAATTTCGAGTATGAGGTTGGTATTAGCTTCTACGGTTTGAGGCTGAAAAGCTAAAAAGGTAAAAATCAGAAAGAAGCATAAATACAATGCGCCAAAAACACCAAAAACTGATGATTTCTTGATTTTCATAATGCTCCCGTTTATAAGTTTATTTTAGCAAAAGCTTATGCTTAAAACAAGAGTTTTAAAAAGATTAATAAAAGAAAAAACAGGGGCGGACTTCCCTGTTTTGTGGAAATTAAATAGAGTCGTAGGGCTCGCGAATTGGGAATGAGATTGAAGTGCCGAAACCGAGACGGGATTTAATTTTGGCGCCGAGTGCGGAATATTGTTCGCTACTATCAACGGTCATGACGACACTATCGTCGGTAATTACTAGATGATATTTGGCTGGGGTGATATCGATGCTTTGGGCGGAAGTGGCGTTCATGGAGATTAGAATATTCCCCTTAGTCGGATTTTTGAGACGTGAATTGAGGTAGCCGACGATGAATTTGATGATATCAGTATAGTTTTCAACTTGGTGACGACGGCGAATGACATCGAGGTCAAGATTTACGCCAATTTTTTCAAGTTTGATAAGATATTCACGGTAAATTGGGTCGATGATGTCCGAAAGATACATGAATTTGCGATCAAAAACACTGGTGTGAACCTTGGTGGCATCAAGAAATTTAGAGATAGATTGCCCTTGCATAAACATATTATATCATAGACCTGGATTATGTTTTTTAAGCATTTCACGGTGTGCGCGGTAATTTGGATCATGGCTTTCGACTTCCTGCCAAAAAGCTTTGGAGTGGTCGGGATGATTGATGTGGGCGAGTTCGTGAATAATTAAATAATCGCGTAAAACTTCGGGTACCTGCATGAGTCCGATGTTCATGGAAATGATAAATTCATATCCGCCGAGTAGCGATTTTTTGCGACGGGTGCAAGAGCCCCAGCGTGTAGACTGATGCTTCAAAGTCACTTTGTCATAATGATAACCATAACGCTTTGCGAGATATTCAAGGCGGTAGGGTAAATATTCTTTGGCTTGTTTCATCAGTAACTTTTTTTGGGTGTCTCGAGCGCGCTGTGTGGCAGGGTCAGCTAAATTTAGATCACGCAAGCGATCACGCATGGAATCGAGACTTTTTTGAATTTGGCGGTCGGAGATGAAGGACGGAACCGACATTTGAAGTCGGCCAGAAGTGGAACGTGAAAAAGAAATGTTTTTAGCTAAGGCGTTGCGGCGAACAATAATTTCACCAAATTCAGAATCGGCGAGAATCATTTTGGAGTTGAGCTAAGACGTGAGAAAGCTGGGTCTCAAAAGTGTGTTTACCAGAGAGGATAATCGGTTTTTCAATCTCAGCTGGAGCTTCCATGAGACGGATACGGCGATCGTATTCTTCTTTGGCGCGCGCAATCGAGCGGAGCTTAAGCTTCAAACGCAGCTTGATGGTATTAATATCGGTTTGAATCCAGACGAGAGTCGGTGCATAACCAGATAGTTTCAATAGCTTGCGTACGGAATTACGCTCGTCTTCGGTATCGAGACCACCTTCAATCACGATATTTTGACCAGTTTTAGCAATCGCCTCGAGGACGACGTGAATTTGTTTCTCTGTGAAGTCCGCTTCTTCACGCAAGGCTCGAAGATCGTAGTAAGGAGCTTTAAAACGTTGTGAGAATTTTTCACAAAATGTAGTTTTTCCACTACATGGCGCACCGAATACCAGGATAGCTCGAGGTCTTGTTTTCTTTTTACCTTCCATATTGGAGATATTATATCATGGAAGTAATTAGGTGAACAAATAATTTAAAATTTAAAGCTGATTTATGAGCTTTGATTTTTTAGCGAGACGTTTTAATTCGAAATCGAAGGGGCGGTAATAGGATTTGGTGAGCACCGAGGAATTGGCAAGGAGAATTTGCGATGGAAAATAAAATAACCAACAAATAAAATTAGCTGGTTGATAAAGAAAAATTGGCAGAAATTGCATACGCGAAAAGAAGGATATTAAAACCGTGAGATCGCAGGCGATAAATAACATGAAGCCAATAAAATTACAGATGGCGGCGCGACGGAATTTAGGAGTTTTACGCTTTAGCCACTGGATGGCCAGTCCGAGATTAAGGATGAGCGAGCTACCATAAGCGAAGCCAGCGGCGTAGATTGTTGGAATTTGATAAAAATGGGTAAAGATAAATAATAAGATAATAAAAAAGCTCCAAGCGATAAAGAATTTGGGGCTGACATCGGCGTAGCGTGAGGTATGAAAATATTGGGCAAAACAGAATAAAATAATGCCAAATGGCGAGATATTATCGATAGCTAGTACGACATCGGCGGCGAAGGTAAAAAGAAGTGCCGTTCTCAAGAGATAGTCTTTTGGTGCGAAAAAACTAGTGTAGATTAGACAGGTGAGGATGGTGGAAACTTTAGTAAAGGTGGCAATAGTGAGGAGAAAATCTGGGATGAGACGACTGCCAAAAATCAAATTTAAAAGTCCGACGAGGAAGAAATAGGCGAACATGATCGACCAAAGCGTCAGCCAAAAATTAAGGTTAGTAAGAAGTCTGAACCAGAAATTTTGAATTTGAGTTTTCATGATTAGATAAGTTAAGTATAACCGATTTGAGATAGAAATTTAAGTATGATTGAGTGTTTGAGAAATATGTTATAATAAAAAAGCCTAGGGGCGTAGTACAACGGTTAGTATAGCGGTCTCCAAAACCGTAGATCATGGTTCGATTCCGTGCGCCCCTGCCAGATTAGAACGATTATCAAACAAAAGTATAGTCGAGGGTTGTTCATTAAGAGAAAATTGATTTTTTACCGCTTAATTGGAAATTTGATAGTACGAGCTTAACAATTAAGCGTTTTTTTGTGCTTATTAGCCTAATCGTAAAACGTATCAATACACTGAAAAATTTTCAGTAATTTTCCATTACTATATGATCAAGCGATTCCTTTTATTAGTAGCTACAATTGTTGTACTTGAAATATTTTTGATAGCAATATCGAGAGACTAGAGTCTTCCTTCTGTAAAAATTATTTAGGATTGTTGCTAAGTTGAATGACATCTTTAATATTTACATCCTTAATTTCTAACTTAAATATATAATATATTTGTTTTTGTTCTTGTGGATGAAGTAGTCAAAAGAACCCCTTTTATTACTCCTTGTGATATAATTTAAGATATGTCAAAGAGAGGTAAAACGACTTTTATCGACCTATTTTCTGGAATTGGTGGTTTTCGCATCGCCCTTGAAAAAAATGGTTGCAAATGTATCGGTTTTTCTGATATTTATGCTTCCGCTGTTAATGTGTATAAAGACAACTTTGATACTTCTCAAGAGTTGGAAATTGGTGATATAACTAAAAATCATGATCTTCCGTATGCCGACATTATTACTGGCGGAGTACCTTGTCAATCGTGGTCTATTGCGGGAAAAAAGAGGGGGTTTGAAGATCCACGTGGTAGACTTTGGCTCGACACTATCGAAGTTGTGAAAAAAGTAAAGCCGAAAGCGTTTATTTTTGAAAATGTAAAAGGTCTCGCTGACCCAAGAAATAAAGCTAACCTAATGTTGATAGTAAGCGAATTAGAAGGCGCCGGCTATCGAGTCAGATATAAAGTACTAAACGCCTTTGACTATGGGTTACCACAGAGTCGTGAAAGAATCTTTATAGTTGGGATTCGCAATGATATTAATTCTACTTCTTTTGAGTATCCTATGCCACACGAGGAATTGCCGGTTCTGGCTGATATTTTAACGGATTCAAGGGGAAAGGTGAAAAAGAAAACGAATCATCACAATAGCAAAAATAGCTTTAATATGGCAGCAATTGAGAATAAGGGAAACTTTTTTATTTTTTCAGATGTGAGGAACGGTGAATACACAGTCCATTCTTGGGACTTAATCGAGACAACCCCTCTCGAGAAAAAGATCTGTATGTTGATTATGAAAAATCGTCGCAAGCCAAAGTATGGCAACAAAGATGGAAACCCTATGAGTTTGGCGGATATTCAAGAATTATTAGAGCCCAAGTTCGATAATCCCTCTCTCTTCTCTGACTATAATGACACTTGCGAGACAACTATAACACAGGCGGATATAGATGGCTTGGTAAAAAAGGGTTTGTTGAAACCTAAGGATGATAAGTATGATTTAGCTAATTCTAGAATCTCCTCTGGGCTCAATGGTATTTACCGTATCTTTCTTCCAGAGTCTCACGTATTTTCAACGTTAACAAAATCTGGCACTAGAGACTTTGTTTCCACCGAATCGATACCCGGTGATGTCGAGAATAAAAAAGCATATTTTCTTGAGAATATCTACTGGAAAAAGAAATACCGACCAATAACGGTAAGAGAAGCTGCGAGAATACAAGGTTTTCCAGATTCTTATAATTTTGAAGTATCCACAAGTGTTGCTATGGGGCTGTTGGGAAACTCAATAGCGATAAATATTGTGAGCGAAATAGTCAAGGAGGTGTTGAGTGTTTTGGAAAAAACTAATGAAAAAATGGCGTAATAAAAATGCGAAAATTAAGGAGGTCCAGATGATGAATAAAAGAGAAATGAAAAAATCAATACAGACTGTTATCAAAAATATGATGGATAAAGTAATGGATAATGTTTTAATAAAAGACCCTTTTATACCGGAAAAACATCACGCCGAAAAACCACTATATGCAGCTTTGGTGCCAGATGAGATTTTTAAGGGTTCGCATTTTGAGAGACGCTTTGTCACACCATTCGGTAATGCTTGGGAAGAATTAGGAAGAGTTGCAGGCAATACTGGTCGAGGTTCTGCTGAAAGACAGAAGATGATTGAGGGTGACATAGATGAAGAACGCTTGCGACGTATCCAAGAGATTCTTAATAGTTTAGAACATCCACAAAAGAACAAAAAAGAAAAACCGGATTGGAGACGAGAACTCGAGTATGTCTTAGATGGTAATAGTGGGAAAATGATCCCTTGTTCTGTTTTAGCGGATTTATATTTAGAAACTCGAGAGGGTGAAAAATATGCCTTTGAATTAAAAGCACCACTTCCAAATAGTGACCAGACTAAAGTAAGTAAAGAAAAGATTCTTAAACTCTACGCAATGGATCCTATGCCAGTTCAAGGTGCATTTTTTGCATTACCATATAACCCCTATGGCAACAAGAAGGCTGACTATAACTGGAGTTTTCCAAAACGCTGGTTTGATATGATTAATGATGAAGTTGTTTTAATCGGTAATGAGTTCTGGGATTTTATAGGAGGTGATGGTACTTATGATATATTTCTAGAGGCTATCGAAGAAATGGGGGTTGAATACAAGGAGAAGATATATAAAGATTTTCTCGGTATAGAGCCTCCAAGGTCATGAACATAAGGTGTATTGCGGTTAAATCGTATTATTGCGATGATTGTGGTGCTGAGTTTAGTGTATTATAATAAAAATTATGAAAGATGTAGTCTCTATTGATAAAAACTATGACAAACAATTTTACCCTAGAGACCTATTTGAGGGATTAGGGCTTACTGACACAAAAGATTTGGCGGAAGTTGCAATGTTTGTCTTACACGGAAAAGAAAAAGAGACTAAAACGGATATCGCAATATGTGACGATTTTATACAATTTACCACAATAGATAATAAAAGTGGCTTTTCTGCAATTGTTATTGGCACAAAGAGCAAAGAGGGTGGTCTAGATATAACTTCGTGGTTTCCTGTATCTCAATTTTGGAGTGAAAAAGAACATCGCGTTATTGTAACTGACATTTATTTGTTGCCTGCTGGTGAGGTTATTGTGGAGGGGGACCTCGTTGACGACGAGTATCCAGAGGGTGTTGCGAGCATAGAGTTTCAAGATGTGAAATTTTATAATCGCGACAAGAAATATGAAATTGGCAAGGAATATATTTTTAAGTTCGCTGGTATAGCTTATGAATTTATCAAAAGACCAGAAGACGAACTTACTTTCATTGCAGATGAAGGGCCTTTTGCTGGTAAAGAAATAAATACTGCAACTATGGATGGCATTACTGCGAGTCAAAGCGGTGCAGGCGCTATATGTATAATGCAACCATTTACTAAGTTTAGAGGAGACTCTTTTATTGCCCCATTTTCAAAAAAGAAAACTAAGATAAAGATATACGACTATCATTGGGTTCAAGGGGCAGCTGACTTACAATTTCCAATTAATATTGGAGAAAATATTTTAGGTGATTATATACCATCTCCAAATGATCCAATAAATATTAGTGCAATCATTCAAGGTTTTTGTGTTTAACTTATAATACCTCTGTTAAATATAAGAGGTTCGATAGTGGTGTAGTCTAGTGGAGAATGAATTTTTTATGCAGAAATTTCTCCTAGCTAAGAAATTTATGTTTTTAGACACAGAAAAAATCTCCCATAAGGAGAGGGAGATTTTAGCGCTTCTTCTCTTTCACTTCGTTACGGCCAAGGTTTTTCTTGGTTTCAGTGAAAACTACGTGCTTGCGAAGAATTGGATCGTATTTCTTCAAGCTAAGCTTGTCTGGGGTGTTCATAGTGTTCTTCTTGGTATAGTATGCACGGATACCAGATTCCTCTGAAACGAGACCGACGAGCTTGCGTTTGGTATTACTCTTTTTTGACATGATTGGGACTATTTTACCATAAGATATGAAATCTGTAAATAAATGCACTAAAAATCGGGATAGATTTCGTCAAATTCAATATAAGTATCGGTTTTCTGTTCGATAATTTCTTCGACGGCCTGAATATTGGCTTCATGGGGTTCGAGAGCCTTAAAGGGCATAAACTGGGCGGCCCGGGCAGTGCGCGACATTAGTGGATGATTCGGTAAGCGTGGAGGCTGAAGATTGATGATGTCTTGATGTGGGCCAGCTGATTCAGAATCTAGCTGTGAGGGGGTAGATAGATTTGGCTGAGGGGCTTCAATCTGATAATTAGGGTTAGGCACGGTGACCTCCAATCTGTTGGTTACGTTCACGCATGGTGGAACCTTCGAGATAGCTAGTGCCGCGCAAGATGGCATTTTTGCCGTATTTTTGCTTGATGAGTAGGGTGGCTTGCTCGAGGCTTTGATTACGCTTAGCCCGTTCGGTGGTTTCTTGATTCTCGAAAAGATCTAATTGAGTGGTAATTAGATCGGCGGATTTGAGGTGGCCGAGGGTGAGATTAAGTTTCTTGACTGGATGGGTCGAGTCGAGAATTTGGGTAAAGATTTGCAAAAAATATTCAATAATCAGATTACTTTCGTCGGTGTATGAAAAAGATTTGGAACCGTGAGCGAAAGGTTTAATAGGGGTAGAATCGGCCTTTTTATCGTAAGAGAGATGCAGGGTGAGGTTATTCGTGAGGAGCTGTTTTTCGTGTAGTTCATGGCAGAGTTTATCGGCCATCTCGATAAGAATATTGCGAAGTTTTTCAAAATAGAGCCCAGTGGCCAGGACTTGGCCAGAACTAATACTGTGATCCTTGCGGCGATAAGATTTAATATCGGCGATGGTGGTGGGTTCGATTCCCCAAGCGTGGTCAATGATTAACTCAGCGTTGACACCGAATTTACGATAAAGTTTTTCAGAGGCGGTGAGGCTAAAGCGCGCGAGGTCGCCCATAGTATAAATGCCAAAATTGTGAAGAGATTTACTAATCCCGGGACCAATCCGCCAAAAATCGGTGAGAGGCTGGTGTCGCCAGAGTAATTTGCGATAAGAAGTCTCATCGAGTGAAGCGATGCGTACGCCATCAAGGTCGGCCGTTTGGTGTTTGGCGAGAATATCCATGGCAATTTTAGCGAGATAAAGATTACTACCGAGCCCAGCGGTGGCGGTAATGCCGGTATGGCCTAGAACATCTTTGATGATAGTGCGCGCGAGTTGTTCAGCGTCCATTTCGTAGGCGCGGAGATAGCTGGTAATATCAAGAAAGGCTTCATCGACAGAGTAAACGTGGATATCCTCGGTGGCGACATAGGCGGCATAAATAGCAAAAATTTCGGAACTAACCTGAAGGTAATCAGCCATGGCAGGTTCGGCAATAATAAAGCTACCACGAGGGACTTTTTCGTAAACTTCAAAAAGACGGGCCCGACCAGAGATGCCGAGGGATTTGAGGGCGGGTGAGACGGCAAGGCAGATAGTTTTTTCGGTGCGTGATTCATCGGCGACCACGAGACGAGCGGTTAAGGGGTCGAGTCCACGCTTCACGCATTCCACGGAGGCGTAAAAAGATTTGAGGTCGATGGCCAGGTAGGTTCGCTCAGAATGAATTTGCGTCATATTATTTATTATATAAAAAGGTCAGAAAAAAGGGCCCCATAACGGGACCCAATTTTTGACATTTGTGGGGTTAAGGTGCGTGTAAAATTTAAGTTAAGTTGAAGTTTCGATTACGGTTTCCGAGAATGGCACCGAATCTTTGAGTTTAGTATTTCTCTCTTTGAAGTAATGTTTTACAAATGGAATCAGATGATCCTTCATAAGCTTGAAGTGTAATTTGTGATCAGCTTCCGTATATTGCGTAAAGTTCATCCGAAATAGCCGGTCAGCATCTTCATATTCCTCCTGAGTAAGAAATTTCTGCTCTAAGGCTAATTTAAAACCATATGAACTAAAATATTCCCTACTGATAGATACTTTTTGGTCAAAATTATAGTCGCGTCTAAAATGTATGAGGCGACTAAGCAAAGCGGCTTGGTGTTTGAAATCCTTATTGCCGAGCTTAGTTAATCCAGTCAGGCTAAAGGGCCCGAGCAGGATTTTGGTATTACGATTCCGAATCGTGCAGCCAGTATGACTGCGGACGCGTTTACTAAAACTAATCAAATCCTTGTCTGGGTGATACTCCATCTTGATGACCTCCCATTCCTGGATGGCCTCATCGTAAGTATCAGCAACAGATGAAGCAATGAGACAACGCTGATATTCCGCATAAGGAACGTCAAACTGCATCTTCTTAATACGATGGATAAACATCGATTACATCACCTCCTTCATTGGACTTCTGTAATACTGGTGAACAAAATCAGACAAGTTTTTGAATTCGTAAGTCTTAGATACTGATTCAAAGGCGGGCGTTAACTCTATAAAATTGGTAATTATGTAGAGTTGCTCGTTAGAATCAGGTGTTAGAAATACTTCTTTTGGTAGTACCTGTACAATAGAATCAAGTGGTGGCAGTTGATAATGCTCATCTTCTCGCATAGCGCGCAAAGCTTTATTAATCATCTCGTGTACTTCACTTGATCGAATTTCGAGTGCCCGGGCAATTTGATTAATTTTCCAGGGTTCATGAATGTCGATACCAAAAAATAGATCAAGACAATTGAAAAAATCTTCTGGGAAGCGTTTTAAAACTTCCATGACGCGATTGACTTCACGGTCAGAAAGTATGACAAAGTTTTCGTAAGCTTGATTGCTACTAAACAGGGCGTCTTTGCTACAGATTAGCTGGCTGGCTTCTGATAAATCATGATAAACCATCTGATAGAGCTTATGCACCGCAAAGGTGTCTTGAGTATTGGCTGGAGTGAGGCCTTTACGAATGTATCCCTCATCTAGCAAGACCTGCCAGAAACTGCGACGCCATTTAGCATGTTTTTTGCTAGGAGAAAGTTCATTATAAAAAACCTCTCTAGCCTGTAAAGCTAAGACTTCACCAGGTATTTTGGCTTCTTCGTGTGCACGAATTACGTGGCTTAAAAGACAATTTTCGTAACTCACGGTGGTGATGCCATATTCGCAGCCGGGTTGATCACGAGACTGACATTCGTCAGCCCAGTGAATGGTGTAGCGGCCAAGCTCTGGTAAAAGCTCGGCTAGATTACTCTGATTTACTTGCTTACAAACTTGTTCACTAATTAGCATAAAAAATCCCCCTCTTTTTTAAGTTTTCAGTTACCCACAAATTGTCAAAAAACGATTTAATTCAGAGAAACAAAAAATGAACTAAATCTATATAATTCTACCATAAAAAGTATAAAATGTCAAAAAAGGTATGGACAAATAATATGAGTTATGTTATTATAATGCCAGCGCTAGACGAGCTCTTTTATAAACAGGAATGGGAACTTAACCAAGGTTAAGGAAGCCTCGCAAGCTGAATTAACCCAAATACTTTTTTTAGCGTCAAATCACACACTTTGGAGAAGAAGTACATACACTTCGACCTGAAAGACGGATCGAAACACTAGTAGGCGGAAGCCTGTGTGAACTCACAGATTTTCGTTGAGAGATTAAGTAGATCTGCTCTAGATGGCGCGTCGTTGGTCGAGTGTTTTGAGCTACGCAGCGCGTAACTTGGCATGTAAATGTCATCCTCAAAATAGAATACAACGAAAACCATACAACATACAATTTAATATTGTTACCCGTTCCCATTCCCTGTTTGCTCTACAGTATCCGTATGAGAAGTACGGAGCCGACCGCCCGCTTAGTGGCGGAACGCAATTTCCCTTTGGGTGTAATTACGCCCACCCTCCCGACTAGTTCGGGAGTTTTTTATTGATAAAAACTATGATGTAAAAATAACAGGGGCGTGATAGAATGAAACTAGATAGTTAACGTTAGTTAAAGTACATTGAAAATTAGTGCTTAGATTTATTCCATGAGGGGGTGAAAATGATGAATAAGGATAATCGTGAGAAAAAAGGACGTTTGACGGCGAAGCAGAAGTTCCATGAGGATATGGTGCTGGGTTCAAAATTTATTCAGAATTGGCATCTGTTCCCGACGGTGCCAGCGGATGGGGTGGAGTATGCGTATGATGAATTTCTAAGGAGCGTAGCCTTATTTTTAGATAGAAGGATTGGAGCGTTAGAAATTCAGGATTTAGGAATTTCCCTATTTGGCGCATCGCGTTACCCCTGTTTTGATAATATCTTAGAACTTTGGCAGTCTGGCTTCTATGGAGTAATTAATAATGTGGCACGAATTGAGAAACTCACTGAGAAAGAAAACAAAGCTTTTGTGGGTAAAATGCGGAAACAGCATCATATCTATGGAGTAAAGAAATCGGAGTTGATCTTTAAAATCGCGGCAGCTAGTGGTGAATTTTATGTAAGTTTGAGTGCCACAAATCCATCATTTGCTCTGTTATTAAATAATGAAATTGAGCAAAATAGGAAAGTCAATTCAGTCTTAGATGACCCTAATTTAAATCGTATGATGCTAGATCGAGAGATTTTCTCGGCGCTGAATTTCATGGACGATTTTGGTGGCGCGATGGGGTATTCTGGGATAGGTGAAGATGAATTTTTTGAGGACGACGAGAAATTCGAGAGGACCGATGGTGAAGCGAAAGACAAACCAGGTAATTCGAGTAGACCTAATATTGACGGTCAGAAGCCGACGACATTGGAGATGGATGACTCGAAGAAGAAAGATATTGGTTCAGACGGCTCTAAGAAAAACGATAAGCCAAAAAGTGAGCCTAAAGATGGTAAAAAGCGAAAAAAGAAGCCATAATCTAAGCATTAGTGAAAATCCCAGCTTAAGCTGGGATTTTTTCATTAAATGTGGTATAATATAAAGGTTAAGTTTTAAAGTACTTTTAGTTTTAGTCGATGACACAATACGACAGAAAGGTGGGGATAGTATGTCGAAAAGACGCGAACGTGAGAAGGCTCAAGAACTTCGTGCTGCAGCTAATTTGCGGATTCGCCGGGATTATTCCCTGGTGAGTCGATGGAGTTTCGAATTTATGGAACCTCATACGGCGATAGATCAGTTTGCCTTGCTTAAGATGTTCAATGCATTTTACTACGGACATCTGCCGAAATTCGATTTTGAGGAAGAAATTCGCTTGCGCGGAATAAAATCCGATGATGTAAGAATTCGCTTGCGTGGAATAGATTCCGATGATGCACGGAGACCGAGTGAAATCTTGAATATTCAGTCGATTGAGAAGCTTGATTTGCCGCTTATGAGTAAAGAGGAGCTGCTGAATATTTTCCGGCCTGAAAACTGGAAGGAGATGCAAGAAACTATCGGTGATAGTGAGATTTATCTGGTAACCTCGAAAATGGATAAATATTATCTGATTTCGACGGACGCCAAACCGATTTTTAAAGATCGCTTGGAGCAAATTCATCAGGGCGCCACACTCGCCACATTGGACGAGTAAATATATATTGGCGTAAACGTTGTGGGTGTAGAGTAGCTTGGGTAGGTGACCCGTCTGGCGCTAGATAGAGCGACCGGGGTGACCCGTATCTAGTGTCAGCGAGTCATCGTCTAAGTTTTTCTACGAAGAGTTCCTAAAGGATGAGGGGCTCTTTTTTATTCTAAATTTGGCACTAAAAAGCCCCTAGATAGGGGCTAAATTTTAGTTAGATAAGGTTGGATTTTTTTGAGCGCGGATTTGAGGTGACGATCAGTCTGAGTGAGAAGTAAACCTTCATGGACTGCAGTTTCACGCAGATTATGAATGTTATCACCTTGCAAGCCGAAGCTAAAATTGACGACGCGATATTCACGTTTGGTCAACTCACGCTGTAAAACCCGCTGAATGTTTTCGAGGTGCTTGAGTTCTTTCTGGCTCCTCTCGAGGTCGATACAAATATCTTCCTCATAGAGCTGATTCCAGTCGTGGACGGTGAGAATTTTGGCGCGATCAGTGAGCTGATAATTATGAGCCTTTTTGGTGATTTTGGGGTCACGATATTCCAAAATCAAAGGTTCATAGTCGTCGCCGTAAACCGTGCGATAGAGATAATACATGCCGATGATTCTGGAATCGATGTTTCGGCAAATCAAATGATTGTATTCAAAAATTTCCATACAAACCTTGAGCGAATGCGGAATGCTGCGAATAACTCCTGGATGATACTGTTCCATATAATAGAGATAGCGGCAATCCCAGATCAAATGCTCTACGGTTTCATAATTACGTTCGACATAATTTTTAACATTACCATCGACGAGATGAGAATAACCGAGCTGACTTAAACTGTCGACTTTCCAAGCTTTACTAACTTCATTTTTCATTGTCCCCTCCTAAAAAATGTGATTTGAACTAAAGGTACGATACGGCAAAACCGATAATATAATTATAAACTAAATAATGAGTTTGTCAATGTTTTAGATTGACAAAATAGGTTAAATATTATAGAATAACAGAGTAGTCAGTCGTAACTGAATAGGTTCTTTAATTTTCTAAGACGTTACGATTTTTTCTGTTTTATGGAGGTGGAAAGATGCGAAATGAGGGGTTAAGTAGTGTAATGCCGTTTACAAATCGGGGACTAGTGGACAAGGTGATTCGCGATGAGGCGATCGTCTATGATGTTTGGCGATTGACAGTGCCGGTTGGCGAAGGCAGAGATGAGCGGTTAGAGAAAGCCGTCAATACGATGGGGGACTTAAAATTTCATAAGTCGGAAACAGTAATTTTCCAGCCAGGGGTAATGTTGCAGGGATATCCCCTAAAGAATCTAGAGGATAGCAAAGATAAAATCTTTGGATAAGCCCTGCATCATGCTAGAACTAGATCTCTTGATGCGAATTGATATTTCGGAAAATGCTAAGAAGTATATTCTGAATCGTTTCTTCTTTAGGGAGACACGAGATCAACATATGCAAGACAATGTTTATCTGGGATTCACGAAGGAGAGCAGGATGATTCTGTTGTTTGACGGGATGATGCATCCTGAATTT